>JACOTZ010000143.1 GCA_016178155.1 Acidobacteriota bacterium
AGTTTCCGCATCGCGGCGCTCGATCCCGGGCAGAAGAAGATCCAGCTTGAACTTGCGGAGTAGGCGGAAATCAGAGCCCGGCTAGGCCCGAATTAATGTGCCGTCCCGCATGCCGCGTGCTAACGCGCGCGGCTCGGGCGGGACCCCCAGCCTGGCCCAAGGGCTCGATCACGGCCCCCGCGTACGGCACGGCTGCGGGATAACCGCCGGGAGGGCGGCCGGGCAGCCGGTTCTTGGGGCGTCCGTTTCGGCGGTAAGCTGAGAAAATTAAGAGCCGCGGGTTTGGGCGGCTTTCTTTGCACGGTCCCCACGAACATTGCCATGGCAGAACCACGTGACATTTCCCGAGGCCGTCCGTCCAGTTCAATGTTGACTGCGAATGGGGAAGCCGTGGCAGCCGCCGCCGGTACGGTCACGCAACTGGATGAAGCGGCTCTGATCCGAGCGGCCCAGAAGGGCGACCAGTCCGCCTTCGAGCGGCTTGTGCAGACCTACGACCAGCCGGTCCTCCGGCTGGCGTTGAACCTGCTTCGCTCGCCCGAGGATGCCAGCGATGTGTACCAGGAAGCCTTCCTGCGCGTGTACCGGAACCTGCACGCCTTCCGCTTCGACTGCAGCTTTCATACCTGGCTGTACCGGATCGTCAGCAACCTGTGCGTGGACCATCTGCGCAGGCGCAGAGTCCGGCGGGAGGATCCGGCGGTGATCGTGACCTCGGAAGGGCCGATGGACCGCCTCGGCTCGGTGCCGGAGGAGCGGGCCGGGATCGACCCGGAGCGCTGGCTCTTGAGCCGCCAGCTCGGAGACCGCATCCGGGACATGCTGGAAGCGCTCACTCCGCGGGAGCGGATGGTGTTCGAGCTGAGGCACTACCAGGGCATGAGGCTGCGCGCGATTGGTGAGGTGCTCGGAACCTCGGAGGAGGCGGCGAAGAACTGCCTGTTTCGCGCGACCCAGAAGATGCGCGCGGGATTGGGAGATTTCGTATGAATTGCGAAGCCTGCGGGAAGCGGCTGCCGTTGCTGCTGTACGGCGAGCTGAGCTTCGACGAGGAAGAAGCGCTCGAAGAGCACCTCGGGGCATGTGAATCGTGCCGGGCCGAGTGGGCGCGGCTGCAGACAATCCACGCGGTGCTCGACCGCCACGAGATGCCCGCGGATGCTGCGCTGCTCGCTGCCTGCCGCCGCGGCCTGCGGCAGAGTGTCGCGGCGCTGGCCGAGATCGAGCAGGTCCGCAAACGCAATCCGTTGAGCCGCCTGCGCGACCTGTTCGCGAGTCCCTTGGGCGCCTGGATGAAGCCGGTCGGGGCATTGGCGCTGCTGGCTCTCGGTTTTGCCGGCGGCCGGCTGCTTCCACCGGGCCGCGCGCCCCTTCCCGCGATCGGGCTGACTGAGCCGGTGATTTCGCGGGTGCGCTCACTCGAACCGGATGGCGCCGGGCGGGTACAGATGGTGGTGGAAGAAACGCGGCAGCGGCGGCTGAACGGCAGCATTCATGATGACCGGATTCGTGGGTTGCTGCTCGCGGCCTCGCGCGATGCCGCCGACCCCGGCGTGCGGGTCGATTCGGTCGACCTGCTGACCTCGCGCGCCGAATCCGACGAAGTCCGGCGGGCACTGCTCCACGCTCTGCAGCACGACGCAAACCCCGGTGTGCGGCTGAAGGCGCTCGACGGTTTACGTCATTCCGCCGCCGATCCCGAGACCCGGCGCGCGCTGGCCCGGGTGGTGCTGGCGGATAGCAACTCCGGGGTGCGCACGCAGGCGATCGATCTGCTCACCAGCTCTCCTCAGCCCGACGTGGCCGGGGTCCTGCAGGAGCTCATGCAGCGCGAGCAGAATGCGTACCTGCGCATGAAGGTGCAGAAGGTTCTGCACGAGATGAAGGCGTCGGTGGATACGTTCTGATGAAGTTGTTGTTTTCAGCGGCGGCAGTGGCGGGTGTGCTGTTTGCGCAGGAGACGCTTCGGCGCGAGCGCAATGAGTGGGTGCGCACCGTCACCGGATCCTGCAAACTGAGCGCGGCCCGGCAGTTGAACGTGATCAGCACGGGGCCGGTCACGCTGCAGGGCACAATGGGACAGCAGTGCAGGTATACGCTGCGCAAGCGGCTGGCCGCCCTCAGCGAAGCAGAAGCACAGGCGATGGCCCGCAGGATCAGCGTCGAAGCGAGGGTGCACAAAGATGCCGCAGTGCTGGCCGTGCGGGAGCCGCCCGGGCCCTCGCTGCCGGCGGAGCTCGAAGTATCGGTGCCAAAGTCGCTGCGATCGGGCGCGATTCGGACGCAGGGCGGCAACGTGCTCGCGCAGGACATCGCCGGCAAGATCCTGATCGAATCCGTGGGCGGGCAGGTGCAACTCGACAGGATCGGCGGCGACGCCGTGGCGCGCACCGGAGGAGGTGAGATTCGGGCCGGCAGCGTCGGCGGCATCCTGCGGCTCTACACCGGCGGCGGTCCGGTCCATGTCGAGAACGCGGGGGGCGAGGCGTGGCTCGAATCGGGCGGCGGCGAGATCTTCGTCCGCGAGGCGTCGGGTCCGGTGCACGCCTCCACGGCAGGCGGCAATGTAGTCGTGCGGCGGGCGGCATCCTACGTCACGGCGCACACGGGCGGCGGCCGCATCGACGTGCGGGAAGCGCGCGGGCGCGTCAACATCGAAAGCTCGGGTGGGCCCATTGAGGTGGGCTCAGCAAACGGCGTGCAGTGCCAATCGAGCGGCGGCGCCATCCGGCTCCGCGGCGCCGCCGGAGAAATGAAGGCAGTCACGCACGTGGGCGCAATTTTCGCCGAGCTGCTGGCCGGCGCGGCGTTGCGTGATTCCATGCTGAGCACGGGCAACGGTGACATTGTCGTATTCATCCCGTCTAATGTTGCGGTAACGGTCAGGGCGCGGAGCGAGGGCGCGCGCTGGAGCCGCATCGTTTCCGAGTTTCCGGAGATTGCGGTGCGGGCCTCGAGTGCGCCGGTGATCGCTGAAGGGTCGCTCAACGGCGGCGGGCCGCTGCTATATATTTCCACCGCGGGCGGCACGATCTACCTGCGCCGGCAGAAGTAGCCGCCGCGCGGTCGCGAAGAGAGGTTGGTATGAGATCCGAGAAACTTTTACTTCTGATGACCGCGGCGGCGCTGCTGGCGGCCGCTCCCGCGCTGGGATACGAGCCCGACAAATACAAATCCGCGCAAGAGCGGTTCGTGCAGGTGCTGACCGGAGCCGGTAGTTTTCTGGGCGTCGGGGTACAGGAAATCACAGCCGAACGCGCCAAGACCCTGAACCTGAAAGAAGAGTATGGCGTAGAGGTCACGCGCGTGGAGCCGGACGGGCCGGCTGAGAAAGGCGGCGTCAAGGTCGGCGATGTTGTGGTGGAGTACAACGGCCAGCGCGTGGACGGCACGGAACAGTTCATCCGCCTGGTGCGCGAGACCCCGGTGGGCAGGCAGGTGAAGCTGGGCATCATTCGGAATGGCGCTCCCCAGACAGTAGAAGTGGCCACGGCATCCAGGAAGTCCTGGGCTGCTCGCAGGGGCGAAGGCTTTCAATACACCTGGCCTGACGACTGGCAGTTCCAGATGCCGCAATTCCGCATGCCCGATATCCCTCGGGCGCACATGAGCTGGCGCAGCGCTATGATCGGCATCGAGGCCGAGTCGCTCGAGTCGCAGTTGGCCGACTACTTCGGCGTCAAGTCCGGCGTCCTGGTGCGATCGGTGTCCCAAGGCTCGCCCGCGGAGAAGGCCGGCCTCAAGGCGGGCGACGTGATCCTGAAGGTCAATAACACCAGCGTCAGTACCCCGGGCGACGTGTCCGCGGCGGTGCGCGACGCCGCCAACCGGCGGAGCATCCCCCTGCAGGTCATGCGCGAGCGGCGCGAAATGGCGCTGACCCTGGTCATCGAGGACGCGGCTCCCGCGTCGCCACGGGCCCCGCGCCCGGCGACCCGCATCCGGCAGGAGTTCCGCTGACCGGACGCGGAACGCGGGCGAACTTACTTCGACTGTACCCTGGCTGCGGGAGCGCAAGGCCCGCGGCCGATGCTCGCTGAGGCCTCCCGGCTAGGAACCCCGTGTCATGGGCCAGCGCTTGGCCAGGAAGGCCCGCAAACGGAGAAGTCCCTGCGATTTCAACTGCGACACCCGGGACTCGTGCAGGTTGATGATGCCTGCGATCTCCCGCAACGTCATCTCATCGTGGTAGTACAGGTTCAGCACGATGCGCTCGACCCGGGGCATGCGCTCCAGGGCCGTCGACAACAGCCGCTGCAGTTCAGCGCGTTCCATGACGTGCGACGGCCAGTTCGCCTCGCCAGCGGAGATATGGCGCACCACGGCACGGCCTTCGTCGTCAACCGTGGACGATTCGAGGCTTCCGATGTTCACGCTGTGTGCATCGAGCAGCCACTCGCGGTATTCCCGCAGGCTGATGGAGAGCGCAGCCGCGATTTCCTCTTCCGTCGGCGAGCGCTTCTGGCGCTGCTCGAGAATGGCAATGGCGCCCTCGATCTTTTTGGCGCGTTTCCGCTGCTGGCGCGGCGCCCAGTCGAGCCCGCGCAGGCTGTCGAGGATAGCGCCGCGGATCTTGTACTCGGCATAGGTCTTCAGCTTGACGTTGAGACTTTCATCGAAACGATCGACCGCCGCAATCAGGCCGACGGTTCCCGTTGAGATCAGATCTTCCAGGCTGACATTCTCCGGCAGTCGCTCATGGATGCGGCGCGCGATGAGCTTCACCTGCGGGAGGTGTTCCATGATCAGGCGCTCGCGCGTTTCGGCGTCCAGCCGGGGCCGGCGTTTTTCATAAGTTTGCGTCTCCGCCGGGATCATCGGCGGCCACCTGTGCCCGACGACGGGAATACCACATGATGGTGCGGTAGGTCGAGCGGCCGGCCGTGAGTGCACCCCCGCGTCCTGCTCAGCCGGTTCAGGCCGGTACGGCAAGTGCCGTTCTGAAACGCCGCTTGGCCCTGCGTCATGTAATTCGTGCTCACGGCAGCCAAAAAAGCAAGTTCAGAGCCAAATATCACTCGGGACGCCGAGTGGGGGTATGCTGGCTCAGTCAAATCTGAAAAGCTTCGACGCGTTCGTCACCGGCACAGGCGGGCCTGCCGCGCACTCCGGCGCAGTCTGATCAGGCCGGCTTAATCCGCTCGGCCTGTCATCGAATTCCGCTGTTAGCCGTTGTGGGGCTTATCGGAACGTTCTGGCAGTATTTGAGCTCAAGAGTGAAATAGGCCAACGTTTGTCCTGATATTCCTCGGAATAGGGAAACGATCGCGGGCGGGCGGGGCGGCACGGGCAAACCGGCTCAGCCGCCGGCTACCCGGCCGGGGCGCGTTGCACAAATGAGAGACGTAGCCGCGCGGGCCGGCGCGGCGCGCGAACCGGATCAGGCGAGGTTCAGGGCTTTCAGCGTCGATCCGCGCTCGGCTTCGATCTTCTTCTGCAGCAGCATGATCGAGTAGATCAACTGCTCGGGCCGCGGCGGGCAGCCGGGCACGAACACGTCTACCGGGATCACCTGGTTGACCGGTATGAGCGCGTAGTTGCTGAACACACCCGTGGATGTGGCACAGGCTCCCATGGAGATCACCCATTTTGGCTCCGGCATCTGCTGATAGAGCTGCCGGATCACGGCCGCCATTTTGTTCGAGACCCGGCCCGCGATGATCATGAGGTCTGCCTGGCGGGGGGAGCCGCGGAACACCTCGGCGCCGAAACGGGCGATGTCGAAGCGCGAGGCGCTCATGGCCATCATCTCGATGGCGCAGCACGCCAAGCCGAATGTCATGGGCCAAATGGAGTTTTTGCGAGCCCAGTTGATTGCCTTATCGACCGTGGTCAGCAGAATGCCCTCGTGGACGTCCGGCCCGAATTCGTTATCGATGCGGGCGTAGAGATCCTCCGGCTGATTGATGATGACCCGGTTCTCCATGACTCCGACCTCATTATCGCACGAGCTTTCGCGGCAGCTCCGCGTATTTGACGCCGCCTGCTCGTGGCGCGCCCGCGTAGAGCGCGCGGCCGTGCCGTCCGGACGGGAGGCGCTTCGGGCCGGGATAAAATCAGGATTGACCCCCGCCTCGAAACCATCTTGCTTCCGGCCGAATCGATTAACACGAACCGATGCCCCCGCACATTGAGCGGTTCCAGCCTGCCGACTCCTACCCCGCCGCCCTCGCCCGCGCCGCCAGGCTGTGGGGGATCGAGCCCGATTACTGGGACGTTTTCGGCACGCACCACGTCACCGCAGCCGAGGTACAGAAGGCGATCCTGACGTCGCTGGGAGTCCCGACGGGAAGCACCGATGAGCTGAATGCGGCGGTCGAGGAGCGGCTCTGGCGAGACTGGGCTTCTCTGTTGCCGTCTACGATCGTGACCGGGGCCGGCGGAGAAGTCGCGCTGAGCCTGCCCGAGGAACTGCGGAATGCGCGCGGCCGGCTGCAGATCGACTGGGAGTCCGGCGGCACATACTCGCGGGAGGTCGCGTTCGCCGATCTGCCCGAAGCCGCTCAGGCGGAACTCCGGACACGCCGTTTCGTGCGGCTGCTGCTCTCGTTGCCCGCGGACCCCCCACTCGGCTATCACCGCCTGCGCCTGGCCGCCTGCGGTAGTGGAGGAATCCTGACCACCGCCGAAGCGCGACTGGTGCTGTGCCCCGAGCGGGCCTGGTCCCCGCCCCTGCTCGCTGACGGCGGCAGGACGGCGGGGATCGCGGTCAGCCTGTATGGTCTGCGGTCGCGCCGGAACTGGGGCTGCGGCGACTTCACCGACCTGCGGTCGCTGATCGACTGGTTCGCCTCTGAAGTGGCCGGCAGCTTCATCGCTCTGAACCCGTTACACGCGATCCCGAACCGCCAGCCGTTCAACACCAGCCCGTATCTGCCCACCTGCACGTTTTACCGGAACGCGCTTTATCTGGACGTGGAGAACATTCCGGACTTTGCCGCGTCGCGCTGGGCGACCCGCTTGCTGGCCGGCAGCCGCGTGCAGTGCCGGCTGCAGAGCTTGCGCACGGCCGAGCACGTCGAGTATGAGCAGGTGTACGAGCTGAAGCTCGCGTTTCTGAGGCTCGCCTTCCGCGAATTGCAGCGCGAAGAACGGCGCGGCACGGCCCGCGCCCGGCAGTTCCGAGACTACATCGCGGCCGAGGGCGACCTGCTCGAGCAGTACGCCACGTTTTGCGCGCTGGACGAGTGGATCCACGCGCGCCATCCGGAAGTGTGGATCTGGGCCGACTGGCCCGAGCAATTTCGCGATCCCGCATCGCCCGAGGTCGAACAGTTCCGGCGCGAGCACTGTCGATCCATCCTGTTCCACAAGTACCTGCAGTGGCAGGTGGAGGTCCAGCTAGGCGAGGCGCAGCGCCACGCGCGTGAGCGCGGCCTCTCGCTAGGCCTTTACCACGACCTGGCGTTGGCCACCGACCGCTGGGGCGGCGACTTGTGGGCACACCGGCGATTTTATGTGTCCGGGTGCCGCGTCGGCTCGCCGCCGGACAGCTTCGCTCCCAAGGGCCAGGACTGGGGCTTTCCCCCGCCCCATGCGCCGCGGCACCACGAGGACGGCTACCGCCTGTTTGTGCAGGCGATCCGGAAGAACATGCGGCATGGCGGGGCGCTTCGCATCGATCACGTCATGCGCTTCTTCCGCCTGTACTGGATCCCGGACTCGATGGATGCCACCGAGGGCGCGTACGTGCAGGACTCGCCTGAGCACCTGCTGCGCATCCTGGCGCTCGAGAGCGTGCGCAATCGCGTGCTGTTGATCGGGGAAGACCTCGGGACCGTGGCTCCGGGCGTGCGTGAGACGCTCGACCGCTTCGGCGTGCGCGGCTACCGGCTGCTCTACTTCGAGAAGAACGAAGCGGGCGATTTCAAGCGCCCGGCCGAATATCCACGGCAGGCGCTGGTTTCCGCCAGCACCCATGATCTGCCGGCGCTGGCCGGCTTCTGGACCAGCCGTGATATTGAAGCGAGGCGCAGCGCCGGTCTGCTGCCGGACGACCGCAGTTACCGGCAGCAACTCGCGGATCGCCGTCAGGAGAAGCAGAAACTGCTCGATCTGCTGTTCCGGCTCAACCTGCTCCCGCACCATCTGCCGCGGTCGGCCGACTCCTACGGCGAGCTCACGGGCGACCTGCACAACGCGGTGGTCGGTTTCCTGGCGCTAACGCCGTCCGAGTTGATGGTGCTGAACCAGGAAGATCTGTTCAAGGAGCCGGACCAGCAAAACCTCCCCGGAAGCACGCACCAATACCCGAACTGGCGGCACAAGATGAGGTTCAGCATCGAAGAGCTGGGCACCTCGAACGAGGCGCGGGATTTCACGGCCATGTTCCGGAACTGGCTGGTAAAAAGCGACCGCGCCGTGTGGCGCGAGGTCCGCCCCACACCTTAATCCCGGGTGCGCGGTGCGGTGGCCGCCACGGGCGCGGACGCAAGAGGGCCGGTCGCCACCCCGAATTGTCGGCGGAAACGGCGGGTTGGCGCGCTTCCCGATCGCCGCGTCGCCAGCGGCTGAAAGACCGATTGCGAGCCGTCACGCGCGGCGGCATGGCCTACCGGAAGCGGTAGAGCATTATGCCGTAGCCCACGCCTGCTTCGTCCGCGGTCCTGGCCACCTGGAAGGCCATAAAGCGGCCGTCGGTTGAGACCACGGGATTAGACGCCTTCCAGCCTTCGTAATCGTTGAAATGCGTGACCCGGGTGAAGTCCTTGCCCGTGCCGTCGAGCCGCAACTTCCAGATGTCGATCTGCCGGAAGCCGCCCTCGCCGCCGAGCTTCTGCACCTGGCGATCGGCCTCGACGAGCGTGTACGTGCCATCCGGAAAAATGCCCTCGGGTTCGTTATAGGTTCCGGGCGCTTTCGACTGGTTGACGACCTGCTTCGTGCGCGGATCAAGGCTCATGACGGAGGCCATACCTTTCGGTTCATAGCAACTGAAGGTCAATTTGGTGTCGTTGTCGTAAAAGTCCTGAGCCTCGAGGGTGCAGCCCTGGCCCTGGCTCTCATGGACGACCTGCTTGTTCGTGAGCCTCGGCCTGCCGCCGGACAGGTCTACCTCCGCGACCACCAGGCGGGAAGCGCCGCGCGGCAGCTCGGGGTTTTGCGCGGAAGTCTGCGAGTACGAGATTTTCATCGCCTTCTTGGAGATGGCCGCGCCTTCGCTCATGCGCTCACCGAAGCGCACCGGCTTGGATCCGGGCTTGCTGCTCAGATACCAGAGCTCATTCTCTTCGCGCCGGCTGGTGCGAAGATCCTTGAAGCGCTCGGGGCCGATCAGGACGTAGTCGCCGTTGGGCAGGTGCATCACGCGCAGGAAGGCGGCGCCCGGCACACCGCAGGTCAGACAGCGGATGCTGCGCGACTTCAGATCGATGACAAACGCATCTCCGAAGCTCTTGGACATGAATGCGACGCGCTGGTTGTCGGGCGAAATATCAGCGCGCTCGCCGAAGTGCGTCAGGGCTTCGATATTCTTCGGGAGGTGGTCGAGGGGACTGCCGGATTTGCGTTCCGCGTGGGCGATCGCGGCCGCGGCGGCGAGCAAGACAAGCGCACGTCTCATTCCAGCGATTGTACGCAATCTACTTACCGGGCCGCGAAGCCGACGTACTGGACTTCTTCCTCGAGCTCCAGCCCGAAGCGTTCAATCACGCGCGCCTTGAGCTCGTCGATAATCTCGCGGACCTGCCGCGACGTGCCTTCCCCGCCGTTATAGATGAGATTGGCGTGGTAGCCGGCGACATGGATATCGCCGCGGCGCATGCCCTTGGCCTCCACCTGTTCGAGGAACCACGCGGAAGGCACTTTGCCTTCGATGATGGCCCGCTCGGGGACGACTTCGCGGACATGCGGCTCGAGCTCGGCCAGGATCAGGTTCTTGAAGATCGAGCCGGCGCATTTCATGGTAGGCGGGTACTTGGCGTTGCGGATATCGAGAATGTCATTCGCCTTCGCCCGCAGCTCGGCGGCCTCGCCGCGGGCGAGCGTGAGATCGGCGGAGAAGACGATCCAGTCCTTACGCGCCTTGAACGCGCTCTCGCGATAGGAGAAACCGCATTCCTGGTTGGTGAAGCTGCGAACCCGCTGGCCATCGAAGAATCGCACGGCCGCGATGCTCTGGTTAATGGAGCGGCCGTAGGCGCCTGCGTTTCCGTAGACTGCCCCGCCGACCCAGCCGGGAATCCCGGTCATGGTCTGGATACCGGCGAGGCCGTGCTCGATCGTGAAATCGACCAGGTCCTGCAGAATGGCGCCCGCCTCGGCGCGCACCCGCGTGGCTTCCGCGATAATCGAGTCGGCGGTATAACGCAGCACGGCCCCGCGGTAGCCTTCGTCGGCGACGATCAGGTTGGTGCCGCCGCCGATCACAGTCCAGGGCACGCCGAGCCCCCGAACCGCCTCCAGGGCGCGCGCGAACGCCTCCTCGCTCGCCGCATCGAGGAGGACGTCGGCCGGACCGCCCACACCGAAGCGTGCGTACCGGTTGAGCGGAGCGTCGTACTCGACACGCACGCCATCGAGATGGGCGAGGCATTCGCGCGCCTCCGCGGAGCTGGGCATTCACTTGCGATTATAGAAGAGCAATTGTCATGCGCTGCCTGCCGTACGCCGCGTTGGCCGTCGCGTCGTGGTTCCTCACGCCGCCTTTCCACGCCGGTGAACGCATCGCTTCTTACAATGAAAGTGCCGCGCTCCGCGGATGCGGTTGCGCGGGCGAGGCCGATTGTCCGCATTCATCCCGTTCCTGAGAGGCGCTTTCCTCTACCTTTCCGAGCGGCGTGCTTCACGCCGTCTCATCGAAGATTCATCCGTCGCTCACCGGCTCACTCGCCGTTTCATCGCCGGCCGGCGGCTCGAAGACGCGCTTGACGTAATCCGCGGCCTCGCGGGAGAAGGATACCTGGCGTCGCTGGACTATCTCGGGGAAAACGTCACGGCGCTCGCCGATGCCGACGCGCAGCGCATCGCCTACTGCAGCGCCCTCGACCGCATCTCGCGCGAACGATTGCCGGGCACGATCTCGGTCAAGGTCACCGCGCTCGGGCTCGAGATCTCGGAAGAGGCCTGCCGGTCGAACATGGACACTCTTGCCCGCCTCGCCGCCGCCAGCGGCACACGCGTCGAGATGGATATGGAGTCCAGCGCATACACCGATCGCAATCTGGCAATCGCGCACGAAATGCAGGCGCGCCACGGCAGCATCCGCGCGGTCATTCAAGCCTACCTGTATCGCAGCGAATCCGACATCGACCTGCTCTGCCGCGAGCGCGTCCCCGTGCGCTTGTGCAAAGGCGCCTACCGCGAGCCGCCCGCGATTGCCTGGCCCGACAAGCAGAGCGTCGACGCAAGCTTTGTCCGCCTCATGAAAACGCTGCTCGACCGCGGCGAATATCCCGCGCTGGCAACGCACGACGACGCCATCATCGAGCAGGCGCTCACGCATGTGCGCGCCCGCGGCATCGCCTCGGATGCCTTCGAGTTCGAAATGTTGTACGGCGTCCGCCGCGACCTGCAGCGGCGCCTGCGGGACGCCGGCTGTCGGGTGCGTCTTTATGTCCCCTACGGCGAGGCCTGGTATCCCTATTTCATGCGGCGGCTGGCGGAGCGGCCGGCGAATATCCTCTTTCTGTTGCGGAATCTGTGGCGCGGCTGAGCATCCGCGCGATTGGCCGCCTGCATGCGGACAAACCCGCAGCGTTGCGGGACGCGCGGCACATTTTGGCGCGGACCCGCCGGTCGCGGCAACTTATCGAGAGAACGGGGAGTCCAATACGTTGATGAGGTACTGGGGCATTCTTTTGGGCAAGTTGGTGGCCGCCGCCGCCGTGCTGTATGCAGTCTGGTACTGCCTGCACCTGTGGCGTCCCGAGCCGGCGCAGCACGTGCGCGCCTTCGGGCACGACCCCTTCGTACACGACCTCGGCTGGACCACCATCATGTTCCTCTACAACCTGCTGGTCAACGGCTTTCTGGTGCTGATCATCCTCGACCAGCGCTACCGCTGCCGTACGTGCGGGCGGCGGCTGCGCATGCCCATCCGGAGGGGAACCCATGCCCAGGTCCTGTTCGGGCCGCCCCGCACGGAGTACATCTGCATCTATGGCCACGGCACGCTCAAGGTGAACGAGCTCCAGCTCACCGGCCGTGAAGCGCCCGACTGGAAGCCTCACGAGGACATGTGGAAGGAGCTGTACTCGATCGAGGAGGAAGAGAAGCAGAAGTGAGCCGCAAGGTGCGGACGGCCGTCGCCCTGGCGTTTGTGGCCGGGCTGGTCTATCTCGCGATTGTACTCGCGCCCCCATATAGGGAGAACTGGCAACTGCAGCGCTTTCTCGACCAGCTCGTGCAGCGGGCCGAAACGCATCACAAGCCGCCCGAGGAGGTACAGGTGGACGTGTTGCGCGCTGCGGCCGGGCTGGGACTTCCGCTTCGTCCCAACCACGTGCACGTGCAGCGGTCGCAGGCCGGTATAACAATCGACGTACGGTATATCGTGACCGTGGATTTTCCGCTGTATACGGTCGATCTGCATATGAGGAGCTCGGCGGGTGGCCACTGAGAGTAAAGGTGCGGGTGTCCCGCCATGCCCGCGCCGGGTCGCCCGCCGGGAGCCGCGGCCAGACAACAGAACGGGCTCCGCGCACGTTTTCGCGTTGGCAATCCGGTCGCGAGGCTCCGAAACGCCTGAGCGGATGGACTTTCCGCCCAGGGAGGAGAAGGGAAACGAGCGGCGGCGGACCGTCGCATGCCGGCGGCGCGAGATGCGTTGATGGTCACTCATTGTGCTGCATGAGACAATGAGGAAGTTCGAGTAATCACGTGGACGTACGCATCCAGGTACCGAAAAAAGCGGCACTGGTCCGGTTCGTAATGCACCCCTGGGGCCGGGCCTTCCTGATCGCCTTTATCGCGCTCAACACGGTCGGGTTGCTGACCTTCACGTATTTTTACGTGAAATACGCCCGCCTGATCGAGCAGAAGCTCGCCGCCGGCCCTTTCACGAATACGTCGCTGCTCTTGTCCGCGCCCCGTCTGGTAAGCCTGGGCGATGAGTTTACGCCGGACGAGATCGCCCTGCAGCTACGCCGCAGCGGCTATAGCGAGAGCCGGAACAGCTCGCGCATGGGCTGGTACAACGTACGGCAGGATGCGATCGAGATTTTCCCCGGGGCCGACTCCTACTTCCGCGAGGAAGAAGGAGTCGTCAAGTTCAACCGGAGCAAGGTGTCGCAGATCATCTCGCTCCGCGATAACACCGAGCGCACCCAGATGCTGCTCGAGCCCGAGCTGATCACGAACCTGTTCGACCGCAACCGCGAGAAACGCCGGCTGGTCAGGTTTGAAGACATTCCGCCCGTGCTGGTGCGGGCCGTGGTTTCGGCTGAGGACAAGCGCTTCTTCCAGCACTCGGGTTTCGATCCGCTGCGCGTCATCAAGGCAGCCTACGTCGACCTCAAAGAGCAGCGCCATGCCGAGGGCGCCTCCACCCTGACCATGCAGGTAGCCCGCATGTTCTGGCTGAATCCGGCGAAGACCTGGAAGCGCAAGGCGGCCGAGGTGCTGATCACGCTGCACCTGGAGCAGCGCCTGTCTAAAGAGCAGATCTTCGAGTACTACGCCAACCAGATTGATTTGGGCCGGCGCGGCAGCTTCGCGATCCGCGGCTTCGGCGAGGCGGTGCAGGCTTTCTTCGGCAAAGATATCCGTCATCTCACCGCGGCCGAGGCGGCGACGCTGGCGGGGCTGGCCCAACGGCCGAGCTATACGAATCCGGTCCGCTGGCCCGAGCGCGCCCGCGTCCGCCGCAACGTGGTCCTCGGCCTCATGAGGGAGAACGGTTATCTCAGCGACCGCGAATACAGCGAGGCCGCCGCTTCTCCTCTGACCGTCACGCGCAGCGGCTCGGAGTCCACCGATGCGCCTTACTTTGTGGACCTGGTGAACGATTCTCTCAGCGATCAGTTCCAGGAGCACGATTTCCAGAGCCACTCTTATCGCGTGTACACCACGCTGGATCTCAACCTTCAGCGCGCCGCCAGTGAAGCGGTTCGCATCGGCATGAAAGAGGTGGACGAACAGATCCGCCGGCGCTTCCGCAAAATGGCCAACCCGCCGGAGGCCCAGGTGGCACTGGTGGCGCTCGATCCGCAGACAGGCGACGTGAAGGCCCTGATCGGCGGCCGCGACTACGGGCGCAGCCAGCTCAATCGTGTGCTCGCGAAGCGGCAGCCCGGTTCGGCTTTCAAACCCTTCGTCTATGCCGCCGCCTTGAACACGGCGCTCTCCGGCGGACGCGTGCTTACGCCCGCCACCCTGCTGCTGGATGAGCCGACCAGCTTCGTCTATGACGACGACCGCACGTACACCCCGAGCAACTTCAAGGATCATTTCTACGGCCCGGTCACCATGCGGCAGGCGCTGATGAAGTCGCTCAACATTCCGACCGTGAAGCTGGCCGAGATGGCCGGATACCGCAGCGTGGCGGAACTCGCACGGCGTGCGGGCTTGAATATGGAAATCCGCGGCACGCCGGCGGTCGCGCTCGGGGCCTACGAGGTGACGCCGCTCGAGATCGCGGGTGCTTACACCATGTTCGCCAATCGCGGCATCGTTTCGAAGCCGCACTGGATCAAGCTGATCCGCGCCACAAATGGCGGCTCGCTGTATGAAAGCCAGGTGGAGCGGCGGCCCGTCCTCGACCCGCGCGTCGATTACCTCATGGTCTCGATGATGCAGGACGTGATGAGGGCCGGCACCGCCGCCGGCGTCCGCTCGCGTGGCTTCGTGCTCCCGGCCGCCGGCAAGACCGGTACCTCCCACGACGGCTGGTTCGCGGGCTTTACCTCGAAGCTGCTGTGCATCATCTGGGTCGGCTTTGACGATAATCGGGAGCTGGGCCTGGAGGGCGCGAAGTCCGCCTTGCCGATTTGGACCGAGTTCAT
This sequence comes from Acidobacteriota bacterium, assembly GCA_016178155.1. GTDB lineage: Bacteria > Acidobacteriota > Terriglobia > Bryobacterales > Bryobacteraceae > JACOTZ01. The sequence continues at coordinate 14,943 of JACOTZ010000143.1, forward strand.
GAAGCGCGCGCACCAGTTCCGCGAGTACCGCTCGGTGCGTGATTTCGAGCCTCCCGACGGCATCGTAACCGTCGATATCGATCCCGCAACCGGGCAGCTTGCCACCCCGAACTGCCCCAGCGCGCGTCCCGAGTTTTTTATCTCCGGCACGCAGCCGTTCGAATTTTGCGGACTGCACGGGGGCGGCGGTACGCAGGTAGCCGGTTGGGAGACGCCGGAGCAGACTCCCGCCCGGGTTGCGGTGTCGACCTTCCCGGCAAACGGGAATCAGCCGCAACCGCAGTACCGGAACGGATCGGAGACGCCCGCGGCCGCACCGGAACAGCCCTCCCCCAGGGAAGAGGCGAAAAAGAACAAAAAAGGATTTTTTGGACGGCTAAAGGATATATTTAGATAAGTAGTAAAGGAGGCCGTCATGGTTTCCACCGGTTGTAGCATTCTGCTGGCCCTGGCCGTCGCGTTCTCGGCAGCGGACCAGTTCGCAAACCCCGCCCCGGCGCCTTCCGGATTCGCCAACACGACGACCAGGTCGGAGGTGGCCACTGTCAAACCACCCCCTCCCCAGGAAGTCACGCCCGAGGTGCGGGGCGACATCTACATGGCCCGCAAAATGTACCGCGAGGCCATCGATGTCTACCGGCAGATCCCCCTGTACGAGAAATCCGCTGTCCTGATGAACAAGATCGGGATCGCCTACCACCAGACGCTGGACTTCGAAACAGCCAAAAAACACTACGAGAAGGCGATCAAGCTCAACCGCAAGTACTCCGAGGCGATCAATAACCTGGGCACCATCTGGTACGCGAAGCGGAACTATGGCAAGGCCGTCAAGCAATATGAAAAGGCCCTGAAGCTGAACCCGTACTCGGCCTCCATCTACAGCAACCTGGGCACGGCGCAGTTTGCGCGCAAAAAGTACAATCAGGCGATGGAGGCTTACCAGATCGCGCTCTCGCTCGATCCCGATGTGTTCGAGCACCGGGGCACGCACGGCGTCCTGCTGCAGGAGCGCAGCGTCGAGGAGCGTGCCAAGTTCCACTACACCATCGCCAAGCTCTACGCGATGCACGGCATATTTGATCGCGCCCTCATGTACATGCGCAAGTGCCTGGAAGAGGGCTTCAAGGACCGCGACAAGTTCAAAGAGGAGCCCGCGTTCGCGAAGATGCGCGAGCTGCCGGAATTCCAGGAACTGCTCGCCCTGGAGCCCCGTGTCCTGTAGGGTTCCGGGTCAGAGGCTCGCCGAACTGAGATCGCTGCGTCTGAGCCGTTGGAACGGATGAGCTCTCCGCGTCGCCGTAGGCTGTTCGGTCTCACTGTTGCTCTCACCGCCGCGCTGGTGGCGTTCGGCTCCTGCCGGCGCGGCGCAGGCGGCGCCGCCGGGCGAATCGCGCTGCTGCCTTTCGAAAATCTCAGCTCGGATACCTCGCTCGACTGGGTGGGACCCGCCGCGGCAGGCATGCTCGGCGCACAACTCACGGGCGCGGGAAATCTGCAGCCGGTGGTCGTCGAAAGCGTGCGCGATGTGCCCGCCCGGGGCGTCACGCTCGTGCTGCACGGCTATTTCACCCTGCTCGACGGGCAGATTCGGCTGCACGGCAGTCTGCGCGAAACCGCCGTTTCGAGAACCATCCGGCAGATAGAAGCTGCCGGGCCGCGCAGCGGCGGCGTGCTGCCTCTGCTCGAACGCTTCGCACGCCAGATCAGCCCGCAGACCAAGCCGCTGCCGACCCGCAGCGAGGAGGCGGCGCGAACGTTCTGGACCGCCGCGTCTCTTCAGGACCGGAGTGCCATCATCGCGCACTTGAGGCAGGCGGTGGCGGCTGACCCGGCGTTCGGCGCCGCCTGGCAGGCACTCGTGCAGGCGCTTGTTGCCGGCGGTGATACGGCGGCCGCGCGCGCGGCGCTCGATCAGGCGCGGGCGCACGCCGGCCGTTTCGATGCCATGGAGCGCGCCAGGCTCGACCTGCTGCGCGCCACTGTGGAGAACGATCCAAAAGCCCGCCTCAAAGCCCTCACCGAACTCGCGCGGCTCGCCCCGGCCGAGGCCGGCCTATGGCGCAGCCTCGGTGACCTCCGGCTGCTGCAAAAGGATTACCCGGGAGCAGTGGAGGCTTTCGAACGGGCGTTGAAGATCGAGCCAAAGAACATCGCGCTGTGGAATACGCTCGGTTACGCGCACGCGTATGCAGGCGATCTGGCCGCGGCGGTCCGCAACTTCGAAGAGTACCGGCGGCTCGCACCGAACGACGCCAATGCGCTCGACAGCCTCGGCGAAGTGCACTTCCTCTACCGCCGTTTCGGCGAGGCGGAAAAATACTTTCTCCAGGCGCACGAGAAGAATGCGGCGATGATGGCCGGCGGCGATCTGTATCGCGCCGCGCTGTCGCGCTTCCTCGCGGGCGACCGCGCCGGCGCCGACCGGCACATCACCAGCTATCTGACATTCCGCAAGCAACGCGGCGACCCGCTGCTCAACCTCCACGAGGCCCTCTGGGAGCACGCGACCGGGCGGCGCGAGCAGGCCGTGTCGCGCTTGCAGCGGTTCACGGAACGCAAGGACCTGCCCGGAGATGCCGCCGCCGCCGCCGCCGCGCAGCTCGCCATCTTTCGGCTCGAAAGCGGAGAGTTCGACCGCGCAAGCGAAGCGGCGCGAGTGGCCTTCGAGAAATCCACGACGCCCGCGGTGCGCAATCTGGCTGTGATCTGCCGGTTTCTCGCTGAGCCGCGTGCCTCGGTCAGCGCGTGGCGGGAGGCCGCGGCCACCCTGTTCCGCGCGCCGGCGCTCGCCCCCTTCCGCAACCAGGTGACCGGTTACGCTCTGCTGTTCCATCGCCGCTTCGCCGAAGCAGTGCCCGTCTGGAAGCAGATCTACGACGAAACGCATCCCAACGTGATCGGCGATGCCCAGGTGATGCTTGCGTGGGCCTGCGCCGGGAGCGGGGACATCGAACGCGCGAAAGCTTTCCTGCGGTATGCCCCGCTGCCTCCTCGCGGAACCGATGCTGGCCTCAACACCCTGACCTTGCCAAAATACCTGGAATTGCTCGCCCGTCTGCAGCGCTGAGGCTCGGCCCTCTAGCCTCGGGCTAGCCGAGGTTCGTCACCACCGCTCCCTGAGAAGGTGTGAAATATTCGAAAAAACCATTTCCGGCCTCCAATGTTTGCATTCGGTTAGCCTGTGGAAAAGAGGCCCGAAATCAATTTTTTCACACCTCCTCAGCAAGCGGTTCGAAATCCTGTCGGTGACGAACGTCGGCTAGCCCAAGTTCGTCACGGAAGGGCCTGGGAATCGCCTAACCCGTTTGGAATCAGTTCAGGCGATCGCCGAGTCTGCACTACATTTTGGATAAGAATGGAGACGTTCCGGCAAGCTGAGGTTGAGTTGATGAAGTAAGG
>JACOTZ010000243.1 GCA_016178155.1 Acidobacteriota bacterium
CCGAAAGCCGTCTCGACCGCCGCCGCGGTTTCGAGCAGCATCGCATCCTCGCCTGGAGCGGCGGCGAGCTGCAGTCCGAGCGGCGGTCCGGACACTGGAATCGGCACGGCGATCGCCGGACCGCCGAGCCCCGTGAATGGCGCGTTCATGCGCGGATCACCGGTGGACTGGAGGCCCAGAGGCGCCGCACCGGTCGCGGCGGCGGTGATCACCACCGGATAGCTCCCGAATATGGCGGCCATGCCGGACCTCGCCCTCGCGAGTGCGTCCAGCGCAGCTTCATACGCGGTCCGCTCGATCGCAAGCCCGCGCTCCACCAGTTCGGCCAGTTTTGCGCCCATCGCGCGGCCGTGTTCCCGCCATCGCTGCTCGTGAGTGCGGGCGCCTTCGTAATCGTTGATCGCGCGCACGGCTGCCAGCGCCGGTTCGAAAATGGACTCACCGATTCGAACCTCATCGACCGCGAAGCCATGCCCGCGCAGCCGCTCCGCCGCCGCATGGAGCGCCGGCGCCAGGTCCGCGGGAGTCGTATCGGATGCATAAGCGAGCCGCGCCGCCGCGGCCGCCGGGACTTGCCGCCCGATCGCCTGCCACAGCAGCAGCATGTCCTGCGCGGTCTCGGTAAACAGCCCGATCGTGTCGAGCGATGGCGCGAAGGGCAGCACGCCCTCGAGAGGCATTGTGCCGAACGCCGGCTTGAATCCGCAGATCCCGCAGTAGGATGCCGGCCGCAGGATCGAGCCCTGGGTTTGCGTGCCCAGGGCGAACGGAACCATCGCCGCCGCGACCGCCGCGGCGGACCCGCTCGAGCTTCCCCCGGGCGTCCGCGCTAGGTCCCGCGGGTTCCGCGTCGGCGGCGGATCGAAGTAGGCGAACGCGGCTGTCTCCGTTTTCCCCAGCAGAATGGCGCCCCGCCGCCGAAGGTCATCGACGAGCGCGGCATCGTGCTCGCCCTTCCGCCCGGTATAGAGCGCCCACCCGTACTCGGTCGCCATGCCGCGCGTCTCGAAGATGTCCTTCACGCCGAAGGGAACACCGTCGAGCGCTCCGGAGCCGAGCGCGGGCTGAGGAGCAATCTCCACCCACGCATGGATCTCGGGATCGAGCTCGCCGATACGGTCGAGGCAATTCGCGGTGAGGGCCTGGCGGCCCTCCATGCCGGTCTCGAGGTAGCGCGCCAGCAGGCCGGGCACGGTGATTACCCGCTCATTCCGAACACCGCCCGACGGCGCTCGGGCAGCTTCACGGGTTGAAGAGAGCGATTGCAGAACACGTGTACGGTGTGGCCGCTGGCGAGCTTGCGCCCGCTGCCGGCGCACCGGATCTCGTATTCGAAGCGGAGTTTGCGCGGATGCGCCTCGGTAAGTGACGTGCGGATCAGAAGCTCATCGTCATAGCGGGCGGGCGCATGATAGCGGCAGTTGGCCTCCACCACGACCAGGTAAAGCCCGTCGGTCTCCTCCAGCTCCTTGTAGCGGAGCCCGGCAGCGCGGCAATACTCAACCCGCCCGACCTCCATCCAGACCAGGTAGTTGGCATGATAGGCGACACCCATCTGGTCGGTCTCCGAGTAGCGCACGCGAATGCGCGTTTCGTGTGGCATGCGGGCCGGCGGTCTGGATTGAGGCTCTGCGCTAGCCATGGCGGTGAACTATCGACGTCGCGCCCGGATCTCGCGCTCTGAACCGAGGACGCGCCGCGCGGGACACACGCTGCAACTGCGCGAACTGCCGGAGCAGCCGCAGTCGGCTGCTCCACAAACAGGCGGGTCAACAGTGGGATCCATGAACACGATTGTATGCTCACGGCTGCGTCGACATTCTGACTCTCGTAGTGGTTTCCAACTGGCGAGGGGCGATCGCCGGACGCGCTCAGTCTCTCGAACCCGGCGGGCGCTCGATGGAGCCCGACCCTCCGCCGCCCCGGCCGCGTGTGCGGTGAGGCGGCACGCGGAAGCCTGCGTGCAGGAGGCTCGGAAGTGTTCATTGTGAGCCGCGACGGTGAGGGAGCGGAGCTCAACAATGGCACGCTAGCATCTCACGGCTGAACCGTGGAGCATGCAACGCGGCCGCTTTCACACCCGTCTGTTACCATTTGGGTGTGTTCGTCAGAGTGTTGTTTTTTGGGCAATTAAAGGACATTGTGGGGTCCCCTGAGGAGGACCTCGAGGTGCCCGAAGGCGAGACCCTGGACGTCATTTTCAACGGCTACAGGCGGCGATTTCCCCGATTCG
>JACOTZ010000308.1 GCA_016178155.1 Acidobacteriota bacterium
CGACGCCGCGAACGAGCTTTCCGCGAAGGACTCGCATGGACGTTAGGCTATCAAAGCGAATCGCCGCGCGGCGTGCGTGGCTCGTCAATGCCGCAGCCCGGTGTCAGACTAAGACGCCTCGCGTTTGACATGCTGTCACCCAGAATAGAGAACGACGGCGAAGTGTTTAGAATCGACGCCCAGTGTTTAGGGTCGCCCTCTCAAGCGAGAGGGGTTCGCGACCAGATTTCGTGTACTCTCGGCCACGACATGCTTCTCCTTCGCACTCGCGGCCAGTTTATGCTTCCAACCTGATTCGCGAGTTTCAAACTCGGCTATTATGATGAATGAACATCATTCCCAGAGCCGTGGCCAGATTATGCTTCCGATGGCGGCCAAGTTATGGGTAAAGCCACACCGAGGCGAATGGCTGGAAGGCCCTGGCATTCATAAGACGAAGCTAGCTGGAGTGCAGCCCGAGCCATGGACGACCTGGATTCCGAGTGGCGCCGCAAGGGCGCGACCCTCAGCCACAAAACGGCTCAGGAGGAGTTCGGGCTGACGTGGGAGGACACAAACTGGTTTCAAAAAGAACAGCCACCAGCCGTCCTCATATTCCACATAATCTACGCCCGATTTGAAGCAGATGGATTGTGTTTGCGAACGGCATCTTCTGGTACACATCCTCGACCATGTCCCTGGGGGGGATTCTACTGTCAGCCGGATAAGGCAGTGCTGGATCTCTGGCTTTCGATCGACGGCATCTTGTCGCTTTACGGACTTGGGTGCGGGCCGTTCCTGGCCACGGTTTTGCGCTCGACGCGGTATGTGACCCGTGCCGTAACGATTGAGCGGCCGGCCGCGGACCAACGGCGGCGCGCGGGCAAATGCTCAGGTGGGCGCCGGCGGGAGTAGTTCGAGCGGTGCTTAGCGCGCCGGCGATTCCGGCGTCCGGGCTCGTGATTCTCCCTGGGTGGGAGTGGTTTCGCCGGTCAGCCGGATCACATCCAGGCCGCCCTTTGTTTTCGAGGGCGCCAGCACGAACGTGTAGCTTCCCGCCTTCAGACCGGCGATGCGCGCGATGGGACGCTGCTGGTTGTCCTTGCGAATCTCGAGCGTGCGGGCGGTGGGCTCGATCTCCTTGTAGTCGGCCACGGAGTCCGGCCGCAGCCCATCAAAGACCGGCTCCTGCTTGTTGGCGGGCACGATGTCAATGTCGCCGGTGTCGCGAGCGGCATGCACGATGCGTACGCGGGCGCGCTCGGGCACGGCGGCTTCGTCGTCCTTGAGTGCTTTGAGCACGGCCTTGCCTTCATCCGTGCCGAGCGCCACGATCGTGTATCGCTCGCCATCGCTGACCACCTCAACGTTGGTTGCGATCGGGTCAGCCGTGTCGCGTCCGGCGGGACGCAGTTTGAATTGCGCCCAATCTTCACGAATTTCGCGATACGGAGTAACGGATTTGTAGGCAACGCCGGCGAACGTTTTGGTATCGCCGAAAAACAGGTCCACGCTTCCGTTGTAGGCGTTCACGAAGCGCACCATGGCGCGGTCCTTTTCGACCGGCGGAGGCTGAGGCGCTTCGGCCGCCGGGGCCGGCTGGCGGCGCTCGCGCGCGGATTGATCATCGCGCCTGGTGCAACCCGGCGCGACCAGGACCAGAGAGGCCAATGCACTGTATGCACATACTTTCCGAAACATCATTTCGCGGTCCTCCTCGGGAGATAGGATCATTTGCCGGTTGGGAGTGTTACAAGATTCGGCAGCGATGGCGCGGCAGTGCTGTAGCGGTTACTCGGGCTTATGCCGCGGATGCATTAGAGGACAGTTCCCTGCGTGGGCTATCGAAGGTTTTATCCGTCGCTTCCGCACGCGACCAGGCGTCGATCGAAATTGTATCGCTTGCGTGCTGTGCGATGCTGGTTTGCTCGCTGGGGTGTTGCGATTGGTTTCGAGAGCTACGGTTTCGCGCCCCGCGTGGCCTCGAGCGGCCTCTCCTGTCCGGCTCCGCGCGCCAATGCTTTTCGTCCTGCCGCCAGCGTTTCAATGATGCGGTCGACATCGTAGACGGCGCCTCCCCAGGCGCCGCCGCTGGCATCCTGCAAGGCGGCCCAGAGGCGGGTGTCATCGGGAAGCTGGGGGTCGGGCGCGAGGCCGGGGTGAGGCGGGCGCCCGGAGAGAAGCCGCGCCCCCGCTTCGGCGCCAAAGATGACGCCATCGGCGCCGACCAGGTTGACGCTGCCGGCAAGGCGGTTGCGGTCGACCATGATTTCGAGGATGTCGCCGTCGCGGAGTTTGCCGATCGCGCCACCCGCCAGGGCTTCGGGCGAGACGTGGCCGATGCAGGCGCCCGTCGATACGCCGCTAAAGCGCGCATCGGTGATGACGGCCACCTCTTTGCCGAAGGGGAGATGCTTCAGCGCCGAAGTGAGCTGATAGGTCTCCTCCATGCCCGCGCCCATGGGGCCGCGGCAGATGAGAACAAGAATGTCACCTGCTTTGATGCCGCCGCGCTTGATAGCGGCGATCGCGGCCGGCTCGGAGGTGAAGACGCGGGCCGGGCCGGTCTTGCGGTACACACCATCGCCATCGACCACCGCCGGATCGATGGCCGTGCTCTTGATCACCGAGCCCTCGGGCGCGAGATTGCCCGCGGGGAAACAGACCGTTGAGGTCAGGCCGCGGCGCCGCGCCTCGCCGGGCGCGGTGATCACGTCGTCCGGGTCGATGCCATCGCGCTGGCGCAGGTTCTTCCGCAACGCCGCGCGCCGCTCGGACTGCTCCCACCAGTCGAGCACCGAGTCGAGGGTTTCACCCGACACGGTTCTCGCTTGCGTATGCAGCAGGCCCGCGCGGCGCAGGTGCAGCATCACTTCGGGAACCGCGCCTGCCTGGAAGACCTGGACCGTGGCGTAGTTATTCGGGCCATTCGGCAGGGCGTCCACCAGCCGCGGCACCTGGCGGTTGATGCGCGCCCAGTCGTCCACCGTGGGACGGGGCAGGCCGCCGGCATGCGCGACCGCGGGCAGGTGCAGGATCAGGTTGGTGGACCCGCCAAAGGCCGCGTGCACGACCATCGCGTTGTGCAGCGCGTCCGCGGTGAGGATCTCGCGCATCGAGCGGCCTTCGGATTCGAGCCGCAGCACGGCGCGCGCCGAGCGCCGGGCCAGGTCGAGCCAGATGGGGTGGCCGGAGGGCGCGAGCGCGGAGTGCGGCAGCGACATGCCAAGCGCCTCCGCCACAACCTGAGATGTCGCCGCGGTTCCCAGGAACTGGCAGCCCCCGCCGGGAGTGGCGCAGGCGCGGCAGCCCATCTCGGCCGCGTACTCGAGCGTGATGGCGCCGTGCGCATAGCGCGCGCCGATGGTCTGGACGCGGCCGGCGTCCTCGCCGTCCTCGGCGAGCAGGGTCACGCCGCCGGGCACGAGGACGCAGGGCAGGTCGTGCATCGCGGCCAGGGCCATCATCATGGCCGGGAGGCCCTTGTCGCAGGTGGCGACGCCGATCACGCCCTTGCGCGCCGGCAGCGAGCGGATGAGACGGCGGAAGACCGTGGCCGCGTCGTTGCGGTAGGGCAGGCTATCGAACATTCCAGGGGTGCCCTGAGTGCGCCCGTCGCAGGGATCGGTGCAGTAGCCGGCGAATGGCACGGCGCCGAGGGCCTTCAGCTCCTCCGCCGCCGCCTGCATCAGCAATCCGACCTCCCAGTGTCCGGTGTGATAACCGAGTGCGACCGGCGTCCCGTCGGGCGCGCGAATGCCGCCATGAGTGCTCAGAATGAGGATCTCCCTGCCGGTGAGCTTCGCCGGGTCCCAGCCCATTCCGGCGTCCTGGGTGAGGCCGAACAGGTCGCCCGACGGCCGCTCGAGCAGCATCTCGGCGGTGATGGGCAGCACCCCGCGCGGGCCGGGGACGCGCGAGCGCACGTCGTAGAGGGACGGATCGCCGGAATCGAGAACGTCCTGGAATTGCATGGCTCCTCTCATGGTAGAGGTCGCGTGCCGCCGTTCTCCGACACTGACGAGGCAGGCTGCACCGGCTGCCCGCGTACGAGCCCGCATGGCTCACCGCAATCGTGAACCGCATTGTCTGTTGTGGAGCCGGCGAAAGGGGCTGTCCGCCTGGCAAATCCACTGAAGGCCTGCTGTATCAACGAGCGTCGGGTGTCGGCTAAACACCGGACTTGGCGAGCTCGTATCTGCGGCCGCTGCGCGGCGTCCGGGGGCCAGCGTGACGAAAATGCAGGCCGCCGTGGTGAGGCACGCTTGCGCGCGAGGCTGCCGTGCGCCAAGTGATAGAATCGCGTGACATGCCGGTCCCACGGAGGGCATTCCTCGCCACTGCGGCCTCCTATAGCCGTATTCTCGGCGCCAACGAGCGCGTGCAGGTGGGGTTCATCGGCTACGGTCTTATCGGCGCGCAGCACGTACACGATTTCAAGAATCAGAAGGACGCGGAGCTTGCGGCCATGTGCGAGGTGTACCAGCCGCGCCTCGAGCAGGGGGTGGCGGCCTGCGGCGGCCGGGCCAAGGCGTATCGCGACTTCCGCAAGCTGCTCGACGACAAAGAGATCCAGGCGGTGGTGGTTTCCACGCCCGATCACTGGCATGCGCTGATGACCATGATGGCGTGCGCCGCCGGCAAAGACGTGTATGTGGAGAAGCCGATGACGCTGTTCGTCCAGGAGGGCCGCTGGATGACCCAGGTCGCGCGGCGGCACAAGCGCGTGGTGCAGGTCGGGACGCAACAGCGGAGCGGCCGTCATTATCAGAAGGCGCGCGATCTCATCCGGGCCGGCTACATCGGCAAAGTGCATAGCGTGCGCATGGGCGCTTTCCGCAACATCATGCCCGGCTTCGGCTCGCCCGCCGACACCGCCGCGCCTTCCGGATTCGATTACGACCTGTGGCTGGGCCCCGCGCCGAAACGGCCTTACAATCCGCACCGTGGGATTTACCATTTCCGCTGGTTCTGGGACTACTCGGGCGGACAGATGACCAACCTCGGCGCGCATTCGATCGATGTCGCTCAGTGGTACATGAATGCCAAAGGACCGCGAGCCGTCTCCTCGATGGGCGGGCGTTTCGCGCTCGAGGACAACGGCGAGACGCCGGATACGCAGGATGCCATCTACCAGTACCCGGGTTGGACGGCCGTTTGGTCGCATCGCGAGGCGGGAACGGGCTCGCGCTCGGGCAGCGGGCTTGAGTTCTACGGCACGAAGGGCAGTCTCACCATCAGCCGCGGCGGCTTCCGGATCCTGGCGGACGAGCGGATCGAACCGGCGAATGCGATCCCGCAGTTCCGCGGCCACGCGGCCGGCGGACCGCGGCGCTCCGAGAGCAAGCCGGAGCCGTGGCTGCAAACGATGCAGGAACGCGGTTCGTCGGACGAGCAGTTCGACCTGCACGTGCGCAACTTTCTCGACTGCATCCGGACGCGGCAGCAGCCGATCGCGGACGTCGAGGACGGGCACCGGGTGGCGGCGGCATGCCACCTGGGCAACCTGTCGCTGCGGCTCGGGCGCAGTCTGCACTGGGACGCCGGGAAAGAACAGATTCCGGGGGACGCCGAGGCCGCGAAGATGCTGGTGCGGCCGTACCGCAAGCCCTGGGATGCTGTCCTGAGGAGCCTGCTCGCATGAGACGGCGCACCTTTTTGGCCGCGGCCACGGCGGCGGCAGGGGCGCCGGCGCGCTCGCGGCTGGGGATCGCGACCACCTGCTACCTGAGCTTCTGGCGCCCGCGGGACACGCTCCAGTTTCTCGAACACGCGCACTCGATCGGGGCCGCCGGCATCCAGGCATCGCTCGCTTCGCTCGAGCCCGATTACCTGAAACGGCTGCGCGCGCGCGCCGAACAGCTCGGCCTCTACATCGAGGTCATGGCCGCTCTTCCGCGCGCCGAGATGGAGCGGTTCGTGCGCACGGTGGGCGCCGCCCGCGAAGTAGGCGCGCTCTGTGTCCGTTCGGCATGCCTGAGCGGACGGCGCTACGAGACCTTCTCCACGCTGGAGGAATGGCGCAAGTTCGTGGCGGATTCGCACGCCGCGGTGGCACGCGCGGTACCGGTGGTGGAGAAGGAGCGCATACCGCTGGCGCTCGAGAACCACAAGGACTGGACCGTCGATGAGATGGTTGAGCTGCTGAAGAAGCACGGCAGCGATTACCTGGGCGCCTGCGTCGATACCGGCAACAACGTCGCGATGCTCGACGACCCGATGGACGTGGTGGAGCGCCTGGCGCCGTTCGCGCTTTCGACTCACATCAAGGACATGGCGGTCGCGGACGCGCCCGAGGGGTTCCTGCTCTCCGAGGTGGTGCTCGGGGAGGGCATGCTCGACCTGCGCAGGATCATGGACATCATCGCGCGGGCGCGGCCGAAGACCCGGATGACGCTCGAGATGATCACCCGCGACCCGCTGCTCGTGCCGTGCCTCACTGATAAGTACTGGGCGACGTGGCCCGGCCGCAGCCCGCTCGCGCTGGCGCGCGCGCTGCGCATGGTGCGGGTAAAGAAGTTCGCCTCGCTACCGCGGCTCAGCGGCCTCGACCGCGCCGCGCAGCTCAAGATCGAAGCCGACAACGTGAAGAAGTGCCTGGCGTTTGCGTGAGCGGCGCGCGGCGGCAGTGTACTTGAAGGAATGTATAGCGAGAAGGCCAGGTTTTTGGACTATGATGGGCTCATGCGACAAACCGACTCCAGCCGGCGCAGCTTCCTTGCGGGCGCGCTGACCACTTCCGCGGCGCTGGCCGCGAACCGGCCCGCGACCTCGGCCAAATCCGCAGCGCGTGTGATCGGCGCGAACGATCGGATCAATGTCGGATTCATCGGCGTCGGCGGCCGGGGCAGCGGGCACCTGCGCTCGATCTTCGCGCAAAGCGAGCAGGACAAGGACGTGCAGGTTGTCGCGGTGTGCGATGTCTACTCGCGGCGCAAGCAGCGGGCGAAGGAGACCGCGAAGCTCGAGGACAGCGCGGTCCAGGGCGACTACCGGGAGCTGCTCGAGCGGCGCGACGTGAACGCCGTCTTCATCGCTACTCCGGACCACTGGCACGCGCCGATGGCCATCGAGGCCATGGCCGCCGGTAAGGACGTATACCTCGAGAAGCCGTTCACGCTCACCATACCCGAGGCCCGCGCCGCGCGCGATGCCGCGAAGCGCTACGGACGGATCATGCAGATCGGCAGCCAGCACCTCTCCGATCCGCGGCACCACAAGGCACGCGAGCTGATCGCGGCCGGCGAGATCGGCCCGCTGCTTTGGGCGCAGGGCACCTACAGCCGCAATTCGAAATATGGCGAGTGGAACTATTACGTCGATGAGGAAGGCACGCAGGAGAACATCGACTGGAAGCGCTGGCTCGGTCCCGCGCCCAAGCGTGCCTTCAGCGCCGAGCGGTATTTCCGCTGGCGGAAATACTGGGACTACTCGGGCGGCATCGCGACCGATCTTTTCTATCACAAGCTCGGACCGCTGCTGTTCGCAATGGGCGCGCAACCGCCGACGCGCGTGACCGGCTCGGGCGGAATCTACGTTCAGAAAGACCGCGAAGTGCCGGATACCTACGCGACCATCATCGAGTACACCAATTTCTATATCAACCTGTCGAGCTCGATGGCGAACGCGGCCCCGGGGAAGTACTTTCCCGAGGTCATCTATGGGCACAACGGCAGCATTGTCTTTGAGCGCAACCGGGTGCTAGTCGTGCCCGAGCTGCTCGAGCGCCGCGGCCGTGCTGACGCGGCCGCACCGGAGGCGAAGATCTACGATGTGGCCGAAGTCAACGCAGCGCGCGCTCATACCGATAACTTCTTCGACTGCATGCGCACCCGCAAGCAGCCGGTGCTGAACCCCGAGCTGGGCTACCAGATCATGGTCGCGATCAAGCTCGGGGTCGATTCCTACCGCGAGGGCAAGACCAAGTTCTTCGACCCGGGCGCGGATCGCGAGTCGTCGAAAGGGCCGGGACGGCCGGTGTATGAAGGCGACGGAAAGAACCCACCGGATCTGCAGAGGAGGCGTGCGTAACATGGACCGGCGAGGGTTTCTTCAGACTTCCATCGGCGCCGCTCTGGCCGCGCCGTTCGCCCGCGGGCAGGCGCGGAAGCCGAACGTGGTTGTTCTGTTCGCCGACGACCTCGGCTACGGCGACCTGGGCTCCTACGGCGGGAAAGACATCCCCACCCCGAACATCGACAGCATCGCCAGGAACGGTGTGCGTTTCACCAACGGCTACGTTTCCTGTCCGGTATGCAGCCCGACGCGCGCGGGGTTGATGACGGGCCGTTACCAGCAGCGTTTCGGGCACGAGTTCAATCCCGGACCGGCGCAGCAGGCGCAGGGCGACTTCAGCCTGCCGCTGAGTGAGACCACAATCGCCGACCGCATGAAAGCCGCGGGTTATGCCACCGGGATCGTCGGCAAATGGCATCTCGGCTACAAGCCCGAGTATCACCCGATGAAACGCGGCTTCGATGAATTCTTCGGATTCCTGGGCGGGGCGCACTCGTATCTGGACGCCAAGGCTGACCAGGCGAACCCGATCCTGCGCGGCACCAAAGCGGTGAACGAGACCGAGTACCTGACCGATGCCTTCACGCGCGAGGCGGTCGCTTTTATCGAGCGGCACAAGCAATCCCCGTTCTTCCTGTACCTGCCCTACAACGCGGTCCACAATCCCGCGCAAGCCACCGAGAAGTACCTGTCGCGATTTGGGCAGATCAAAGATGAAAAGCGGCGCATTCATGCGGCGAAGCTCTCCAGCATGGACGATGGCATCGGCAGCGTGCTCGGAAAGGTGCGGGAGCTCGGCCTTGAAGAGAACACGCTGATCTTCTTCATCAGCGACAACGGCGGTCCGACGCGCCAGACGACCTCGAAGAACGATCCGCTTAGCGGGTTTAAGGGTGACGTGCTCGAAGGCGGCATCCGTGTGCCGTTTCTGCTGCAATGGAAATCGAAGCTGCGCGGCGGCGCCCGGTTCGATCAGCCCGTGATCGCGCTCGATGTACTGCCCACGGCAGTCGCAGTGGCCGGCGGATCGGCTGGATCGAACCTGGACGGGGTCGACCTGATGCCGCACCTGACGGGCGCAACCCGCAAGTCTCCGCACGACCTGCTCTACTGGCGTTTCGGCGCGCAATCGGCAGTGCGGAAAGGCGACTGGAAGCTGGTGAAGATCGGCGACGCTGCGCCGCGGCTTTACAATCTCGCCCGCGACGTCAACGAGTCTAAAGACGTGGCGGCGAGCGAGCCGGGCAAGGTGAAGGAACTGCAGGCCGCCTATGATGCCTGGAACCGGCAGTTGATGGAGCCGCGCTGGAAGAACCAGCGCCGCACAGGCGCGCAACCGGGCAGCCGTTCCGAGGAAGGAAACCGCCCGCGCAAGCGTCGCCGGGGGCGGGACTGACCCGGCTTTTCCGAGAACCTCCCGCAGCCCTGGGGCATCCAATAATTAGAGCCGATGTTTATGCTACGTTTTGCCGCCGGGCTGAGCGTGTGCGCGTCCCTGGCCCCGGCCACAACCCTGGTCGCGATCTGGACCCCCGATCGGGTTCTGCTCGGCGCCGACAGCCTTGTGACCACGAACCAGCAGGCGCCGGCCTCGGGCTGCAAGATCGCCCAGGCGGGCTCGACGTATTTCGCGCTCTCCGGCCTGAGCCGGGACGATGCCGCGGGATTCGCGGCGGCTCCGCTCGCCACCGAGGCCGCGCGGCAGGGTACGATGCCGGAAAAAGTTGCCGCCTTCGTCAAGCTGGCGCGCGGACCGCTCACGCGCGCCGTCGACGGCCTGCGGCGCGACTCCCCGCAAGATTACCTGATGCTGGCATCCGGCCGCCCGGTGCTGCAAATGATCTTCACCCAGGCGGACGATTCCCCGGTCCTTGGCATGGCTGCGTTCAACGTCGCGCCCGAGGGCGGCCTGCGGGTGCACACGGCAGTCGTCGACGGCTCCGACGCCCGCGGTCCGCGCATCGTATATGCGGGCCAGCAGGGGCGCATCCGCGAGTACCTGAAGTCCCACCGCGACTGGGCGGCCGGGGACGCGGCGAGGCTGGTGAATACGCTGATTCAGCTCGAGATTGACAGCGGGTCCGCGTACGTCGGCGGGCCCGTAGACATCCTGGCGATTACTCCGCACAGGGCCGAGTGGCTGCAGCGGAAGAGCGGCTGCGGGCTCTAATCTCAATGCTGTTCACTCATGGCTGCTGACGCTGCTCAGGGGCCGCGAAAGAATAACCTGTTCATTGAGATCCATCCGCTCCCCTGAAAAACCCGCCTTGTGTACGTCGCATCTTCTCCCCGGGCGGGTTTTTCATCACCTTTGGTGGCCCGCCGCGGGCCATGGGGATCTCCCTCAGCATTGGCTCTAATCTACCTTCGCGACCGAGCCGTCTGCGCGTCCGCCGCGGTTTCTGAGGCTGGCGAGTACGCGTTGGGGGGACGATAGCCGCACGGGGTCATATTCGACCTGCGCGCGCTCACGTAAATGGATTGATGGTTTGGGAGCGGCTGAAGCGGGACTCTGCCGGGTTGTGCACCTTGCTCTCATTCGCCTTGTCGCCAATCGATCGATCCTGGATGTCCATGCCGTCTCTGCGCCGGCCGCATGGGAATTCGTTGAGTTGGTATGGATGCTTCGTTCGCGATGACCGCGGCGAGGCGCCTGGTCACTTTAGACCGGCGCTTGCAGGATCTGCTGACGCGCTGACGATCATTCCACGACCGCCATGGTGACGACATTGCTGACGCGGTCGGCGATCTGGATGGTGACGGGGACAGCGGCGCCCGAGGTGGCGGCGGCTGAGACGCGGGCGTTGATCTGGCATAGACCCGCGAAATTGGGGGCGGGGCCAAAATACAGCACTTCGGCGGCGGCATTGCCGATGGCGACGGCGGGATTCGAGGCGCCCGAGAAGCGGCCGCAGCCGGTGGCGTAGATCTCGACGGGTTCGCCACGGCGGGCGGGGCGCGAGAAGCCCTCGCGGGCGGCGGCGGCGACGAGGGCGGTGCCGGCGATGAGGATCGCGCCCTGACCCTGGCCGCTCTGGTTCAGAGAGAAGATGCCGGGCGCCGCGGAAACAAGGCTGACACGCGCGGAGGTCTCGACGCCGGCATTCGAGATCGCGATGGTCGCGGCGTCGCCGGTGACGCTCTCGGGCAGGTGGAAGTTGATCTGCTTTGGCCCGACGTAGAAGAGCGGCACGGCTGTGCCGTTCACCGATACCCGGACGGCGTTCATCTGCACTGGCAGCGGCAGCGCGGTCACCATCTGCTCGCCTTGCGAGAGGCGATCTCCAAAAGCCGATACGATGGCGCCGGGCGCGAGCAGGGGCGAGAAACTGGCCGCGTTCCGGAAGCTGTCGGCGGTGATGGCCGGCGGCTCGGCCGGCGGGAGATAGAACACCTCGTGCACATCCGAGAACGTGCCTCCGGCGATGGGTCCGCCGCTGGGCGCGAAAACACGGTTATCGAGGGTGGCGCCGTAGAGGCCGTGGCGGGGCGTCGGCATGGGCGCGAGCGAGCGCCAGGTGTTCGACGCAGGATCGTACTCCTCGTTCTGGCGGAAGGTGCGGCTGGGCGTGCCACTGTTGCCCTCGCCACCGAAGACCTGGATGCGGCCGTGGATGGTCCCGCTCGCGAGACCTCCGCGGGCGGTCGGGATGGGCGCGCGCCGGCTCCAGGTATTGGTAGCGGCGTCGAACTCTTCGGTCGCGTTCAGGTCGCCGCCCGCGTTCCGGCCGGCGATGGCGTAGAACTTCCCAGCAATCGCCTGCGCGGTGAGGTGATCGCGAGCGGTAGGCATCTCCGGGAGGGCCGACCACCTGCGCGTCGCGGTGTCGAACACTTCAAACGCCGCTGTGGTCCCGCCCGCGGCCAGCCCGCCCGCGACATAGATTTTGCTGCCGATGACCGCGACCCCGCTGGCCCCGCGGCCCACGATCATGCGCGCCACGGGCTCCCAGCGATTCGTGCTGGGTGTGTACTCGTAGGTGTTGCCGTCGATGAAGCTGGTGCCGATGCGAATGGCGCCGAGCAAATACAGACGGCCGTTCGCGGCGGCGAAATTGCAGTGGTCGGCGCCCGGGTCGATGGGAAGCGGGGCGGCGTCACTCCAGGAGTCGATCAACGGGTCATAGACGGAGAGGCGGTTCGAGGAGCCGTCCGCAGTGAGGCCGCAGACGCTGTAGATCTTGCCATTGAGCGCGACCGAGGAAACCTCGGTCGCAGCCAGGGGAAATGGCGCGCGTGTTTCCCACAGCCCTTGCGCCGGCAAAAAAGAGACGGCAACGATCAGCGCCCCCAGCACCTTCATGAGGGCGATTGTAGCGCGGGGCGCGCTGCCGCGGGAGAGCGGGTGGGAGCTTCAGGCTCGGCGATTAAGAGCCGCGCAGCAGACGGGCGCGCGCCGGCATCCCCCGCTTGAGCGGCCGCCGAGGGTGACTGCGTGCCGCTAGGGAAACGCCGTAGCGGTCACTTCGATCTGGTAGCGACGCCCGGTCCCCGGGTCTTCGAGTTCGACAAGCGGGAGCAGCTTGCCGGTGACGAGCGGCGTCTCGACTTTCGACCGCACCGAGCGGATGATGGGTGCGGCGCCTTTGGCATCGCCGAGGGACGAGCTTTCCAGTTCGACGCGCAGCCAGGGCTGGGCGGGGTGCTCGAAGAGACGGACGTCAATATTGACGCCGACGTCCACGTACTGTTTGAGCTCGCCCGCGGGACTGGTGATCGGAACGCGATCGCCCACACGGATGGAGCCCGAACCGGTTTTCTGGATGACCATCGAATAGCGTTTGATGTCGGCGGGCTTCTGCCTCTCGAGGGTGCGGAAGCCGAAGTCCAGCTTGTAGCCGAACTGCCTGGCGGGATCCTGCGCCAGCAGCGGCAGGCACGCGGCGACTGCGAGCAGGTGAGAAAAGTGCATCGGTTCCTCCTGCTGAACATGACGGCGCGGGTGCAGTCAGCGTGCAGCCGTGAGTCTGGGCTGCCGCCGATGCAAAACGTGACTCCTCGCAAGTTTCTGCCATCGCGGCGCTCATCGGTTCGTATTTAGAAAGTGGATAGAGTTGAATACGGCCATGGAGTCCCCGGAGGCCTTCGAGCGGTGGCGCAACGGCGATGGCTCGGCATTCGCTGAGATCGTCCAGGAACACCAGCGGATGGTGTACAGCATGGCGTGCCATGCCCTGCAGAATCGCGCGCTCGCGGCCGAACTTGCGCAGGATGTTTTTCTGGAACTGCACCGGAATCGGAGAAAGATCGAGTCCGCGGGCCATCTGAAGCTGTGGCTGCGGAAAGTGACGGCGAGAAGGCTGATCGACTGCGCGCGTAAGCGCCGGGAGGCGAATGAGCTTGCGGGTGAGCCGGCGGCGATTCCGGATCCCGGAGATCCGCTCCTGCGCGGCTTGTTGCAGCGGCTGGTCGCAACCCTGCCCGAGCCGGGCCGGACGATGGTGATCCTGCGCTACCAGGAGGATCTCGATCCCTCGGAGATTGCCGGCATTCTGGACACTCCGCTGCTGACGGTGAAGAGCACGCTGCATCGCTCGATCGCTTTGCTGCGGGCCAAGCTGGAGGCGATGGCAGGGAAGGGGGTCGGACGATGAACGAGTTCGAGCGGGAACTGCGCGCCGCGCTGGCGCCTGAAGATCCGCCGGAGACGCTGGCCGGCGGCATTCTGCAACGAATCGGCGAATCGAGCCGGAAGCCTGCGCCGCTTTCGGGACAGCGGGTCTTCAGATGGGCGGCGGTGGCAGTGATGGCGTGTTTGATGCTTGCGCTCTCGGCGGATCTCTGGCGGAGGCGGCAAGCCGACAAGGCCCGGGAACAACTCCTGCAGGCCGTGCGGATTACATCGGAAAAGATCGAGTACGCATTCCATAAAGCGGCGGAGATCACGGAAGGGAGAAATCAATGAGGAAGGTTTGTTGGGTGCTGGCGCTCGCCCTGGGCGCGCAGGCGCAGGACATTGTGAACAAGATCGACTGGCAGAAGCTGGCTTCCAGGGCGGTGGAGAAGGTACAGGTGAACCTGGACGCAGACCTGCTAAAGATGGCGGCAAAGTCTCTTGCGGGAAAGAGCGGGGACCAGGCGCAGGTACAGAGGCTGCTGGAGAACATCCGTTCGGTCCAGGTGCGCAGTCTCGAGTTCGAAAAGCCCGGTGAGTATTCGATGGAGGAGGTGAACGAGATACGCCGCCAGTTGAGCGGGCCCGGCTGGTCAAAGATCGTCGAGGTAGAGGGAGTGAACGAGAACGTCTCGGTGGCAGTCCGCACCAAAGACGGCAAGATCGAGCGGCTCGCGGTTGTGTCGGCGGAACCTAAAGAGCTGACGGTTGTGGATATCGACGGCTCGATCGATCCGGCTCAGTTGGGTGAACTTGGAGGCAGACTTGGGATTCCCAGACTGGGGATTCCGAAGATCGGTGTGAAAAGCCCACCGGCAAAGTCCAAGAACCGCTGAAGTGCCGCCCCCTTCACTGGGTTCTCGCGCCCGTTCGGCGCGGGAAGACAAAAAGCCACTCCCTTGGGAGTGGCTTTGTTTCAAGGGCTTGGGCTGTCGCTTACCAGCGGGGTTCGCGCCGTTTGCGGCCGAAGCCGCCGCCATTGCCGGAATGGGCGCCGCGATCCTCGCGCGGGCGCGCCTCGTTGACATTCAACGCGCGTCCGTTGAGTTCAGTCCCATTCAGTCCCGCGATCGCACTCGTGGCCTCGCTGGGATTGGCCATTTCCACAAACGCAAAGCCGCGCGGCTGGCCGGTATCGCGATCAGTGATAATGCTGACGCGCTCCACGGCGCCGAAGGCGCCAAAAGCCGCTTGCAACTCATCCTGATTGGTTTGGTAGGAAAGATTCCCTACAAAGATATTTGTCATTGGTGATTCCTCTTCCTGCCTTGAGCAGGGGTATTCTTACTGGCGAGCTAGTCTAGACCGGACAACAGATTCGGGCACAACAGGCAGGCAGAGGCGGCCGATCATGGCCGCACTGTCTAGATAGATGCGCGAGCTTCACGCCGGGATGCAGCAAATTTCAAGAATCGCCCTCCTGTGCGACTGAACACGCCGGCAGCGTCTTCGTGCGGTTCGACGCGCCCGTAACTCGATGCAGCTATAGGGGTTATCAGTGCGTGAGGGAGTAGATCACAAAATTCACGCCGAGGCGCAGGCCGAGCGCGGAGTATTTCTCGGGGTAGAAAGGATCGTCAGCCCATTCCCAGGAGTCGCCGACGTCGGAGTTGAAGAACATGGCAACCAGGATGCGGTCGCGGTCGTCGTAGACGGCCCGCCAGTGCGGAACCGAGCCGTCATTCCGGTAGAGACCGCCGCGGCGGAGGGCCCACTGACCGGGGATGAGGATTCGCTCTTTGAGGTCGTAGACGGTGTGCAGGATGGCATCGTCATCGGGAATCTCGACGATGGGGCGGTCAGGGAAGACACGCCGCATACTCTCCATGAACTGGTCCCATTCGGGGGAGCCCCAGAAGTCATCCATCAAGAGGAACCCGCCGCGGAGAAGATAGTCACGAAGTTTGCTGGCCTGGGCGTCGGTGAGCAGCCAATCGCCCATCTCGCCGGCAAACAGGAAGGGCCAGTCATACACATCGTTGCCATCGTCCAGGTTCACGGGTTGTTCTGCGGAACGGGCATGGATGCGCGTGAGGCGGCGAAGCGCGATCAGAAAGAAGCGGTCAGCGCGCGGGTAATCCTGAGTCCAACTGGTGCCGCCTTGCCGCCAGTCGAGGGAGCGGCCGAAACGAAAACGGCCGAAGCGGGCATTGGGGTGAGAGGGAAACATCAGGCGGCCGAACACCCACTCGCTCTTCTCCTGGTAGTCGGGA
>JACOTZ010000309.1 GCA_016178155.1 Acidobacteriota bacterium
CGCGCTTGAAGCGGCTGTCCAAGATCATCAAGGACGAGTAGCCGAAGTTCGTCACCGACAGGATTTCGAACCGCTTGCTGACGCGCGCGGCTCAGTAAGTGCCGTCAAATCAGCGGAAGCGTTCTGAGCCACGACCGTCAGAAGGTGTGAAATATTCGAAAAAACCATTTCTGGCCTCCAATGTTTGCATTCGGTTAGCCTGTGGAAAAGAGGCCCGAAATCAATTTTTTCACACCTTCTCAGGGAGTGGTGGTGACGAACCTCGGGTAGCGCCCGCGGGCGCGCGCGCGAGCGCCGCGGCCGCATAGCTCAGCAAATCGCCGCGCTCCCGGGCGAGCTGCATCAGGCGCTCGTAATCTCCCGCCAGGTGGCAAAGCTGCAGCGCCGTCGGGCAGATCAGCTCGTTGGGACTAATGCCGCGGAGGTGCTCGAGCGAGACCTCAACCGCTTCGCCGTAGCGCCGCAGCCGGCAAAGCAGACTGACCAGGACCTGGGCCGGCATTGTGCCCGCCTCCTCAGGATCGGACTCGGCAGCCTTGCGCCGGAAGTGCTCGACGGCGCGATCGGCGTCCTCCCCCAGCAGCGCGCGCAGGTAGAGGTCGTAATCGGTGTAGGGGTCCTCGAAGGGCGGCTCGGAGCGCAACCGGAACTCGGGCGAGAGGCGGCGGCCGTAATCGCACAGTTCGCAGGCGAGCGCGAGGGTTTCGCGATCGCTCAGATCGATGGCGTAGCGGATCACCGAGGCGAGGTGCGAGGTGTCGACGTAGGAGGCGTACTCGCCGAAAAGCCAGTCGCGCTCCGCAATGAGCGCGCTCACGCCGGCGGCTTCGGGGGCGCTGCCCTCGACGTTCTCGATCGCCCGGCGCAGCGAATCGGCCAGCTCGGCATACAGGCTGCGCACCAGCAGCCGGATGCAGGCATCGCGGTCGCGCGGGACCGCGTACATGCCGAACGTGGTCAGCGCCCGGCAGATGCCATATTGCTTGAGGATGAGCTCCAGGCCCTTGGCGGGGTGCACGCCCTCCTGAAAGGCGATCTGGACGATGCCGTCGATTTCCGGTGGCGGCTCCAGCCGCTCGATGGCGTCGCGAACGGCCTCGGGCTCTGAGATGGCGCGGAAATACGGCCAGGCGCGCTCGATGTCGCCTTCGGCAAGATAGAGCGAGCCGGTCTCGCGCGCCGCCTCAACCATCTCGCGCTCGTACTCGCGCCGCAAGTGGTCCGGCAGAGCCGAGGCGTCCTCGGTCTGGATCAGCGGCAGGCCGAGCTGATGGCGCTTGCGCATCAGGCGCGCCTCGAACAGCAGCGCATAGTTCTTCTCGTTGCGGAACTTGTCGACGAGCTGGTCGAAGGCGGCGGCCGCCCGTCCGGAATCGGCCAGCGCCTGAATGAGCGCAAACACGTCTTCGGCCATGATGCCGATGATACGATACACCGCCCGGGCCTCGAGGCTGCCGTTATCGTCAATGAGGCGTGGCAAATACCTGAGGCGTCGCATGCGGGTGCGGCGGTGCCCGTGGCATGTGTCATCAGACCGCGGCTCCCCGGAGTCCGTCAGCGGGATTGTATACTTGTCAGCGGTTCATAGACCTTCCGGCTATGAAGAAGGAGGGAGAAACATGGCAAGTGCAGCAGACATTCACCGCATCGCAACGGACGCGTGGAACCGGCGTGATTTTGAAACGATGAGGAGCCTCTTCCACTCGGACTACACGTATACCGGTCCGGATGGCAAGGAGCTCCGTGGCGGTCCCGACGTCGGCGTCGAGGTCGCGCGCATGTACGCGGCGGCGTTTCCCGATGGAAGAATCGAGGTTAAGCGCCTGTACACACAAGGGGACACCGCCATCGCCGAGTTTGCCGCGCGCGGCACGCACGGAGGCGATCTCATGGAGATCGCGCCGACCGGCAGAGCCGTTGAAATCACCGTCTGCAACATCGTCGAGTTGCGCGACGGCAAGGTATACAGGGAGCGCGAGTACATGGACATGCTGACGATCATGACCCAGATTGGCGCGGCCGGCTTGCCTCGCACAGCGGGTGCGTAGGGTTCCCGAGCTCCATCCGTCCGGTCCCTCGACGGCATCGCATTTTGATTCAGTAAGAGAGTGGCCCGTCAAGGCGGGAGGCTTGCGCGCGTGCGATCCGAGTGCTTCGCGAGGCGGAGCGTGCCCTCAGTAGGTTGCGCGGCCGCCCGAGGCGTCGTAGCACTGGCCGGTGACGAAGGAGCAGTCGGGACTGGCCAGGAAGTGGACGATGGCGGCAATCTCCTCCGGCTGGCCGGTGCGGCGCATGGGGATCTTTTCGGTCATGTAGGCGACCTGTTGAGGCGTGAGCTGGTCGAGGATCTTCGTCTGGACCACGGCGGGAGCGACGGCGTTGATGCAGATGCCCTCGGTGGCGACTTCCTTGGCGGCGGACTTGGTGAAGCCGATCACGGCAGCCTTGCTGGTTGAATAGGGTCCCATGTTGGGATTGCCTTCCTTGCCGGCGATGGACGCGATATTCACGACGCGGCCGTACCTGCGCTCGCGCATGTGGGGGATGACCGCGCGGGTCATGTTGACCGCGCCCTTGATGTTGACGGCGAGGACGCGGTCCCAGTCCTCGTCGGTCTGCTCCCAAAGCGGAGCGGCCTTGCCCGCGATACCGGCGTTGTTGACCAGAATGTCGATGCGGCCGGTACGAGCCAGCACGGCCTCGATCGCGCGGCGCGCGGATTGCGAGTCGGCGATATCCACCTGAACGGGAAAGGAACCGGGGATGCGGCGCGATGCGGCTTCCGCCTCCGCGGCGTTGATGTCGGCGATGACGACGGCGGCGCCGGCCGCGGCCAGCCGGCGGGCGATGGCTTCACCGATGCCCGCGGCGGAGCCGGTGACGATAGCGGTCTGCTTCTCCAGCGAAAGGAAGGCCATGGTCGGTGGCCCACAAAACCGGTGGAAAGCCGGCCTGCGGGCAAGAATGCCGGCGCTATTCAGCCTCGGCGATCACGTTGACGGTCACCTCCACCGTCACATTGCGGTGAAGCTTCACCGGGATCTTGTATTCGCCGGTCTGCTTGATGTGACTGTCGAGTTGGATCTTGCGGCGATCGATGGTGTAGCCCTGGGCTTCGAGGCCGTGGGCGATGTCCGCGGATGTAACAGAGCCGAACAGGTGCCCTTCTTCGCCGGCACGCTGGCTGATGGTCAGGGTGACACCGGCAAGCATCTTTCCCAGGTCCCCGGCCTCCTGCTCGAATTTCGCTTCCCTGCGCAGCCAGGCCTGGCGTTCCTGCTCGACAATCTTCCTGTTCGCCTCGGTCGCCTGCACGGCGAGCCGCTTCGGCAGCAGGTAATTGCGCGCGTAGCCGTCCGCGACCTTGACCATCTGGCCGCGGGCGCCGAGCTTCTCAACATCTTCTCTGAGGATGACTTCCATGAACGCCTCCCTACACCTGCGCCGCGAACGGCAGCAGGGCGATGTTGCGCGCCTGCTTAATGGCCTCGGCAAGCCGCCGCTGATGGGGCGTGCAGACGCCGGAGATACGACGGGGCACGATCTTGCCGCGCTCGGTAATGAACGCGTTGAGCAGGCGCGTGTCCTTGTAGTTAATGTCGTCGATCTTGTCGACGCAGAACCGGCACATCTTCTTGCGCCGGAAATACTGCTTGCGGCCGACGATCGCCTTGTCACCGCCGGTCGGACGCTGCGAGGCAGCGATCGGTCTTCCGCCTTTCTGGTCGGCCATGGCTTACTGCTCCTTCCCTGTTTCCGGCCCGGGCGAGGGGGCGGGATGACCCGGCGCGGGTGCGCCCGGCACGGCCGCGGGATGCGCCGGTGCTTCGGCCGCGGGCGCCGCGGGCACGGCAACGGCCGGCGCCGGCTTGCGAGCGGCGCGCTTCTCCCTGGCTTTGCGGCGCTTCTCCACTTTCTTGAGCCGCTGGTCAACACGCACGGTGATGAACTTCAGTACCAGGTCCGAGACGCGCAGGCGGCGCTCGATCTCTTTGACGGCGTCCGGGCCCGCGCTGAACTGGACCAGCACGTAAAACCCTTCCTTGCGTTTCTGCACGCGGTAGGCGAGGCGGCGGACCCCCCACTTCTCGACCTTCTCGACGGTGCCGTCATTGGAGCCGATGACGCCGCGGACCTGCTCCACCATGCCGTCGATCTCCTCTTCGGCCGCGTCGGGACGGACGATAAACAACTCTTCGTAGACTCTCATTTCTCCTCTTGTGTCAAGCCTCGGGCGCGACGATTGAATTTCGTCATGGACATTGTGACGCCCTCCGCGATTACGGATTCGACCGCCCGGGCCGCATGGTCGAGCAGCTCATCCAGTTCCTTTACCTGTGCCTTCCGCAATGGAGTCAGCACAAATTCCGCGCCATCCTTCACGGGATGGCCGGGATGAATTCCCAGCCGCACGCGCGGGAAGTCCTGCGTCCCGACGCTGCGGATCACCGATTCCATGCCGTTGTGCCCGGCGGCCGAGCCTTGCGGCCGGATCCGAACCGAGCCCCAGGGCAGGTCCAGCTCGTCATAGACGACAATCAGCCGGTCCGGGCCGATGCCGTGTTTGGCCATCAGCAACTTCACCGGCGGCCCGCTCAAATTCATGAACGTCTGCGGCTTGGCCAGCAGGGCGGGCGCGCCGCCGATCGCGCCGGCGCCGAGCAGCGCGTTCGAATCCTTTCGCGTCACCCGGATCCGGTTCGCTTCGGCCAGGCGATCGATCACCAGAAAGCCCAGATTGTGGGGCGTCCACTCGTATTCGGGGCCGGGGTTACCGAGGCCGATCACCAGCCAGGCTCCGCTGCCCTCCGCCATCGATCCGCACCGGGCCGGCGGCTAACCGCCGCGGCTCGCCGGCCGCAAAACCCGAGCTGTATCCCGAGCAAGAGACTCCGGAAAGGCCCACGCCGCGCGCACCGGGCCGGCAGGTTCCCGTGAGCGGGTGAGAAGGCCCGCTGTGCCGGCATGGAGGCTGGTGGCCCTCGGCACTCTTACTTCTTCTTTCCTTTCTCCTCGGCGGCGGCTTCCTCCTCCTTCTTGCCTTTCTTAATCACCTCGGGCTCGGCAACGGCGGCGGGCGCAGCCTCGACAGCCTCCTCGGTGGCGGCGGCGACGCGCAGCGCGATCACGTGTGCAATCACGGCCTCCTGCGGGCTGAGCAGTTTCGTCGATCCGGTGATCGGGATCTCGCCGGCGCGCAGGTTCTGCCCGATCAACAACTCGGTGACATCCATCCGGAACTCGTCCGGGATCTCGTCGGGCAGGCACTCGATCTCGACCTCGCGGGTTACGATCTCGAGCAGGCCGCCCTGCGTCTTCACGCCCTTGGGGTCGCCGTAGGTGTGGACGGGCACCTTGACCGTGATGCGCTTGGACATGTCGATCCGTTTGAGGTCGACGTGGAGCAGCTTGCCCTTGGTGGGGTCGTTTTGCCAGTCGACGATCATGACGGGCGCGGTGCTGCCCTGGATATCGAGATCAAAGATGGTGTTGTGGCCCGTCGCGCTGTGCAGGATGCGAGTCACCTCGCGCGGGTCGACGGTCAAGGCCAGGGGATCCCCGCCGACGCCATATACGATCGCGGGAGTCAGGCCGCGCGCCCGCAGGCGGCGGGCTTCGTTCTTGCCGCGCGTGTCACGGGGCTGGGCTGTGACTGTGATGTCTCGTCTCATGAAAAACTCCTAGATAAATAGCGTGCTGATGGAGCCGTTTTCGTGGATGGACTGAATCGCCCGCGCGAGCAGCGGGGCAACCGAAAGCGGGCGGATGCGCTCGCACTGTTTGGCTTCGTCGTTCAACGGGATCGAATTGGTCAACACCAGCTCGCTGAGGGGCGACTCGGCGATGCGCTCGACGGCTCCACCGGAGAGCACGGCGTGAGTGGCGCAGGCCGACACGCTGACCGCGCCCTGCCTGAGCAGAGCCTCGGCGCTCTTCACCAGTGTGCCCGCGGTATCCACGAGATCGTCCACAATAATGCAATTCCGGCCCTCGACGTCACCGATGATATGCATCACCTCGGCGACGTTGGCCTCCTCCCGGCGCTTGTCGATGATGGCCAGGGGCGCGCTCAGTCTTTTCGCAAAGGCGCGCGCGCGTTCCACGCCCCCCGCGTCCGGCGAGACCACCGTGAGGTCCTGCATCGCCGCCGTGCGATAGTGCTCGATCAGGACCGGGGCGGCGAACAGGTGGTCCACCGGGATGTCGAAGAACCCCTGAATCTGCGCCGCGTGCAAGTCGAGAGCGAGGATGCGATCCGCCCCCGCCCGTTCGAGCAGGCTGGCGATCAGCTTCGCCGAGATCGGAACCCGCGGTTTGTCCTTGCGGTCCTGCCGAGCGTACCCATAATAGGGTAACACCGCGGTAATACGGTCCGCGGACGCGCGCTTCAGGGCGTCGATCATGAGCAGCAGCTCGAACAGGTTGCGCTCGACGGGCGTGCAGGTGGCCTGGAGTGCGTAAGCGTCCACGCCCCGGACATTCTCGAGGATCTGCAAGTGGATCTCACCATCCGAGAACTGGCGGAGCATGACATCGCCGAGCTCGCAGCCCAGGCACTCACAGACGTCAGCGGCCAACTGGGGATTCGCGTTCCCGGTGAAGACCTTCAACTGGCTGTAGTTCATCGCGCGTATCGGCTTTGGGGCGGCCATCGGAGTTGGTTGATATGGTCGCGGAGCTGGTTCCACCACAGGGTGTGATAGCGCCGTCGGCCCACGAGTGTAACCGGAAAGACCCTTTCGTCAGCAAACGCGCGGCGGGCACGCTCCCGGGCTTCCCGGTCGGGGAAGATACCAAACAGCGACGCGCCGCTGCCCGTCATCATGGCCGGGCGTGCTCCCAGCCTCCGCAGCCTGTCCCGGAAACGACGCAACTCGGGATGTCGCTCGAAAACTACCGATTCGAAATCGTTTCCCGGCTGATCCGGCCAGTCTCCGGCCGGGAGCTGTCCCCCGAGGCACAAAGCGAGCGACCGGGAATCTTTCATTGTAGGGGATGGCGCAGATGAAGTCAACGATCGGTTAAGCGCGCTATATGCTTCAGCCGTCGAGACATGGATGCCCGGAGCGACGATGAGCGCGGGACCGGCCGCGGCCTCGGGAAGGGGGTACACCTCGGCCCCGCGGCCGAGGCCGAGAGCAGCGCCTCCGGTCAGGAAAAACGGCACATCGCTGCCGAGGGCGGCGGCCAGCTCGTCGAGGCGCGTGGACTCGATGACGCAGCCGGCGAGCACCGGCAGCGCCAGCAGAATGGCGGCCGCATCGCTCGACCCGCCGCCGAGGCCGGCACCCATCGGGATCCGCTTGCGCAGCGTGATGCGGACCTCGCCGCGCGCCCGGGCGGCGTCCAGGACGGCTTCGGCGGCGAGCGCGGCGAGATTGCCGGGAATCTCGGGGCTGGACGCGATGGTGATGCGTGCCCGGCGCGCCGGGTTGAACTCGAGCTCGATGGTGTCGGCGAGCGAGACGGTCTGAAAGATGGTGCGGATTTCGTGGTAGCCGTCGGCCCGCTTGTGCAGAACCTCGAGCGTCAGGTTGATCTTGGCGAGAGCCCGGAGGCGAGCCCGGCGGCTCGAGTCCGCTCCGGCGGCCTGCCGTGTCGATTCGGAGCTAGCGCGCATCGCTCACCCGGCGCTGCCCGGCGCATTGCGGAAAAGCGCGTCTCGTGTGGTGTGCCGCGATATTGACAGCCGCTCCCTCGCGGTCGCGGCTGAACTCATTGATTCCACTACCGAGCCCCGCCGCGTCTTCATTGCCTTTGGTGGCCCGCAACGGGCCATGGGGTACTCCCCTGAAGACGCGGCTCGGAATCAACACCAGTGCGTCAGCAAGCCGTATACGGGACGGCGCACTCGTGTGGTATCTCGTGTTGACCGCCGCACGCTCGCGGTCGCGGCTCGCAATGAACGCTGGTGCTTCAGAAAACGGCACACGAATGATGGCGCGGGGTGGGCTTTTTCGGCGTGCGGCTTTCGAGCGCGTGGCGCCGCACCCGGGGACTGCGAGACCGGACTGTAACCGTATGTGCCGGCCCAGCCGGAATAGGGCCTCACTATTGGTAGTGCACAAGCGAAGTAATGTCGTAGTCGGCAATCTTCTTGCGGCCGCCCAGGAAATCGAGCTCGATCAGAAAAGCGAAGCCCGCGACCTTACCCTGGAGCTTTTCGACCAGGCGGGCGGAGGCGGCCGCCGTTCCTCCGGTGGCGAGGACGTCATCGACGATCAGGATGCGCTGGCCGGGTTCGATGGCGTCTCGATGAATCTCGATACGATCGGTGCCGTATTCCAGATCGTACTCCCAGAACTCGATCTCGTGGGGGAGCTTCTTGGGCTTGCGCACAGGGACGAAGCCGGTGCCCAGAGCCAGGGCCACGGCGGGAGCGAAGAAGTAGCCGCGAGCCTCGATCCCCACCACCAGATCCACCGGCTGAGTGCGGTAGTGGCCGGCGAAGGCATCGACGACGCGGCGCAGGCCAGCCGGGTTCTTGAGCAGAGTGGTGATGTCGTAGAAGAGAATGCCGGGCTTGGGGAAGTCGGGCACTTCGCGAATCAGGCTCTTCAAATCGTCCATTGCGGGTTGAGCGTGTTGCATGGCTACGGAAACGGAGATTGTATCAGGCGGCGTACGGTTCGCGTAAACAGGCGACGATATAATCAACGTGGCGCAGCTCCGCGATGCTGTTTGATTCGCCGGTCTACATCCTCTTCCTGGTCCTGGTGACGCTCGCGTACTGGCGGCTGCGCTTCCGGACGCAGAACCACGTCCTGCTCGCCGCCAGCTATTTCTTCTATGGCTGGTGGGACTACCGCTTCCTCAGCCTGATGGCGATTTCGACGGTGGTGGATTATACGATCGCGCACCGGATCGCCGCCACC
>JACOTZ010000310.1 GCA_016178155.1 Acidobacteriota bacterium
ATATGACTATGCTGGCGACTCCCCGGGTTCGGTTGGCTTGGCTCAATCTCACGCACGACAAGCGGCGGCTGCTCGTGTCCGTGCTGGGGATCGCCTTCGCGGTCCTGTTGATGTTCATGCAGATCGGCTTCCTCAACGCGCTTCTGGACGGCAACGTGGAGCTGATCCGCCTGTTCAACGCCGAGGTGGTGATCCGCAGCAAGTCGAAATACGTCTTGTCCGTGAAAGATTCGTTCCCGAGGCAGCGCCTCTACCAGGCGCAGGGTGTGGCGGGGGTCGAGGCCGCTTATCCGCTCTACCTCGAGGATCGGCGCTCCCTCTGGAAAACCCCGGAGGACCAGACGGCGCCGCGGCATATTCGCGTGATCGCCTTCGACCCCGACCAGCCGGTGCTGCGCATCCCCGAAGTGCTCGAGCAGGCGTCGCGGCTCCGGGAGCCGGACACGGCCCTGATCGACGAGGAATCGAAGAAGGAATACAGCCCGACCCGGGAGGGAATCGCGCGGGAATTGGCCAGCCGCTCGATCCGCGTGGTCGGCACGTTTCGCCTGGGGATTGATTTCGTCAACGACGGCAACATCATCATGAGCGCCAGCAACTTCAGCAAGTTTTTCCCCGAGGCGGCGGGCGCGAACGTGCTGGAACAGGTGGAAGTCGGGCTGGTGAAGCTCCAGGCGGGAGCGGACCCGAAGGCCCTGAAGGCCGCCCTGAGCGCCGCCCTCCCCGACGACGTGGAGGTCCTCACCCGCGAGGAGTACCTGAAGGAAGAACGAAGCTTCTGGCTCGAGCACGCGCCCATCGGTTTTGTCTTCGGGCTGGGGACCGCCATTGGCTTCGTCGTGGGAATGGTCATCTGTTACCAGATTCTTTCCACCGACGTGGCCGACCACCTCTCCGAGTACGCCACCCTCAAGGCCATCGGCTATCACAACCGCTCCTTGAGCTTCGTGGTGCTGGAGGAAGGGCTGTGGCTGTCGCTGTTCGGCTTCATGCCGGGACTGGCCGGGAGCTGGCTTCTCTACGACGTCCTGCAAAGACAGACCGGCTTGCCGATGCGCTTGACCGGGGAGCGGATCCTCTTCATCCTGGTCCTGACGATGGTGATGTGCGTCGTCTCGGGAGTGCTG
This sequence comes from Acidobacteriota bacterium, assembly GCA_016178155.1. Taxonomy (GTDB): domain Bacteria; phylum Acidobacteriota; class Terriglobia; order Bryobacterales; family Bryobacteraceae; genus JACOTZ01. The sequence goes on from JACOTZ010000310.1 coordinate 1,128, forward strand.
ACTCTGCGAAAAGTGCAGTCCGCCGATCCGGCGGAAGTGTTCTGAGTGGTGAGTGGTGCACCGTGGGTGACGTGGTGAGTGGTGGTCCCCCTCGTTCCCAGGCTCTCCCCCTCGTTCCCAGGCTCTGAGCTTGTGAAAATTTCAAAATAATGATTTTTAAGATTTACAATCTATCTACATACGCTATACTACCCCTGTACCGGTACCCGGTACCCTACTCCCGATGGTACTATACCCCCAGCCGGAGTAGTACTCCCGAATACCGTAGCAGGAGCACACGCATGGATACGCATGACCTCGCCGGATTGATCCCCCCAACCGTGACCCTTCCCGCGGTGGAGACTCCCCACGCGGCACCGGCCCCTATGGAAACCCTGCTTTTCCCAGAACCTGAGCCAGCCTCCGACCTGCCGACTCCCCTCACGCCCACGGCAGAAGCCCCACGCGGCGGTCCTCCCCGCCTTCGTTACGCCGAACGGCATCAGGTGGAAATGCGTTGCTCCTCCCTCGACCAACTTCTTCCGCCGGAGCATCAGGCCCGTATGGTGTGGTCCTATGTTGAGCAACTCGACTTGGCCCCCTTGCTCCAGGGCGTTCAGGCTGTTGCCGGCCAGCCGGGTCGGGACGCCAACGATCCCCGCCTTCTCCTGGCCTTGTGGCTGTATGCCACCCTCGACGGCGTCGGCAGTGCCCGCGAACTGGACCGGCTGTGCCGCGAGCACCTTGCCTACCAGTGGCTCTGCGGCGGCGTGTCGATGAACTATCACACCCTGGCCGATTTCCGCACCCAGCATTCCGAGTTCCTGCGGCAGCTGCTGATTGAGAGCGTGGCCGCGATGCAGCACCAAGGCCTGGTCGATCTGAAGCGTGTCGCCCAAGATGGCATGAAGGTGCGGGCCAGTGCCGGAGCGAAGTCGTTCCGCCGCAAGCCGTCGCTGGAAAAATGCCTTGAAGAAGCGCAGCAACAGGTCGCCGCCCTGGAAAAGCAATTGCATGAGGACGCTGGTGCCGTCAGCCGTCGGCAGGAAGCGGCCCGTAAGCGTGCCGCCACGGAACGCGTCGCGCGACTGGAGAAAGCGCAGCAGGAGCACCAGAAACTGATCACTCTGCGTGAGCAACAAAAACGCGACAAGGGGGTGAAATTCGATCCCGCCGAGGTCCGCAGTTCGACGACGGACCCCGAAGCGCGGAAGATGAAGATGGCCGACGGCGGCACACGGCCAGGTTACAACGTGCAGTTCGCCTCGACCACCGACAGCGGCGTCATCGTCGGCGTGGGGGTCACCAACTCGGGCGGCGACGGCGGTCAAATGGCACCGATGGTCGAAAATATCCAGAAGAGCTACGGGCAGGCCCCCGCCGAGATTCTGGTCGATGGCGGCTTCACCACCCTGGAAGACATCGAGAAAGTGCATCACGATCACGACACGAAGGTCTACGGGCCGATCAAAGAGGAGGAAAAGAAGAAGGCCAACGGCGTGGACCCTTACCAGCCGCGGCTCAAGGACAAGCCGGGGGTGGCGGCGTGGCGAACACGCATGGGAACCGAAGAAGCGAAAGACATCTATCGGCTGCGGGCGCAAACGGCCGAGTGGGTTAATGCGGAGGCGCGGAACCGAGGGTTGTACCAGGTCCGTGTCCGCGGCCTGCAGAAAGTGCTGGCGGTGGCCTTGTGGTATGCGTTGGCGCATAACCTGCTGCGCCGCTATACGCTGCAAACGCGAAAACAGGCATGTCCGGAAAGATAACAAGGGCGAGGACCGGGGCCGAGGAAGCCCGGAGGCGAGAAAGCGTGACCAGCACGGAGACCACTCCCCTGTCGAGGGGTGGGCCCGGTGCCCCCCTTGAGTCCCACGGAAACAAAACCGGCTCAGTACAGTCATCCTAACGTCCTTTTTTGTAGCTCGCGGCGGTCAATAGTAGTAAATTCACAAGCTCTCTGCCTGGGAACGCAGACCGCGAGGCTCCGCCTCGTCCTTCTTCGGAGAAGACAATGTCCCGCACCCGCTACCGAGTTTTCGAGACCGACTATCCCTATTTTCTCACCTGCACTGTCGTTGCCTGGTTGCCAGTTTTCACCCGTTCCCAAACCGTTGACATCGTTCTCGATTCCTGGCGATTCCTCCAGACAAACCAACGATTAGCCATATACGGTTACGTCGTCCTCGAAAACCACTTGCACTTGATCGCCCGTTCTCCAAACCTTGAAAAAGAGATCGGAGACTTCAAGTCATTTACCGCTCGAAAAATCATCGACCTTCTTCATATCCATCAGGCTGGCACTTTGCTCGAACAGTTGAAGTGGCACAAAGCCCGACACAAGAAAGACCAGGAGCACCAGCTTTGGCAAGAGGGTTCACATCCCAAGCAAATTGCCAACGAAGATGTGATGCGGCAAAAGCTGGAGTACGTTCACAACAATCCTGTGAAGCGGGGATATGTTGACGACCCGGTTCACTGGCGGTATTCCAGCGCGCGAAATTATGCGGGACTGCCGGGATTGATCGATGTGATTACCAATTGGTAGGGAAGTCCAAGATTGCGAGGCAGAGCCTCGGGACTTGCGTTCCCAGGCAGAGCCTGGGAACGAGGACGGCGAGGCGTGTCGCAACCCATATTCCTACGACTCGATGATCTCCTCCTGCCTCCGCCCCTGCCGGCCGTCGTCGCCCTTCTCATTGTGTTTGGCACGACGCACCTCAGCAGGTGGGGGCGAGATTGGCTTGGGGGTCTCGCGGCGTCCCCACGGGAATTTGCGGGCGTCTTCGTCGTCGTCACCGGTCTCCTGGCGGCCTTGGTGCACTCCCTCGCCTGGGCGGGCTGCGCTTCTCTGTGGGGACTCCGGCTGGGCGGTTGGCTGCTGGCGGCCCTTGGCCTTCTCGAAATATTTAGCTGGTGGAGAAGCCGCGGACCCAATCGTTGGCGACATGCTCTGGGCGTTGGCTTTCGTGAAGCCACGTACTGGGAAGGTGTGGCCTTGCTACTGAGCCTGGTGACGCTGTTGGGCCTGTCGGCTGCCGCTCTCGGACCGGCCACCGACGCCGATTCCCTCGACTATCACCTGGGGGTCCCGCTCGATTGGCTCCGCCACGGCGGCGCCTATCCGAGACCGGATTGGTTTCATGCCCGGCTCGTGGGGCTGGGCGAATCCATCAACTTGCTTGGCCTCGCGGCCGGGACGGATTGCCTCGGAGCGGTATTTCAGGCGGCGGGAATCGTTGTGGCGCTGGTCGCCGTCGCTGCCTATGCCGGAAACCGGAGGGACCAGCTTCTCGCCGGGCTGGTCGTCCTCTCCTGTCCGGTCCTGGTGGCCCTGGTGCCGAGCCAAAAACCGCAGCTATTGCCGGCGGCTGCCTTGACGCTGGCTCTCGTTCTTCCCAAGAGCGACCCGGTCCGCCTGGGGTTGGCTTTCGGCTGTACCGCTTTTGCCAGCGCCTGCAAATACTCCTTTCTGCTTACCGGTGGCGTCGTGGCCGTCTTCTGCGTTCTTGAGGCCCGGCGCTCGCTGCAGACGGTCAAGACCCTCGTGATCCTTGGAGCGTGTCTGGTCCTTTTCGCCTTCCCCGTTTATGCCCGCAACTTCGTCTTTTACGGCGACCCTCTGTCACCTTTTCTCGAAGAATGGCGGCCGACGAGCGACCCAGCCGTCGTCGAGTTCGCCGCGGCCCTTCGCCAACATGAAGGCGCCGACCGCCTCGAGAAGATCTTGCGATTACCCTGGGAAGTCTTGTTCCCGCCTTCTCCCGGCGCTCTCACTTCCGTCTTGGGGATGGGAGCGGCAGGTTTCCTGCTCGCAGTCCGCGCGCCAGGCCCCAGCCGGCGGCTGTTGCTGGCCGCTCTCACCGCCTCCGTGGTGGTCGTTGTTTTCGGGCAGCTCTCGCCCCGTTTTTTTTTCGAGCCCTATCTCTGGTGCGGAGCGGCCCTGGTCCCGGCGGAGTGGACGTTATGGAAGTCGATTTTCTTTAAGCTGCTGACGATCCAGATCGGGGTCGTCGCGGCCTTGGCCGCGTTCGCGGGCCTGGCCCTTTTTCCCGGCGCCTGGACAGTAAACGCCCGCGACCGCGTCATGATGACCAATGCTTACGGTTACGCGGAATCGCGCTGGCTGGATGCCGTCTTGCCCGCCGACGCCGTTGTCCTGGCGGACATGCGCTCCCACGCCCTGTTACCGAGGCCGTTCCTGGTGGGAGACGAATTCGTTCAAGCTACATCGCTCTCAAAGATGCCAGTGCGTTTGACTTCCTTGCTGAGAGAGCATCGTGTAACCGCGGTGGTGACGGATTACCCGACCACGGAGGAGCCCTGTCTCTGGTGGCAAACTCACTATGGGCTCCCGCTCAGCGGCCCGGAAACTTTTTACCTGGCCACGCGGAATCCTTTCAATCGCGGCACGGCGTATCAAAAAATTGTGTTTCTTCTTTCTCCTCGTTCTCCTCGTTCCCAGGCTCTGCCTGGGAACGCACTGCCCCGAGGCTCTGCCTCGATGGTGTGAATAAGCAACCGTGAATACGTTCTGCCATCCCCGCTCGGCGAGGCAGAGCCTCGCGTCAGTGCGTTCCCAGGCAGAGAGCTTGTGAATTTACTACTATTGACCGCCGCGAGCTACAAAAAAGGACGTTAGGATGACTGTACTGAGCCGGTTTTGTTTCCGTG
>JACOTZ010000311.1 GCA_016178155.1 Acidobacteriota bacterium
CCTTGGAGGGTGCCTGTGATCCCGCGTGACGCGGCCGCGCGGGAGCGCGCGCTTGACGCGGCGGGCTCGTTCATCGTGCAGGCGCCGGCGGGTTCGGGTAAGACCGAGCTGCTCACGCAGCGGTTCCTGGCGCTGCTCGCGCGGGTCGAGCGGCCGGAAGCGGTGGCCGCCATCACCTTTACGAAGAAAGCCGCGGGGGAGATGCGCGAGCGCATCCTGGAGGCGATGGACAAGGCGGCAGGGCGCCCGCCCGCCGCCACCCACGAAGCGGTGACCTGGCGGCTCGGGCGCGCCGTGCTCGAGCAGGACCGGCGCCAGGGCTGGAACCTCCGCCAGAATCCCGCACGCCTGCAGGTGCACACGATCGACGCTTTGTGCGCGTCGCTGGTCCGGCAGATGCCGTGGCTCTCGAGGCTGGGCGCTCAGCCCTCGTTCCTCGAAGATGCGAGCGAGCTGTATGAAGAAGCCGCGCGCGAGACTCTGGCGCTGCTCGAGAGCGATGCGGCGCACGCCGACCGCATCGCCGCGGTGCTGCGGCACGTCGATAATCGACAGCCGGAACTCGAGCGCCTCATCGTCGAGATGCTCGCCAGGCGCGACCAGTGGCTGCGGCACACGGGCGCGAGCGGAGCGGGCTTGCGCGCCGCGCTGGAACACGACATCCAGCGCGCCATCCGGATGGTTCTCGAGCGGGTGCGGCCGCTGTTTCCCGCCCGCCTCGGACGCGAGCTGGCGCCGCTCGCCCGCTTTGCGGCGGCGCACGTCGAAGACGGCCCGATCGCGAGCTGCGCCGGTCTCGCCGGCATCCCGGGAACGGAGGCGGGGGACCTGGACCAATGGCTCGGCCTGGCCGAGCTGCTGTTGAAGCGGACTGGCGACTGGCGCGTCCGCTACAGCCGCAAACTGGGTTTTCCCAAAAAAGGACCGGAGAAGTCGGACATGGAGCGGCTCGCCGCACGGCTCGCTCTTGGTCCCCAGGAGCTGCGGGACGAACTGCACGGGTTGCGCGGCCTGCCCCCGCCCTATCTCACGGACGAGCAGTGGGAGGTATTGGAGGCGATCATCGCCGTGCTGAATCTGGCCGCGGCACAACTGCGGCTGGTATTTCGGATCCGGCAGCAGATCGACTTCTGCGAGCTGGCGCACGCGGCGCTCGAGGCGCTTGGCACGGATGAGCGGCCCACCGACCTCGCGTTCGCCCTCGACTGCCGTATCCAGCATCTGCTGGTCGATGAATTTCAAGACACGTCGGTCACGCAATGGGAGCTGCTCCGGCGCCTGACGCGCGAGTGGACGCCGGGGGACGGGCGGACGCTGTTCCTGGTCGGCGATCCGATGCAGTCGATCTTCCGTTTTCGCGAGGCGGAGGTCGCGCTGTTCTTGCAGGCCTGGGAGCGCGGTCTCGGGCAGGTGCGGCTCAAGCCGCTGCGGCTCGAAGTGAACTTCCGTTCCCAACCCGCGGTGATCGACTGGATCAACGGCGTGTTTGCGGGCGCGTTGCCGGAACGCCCGGACGAGCTCACCGGGGCCGTGCCGTACTCGCCTTCCGTGGCGGCCAGGACGGGCGCGGACGCGCGCGTCGAGATGCACCCGCTGTTGACCAGATCGTTTGAGCCGGAAGCGGAGCTGGTGCTAGGGCTCGTGAACCAGCTCCGCGCGGAGCGCTCCGGGACGAAGATCGCGGTCCTGGTGCGCGCGCGCACGCACTGCGCCGCGATCGCCGCGCGGCTGCGGGCCGCGGGCGTGCGCTTCCAGGCGGTCGAGATCGACGAGCTGAGCCGGCGGCAGACGATTCTCGACGCGGGTTCGCTGGCGCGCGCGCTGGTGCACCTGGGGGACCGCACCTCCTGGCTCGCGGTGCTGCGCGCGCCCTGGTGCGGGTTGACGCTCGCCGACTTGCACGCGCTGGTCGCCGGCGCGCCGGACGCGGCCGTGTGGGACCTGCTGCGGGAGGAGGACCGGCTCGCACGGCTCAGCGAAGATGGACGCGCGCGCGTGGCACGGCTTGCGGGCGTGATCGGGCCGGCGCTCGAGGATCGGAACCGCCTGCCGCTGCGGCGCTGGATCGAGGGCGTGTGGCTGAGCCTCGGCGGGCCGGCCTGCCTGCGGAGCGCGTCCGAGGCCGCCGACGTCGAGGCCTTCTTTACGCTTGTTGAAGAGGCGGAGCAAGGCGGCGATCTGGCGGGCCTGGACGCGCTCGAGCCGCGCGTCGCCAAGCTCTACGCGACTCCGGACCTCACTGCGGACGACTCGCTCCAGATCCTGACGATCCATAAGGCCAAGGGGCTGGAATTTGACGCTGTGATCGTGCCCGGGTTGGGGCGGGGCGGAAAAGACGACGACCCGCCGCTGCTCGCCTGGCTTGAGTATCGGGACGGGCTGCTGCTGGCGCCTGTGAAAGCGACCGGCGCTGACCGCGACCCGCTGCACAAATACCTGACGGGCATCGCCACGCGGCGGGCACGGATCGAGGATGCGCGCCTTCTGTACGTCGCGGCCACCCGCGCGCGATCGGCATTGCACCTGATCGGGCACGTCGGCGTGAGCGAGAAAGCAGGCGAAGTGGAGCTGCACTCGCCGGCGCACGATTCTCTGTTGAAGCACCTGTGGGAAGCCGTGCGTCCGCAATTCGAGCAGGCGCTGGCCTCGCGCGCCTCGGAGGAGACGCCGGCGGAGAGACGCGAGCCTCGCACGCTGCGGCGGCTGGCCGCCGGCTGGACGCTGCCGGCGCCGCCGCCCGGGCCGGAGTGGGAGCGCGCGCTTCGCCCCGCCGAAACGCGCGAGCGCATCACGTATGAATGGGCCGGCGACGTCCTGCGGCACGTGGGAACCGCTGTCCATCGCATCCTCCAGCGCATCGGCGCCGAGGGATTGGACGCCTGGCCGGCGGCGCGAGTCGCGGCCGAATGCGGCAAGGCGCGGTATGTACTCGCGCAGCTCGGCGTCTCCGAGGAAGAGATCGACGATGCTACGGAGAGCGTGCGCCGCGCCGTCGAGCAGACGCTGCGCGACGAGCGCGGGCGCTGGATCCTCGCTGCGCATCGCGAGGCCGCCTGCGAGCAGGCCCTCACGGGGTGCGCGGGCGCCGCGCTCGATCATGCCGTCATCGACCGCACCTTTATCGATGAGGCCGGCGTGCGCTGGATCATCGACTATAAAACGGGTACCCACGAAGGCGCGGACATCAACAGGTTTCTTAACCAGGAGCAGCGCCGCTACCGGCAGCAGATGGACCGCTACGCCTCGCTTTTTGCCCGGCTCGAAACGCGTCCGGTACGATGCGGGCTCTACTTTCCGCTCGTCGCCGGCTGGCGAGAGTGGGGCTTCGACGCAGGCACGGCCCGCGCGGCCGGCCGACCCGAATAGCTTGTTGCCGGCGCGACCATCCGGCGGCCGTGCTTGCGCTCGCTTTCACCCACGGATGCGGTCGACCATGCGCGTCACCTCGATGATGCAAGTGTCATCAAAGTCATGTCGGCCGAGGATCTTGCGCATTTCGCCGAGGCGGGTCTCGTAGGCCGGGAAATCGACCTCGGTCGGCCGCCCGTGGTGGATCTCGGGATTGATCGGGAACGATACTTCGGCCAGCGCTTCGAGAAGCTCTTCGAGATAACGCGGCTCAATCGCGATGCGCACGGAAACGAGTTCACCCTCGATGCCGGCGAGTGATGGACCGGGTGGATGCGCAGCCCAGACGCTCATGGGAATGAATCCTTCCTAAGCGATCCGGTCAGCAGCAAAAAACCCTGGCTGAGGCAGCCAGGGTTAGAAAGAAAACTTGGAGACCGACTCGCCTTTAGCATTTTTTTCCGTGGTTGCAAGTAGCCAGTCCCGATAGCCCATTACCGGGAACCTAAATTCCACGTGCCTTTAGCTTAGCACTTCGGGAGGCGGTTTTCAACAGCGAAATGGCCTGAAAACGCACATTTTAGGCAAAGCAGCCGGGACCAGCGACTACCACCCAGACGTGGGGGCGCCGATCCCAGCGGCGATGAACGTTGTTATGCTCGCCCTAGCAAGCACTTGGAGGGCGGCTGACCGCCGGGCAGGCGGCTTGGCCGCAATCGCCGCGATGCCGGCCCATCGCGAGTCTCTGAAAAGGATGACCGCCCGGAGCGCAGGCTACAGCGGAAATTCGATGCCCTGCGCGAGCGGCAGCTCATCGGACCAGTTGATGGTGACCGTCTGCCGCCTCATGTAGGCCTTCCAGGCGTCGCTGCCCGACTCGCGGCCGCCGCCCGTCTCTTTCTCCCCGCCGAAGGCGCCGCCGATCTCGGCGCCGCTGGTGCCGATGTTGATATTGGCGATGCCGCAGTCGCTACCCTCGACGCTGAGGAAGCGCTCGGCAGCCGTCAAGCCAGTGGTGAACAGCGCCGAGGAGAGCCCCTGCGGCACGTTGTTGTGCCAGCGCATGGCGTCTTCGAGGCGCTCGAATTCGATGATGTGCAGAATGGGCGCGAAGATCTCCTCTTTGAGCACGGGCATTTCCGGCCGCGAGCGCACCAGGCAAGGCTCGACGTAGCAGCCGCCGAGCGCCCTGCCACCGTACAGCACTTCGCCGCCCTGCTCGCGAATGACCTCGAGGCCGCGTTGCATGGTGAGGACCGCGCTCTCGTCGACGAGCGGCCCCATGACCGTGCCGGGATCGGTCGCGCGCCCGATCTTGATGCGCTTATAAGTTTCGATCAGCTTCGCGGTGAGCGCGGGCGCGATGTCCCGGTGCAGGAACAGGCGGCGGATCGTGGTGCAGCGCTGCCCGGCAGTGCCGGCCGCGCCGAAGACGACGGCGCGCAGCACCAGCTCGAGATTGGCGTCCGGCATGACGATCACGCCGTTGTTGCCGCCCAACTCGAGCAGTGTCCGGCCGAGCCTGCGGCCCACCGCCTCGGCCACTTTGTGCCCCATGCCACAGGAGCCGGTGGCGCTGATCAGCGGCACGCGGCGGTCGTTGAGCAGGCGCGCGCCGACGGAGTCGGAGCCGCCGACCACGAGGTTGAATACGCCCTGCCACCCGTTGCGCTCCAGCACGCGGTTGCAGATGTGCTGCACGGCGACCGCCGCCAGCGGCACGTGCGACGAGGGCTTCCAGACGACGCAATCGCCGCAGACGGCCGCGATCAGCGCATTCCAGGACCACACCGCGACCGGAAAGTTGAAGGCAGTGATGACGCCCACGACTCCGAGCGGGTGCCACTGCTCGTACATGCGGTGGCGCGGGCGCTCGCTGTGCATGCTGAGGCCGTAAAGCTGGCGCGACAGGCCGGCGGCGAAATCCGCGATATCGATCATTTCCTGCACTTCGCCGATGCCTTCCGCCAGGATCTTGCCCATCTCCATGGAAACGAGCGTGCCCAGCTCGGTGCGGCAGGCGCGCAACTCCTGGCCGATCTGCCGCACGATCTCGCCGCGTTTGGGCGCCGGAAAACTGCGCCAGCGCTCGAAGGCGCGGGCGGCATTGTAGACCACTTCGTCGTAATCCTCTTCGGCGGCCTGCCGGACGCGCGCGATGACGGCGCCGTCGCTCGGGTTGTAGGAGGGCAGCTCACCGCCGGCCGGCTCCTCGATCCAGGGACCGTAGGAGGCGCCGGAGTTCAGCCGGTCGATGCCGAGCCGCTCGAGAATGGTTTCCGCCGCGGGGCTCATGGGCTAATTCCGTGCGAGCCGGCCGAAGCCTTGCGGTCCGGCCACAAAGCGGCGCCCCGCTTCCTCCACCATGCGGCCAATGTTGGCGACCAGGTCGGCCTGGAAGCCGGCGTCGAGCCAGATCGTGTGATCGTGCCTCGCGCCAATGCGCCTGGCGGCATCGCGTGTGGTGGCGCCATGACGCTTGGTGCAGCGGATGTGCAGCGGATCGCCGATAATATCGCGGCCGGTGATGTGCAAGACCGCCGCGACCAGCCGCTCGGGATCACAGGGCAGCAGCGGCGCGAGCGTGGCGTAGACTTCCAGGCCGGCGCGATCCAGCGCCTCAACCATTCGCAGCCGCTCGCCGATGCCGGCGCAGTGCGGCTCGTAAAGACGGCGAATCTCTTCCGAATCGGTGGTAATCGAGACGCTGATGCGCAGCCGTGTGCGGCGCGCGAGTTCCCGGAGTTCCTCGAGGTCGCGCAGGATCAGCGGGCCGCGGGTCTGCACCACGAAAACGGCTGGCGGCGAGTCGATGAGCGCGTCGAGAATGCGGGGCATGACCCGCTCGCGTTCTTCCGTGGGTTGATAGGGATCGACAAGGGGAGAGCAGTAGATCACCTGGTTCGGCCGCAGCGCCCGACGCAGCAGCTCGGGAGCATTGCTCTTGTATGTCGTGAACTGGCCCCAGCGCCTCCAGTCCTCGGGCTTGAGCCCGCCCTGCACACGCATGGTCGGCACATAGCAGTAAGTGCAGCCGAAGGTACAGTTCCGCGCGGGTGTGAGCGAGTGCGTGAAACCAGCCTCGGCGAGGAAGCCGCACGTGGCGCTCAGAATGCTGCGGGCTTCCGTGCGATAGACGGGCAACTCGTGCCCCACCACTTCATTGTAGCGATCTACCGGATCGTCACGCGCGAGGTACGGCCACGCAGCCGGGGCAGCGGACGCGCACGACTCGAAACGGAGATCAGCGGACCTCGGTGTGTTACGGCCCGTAGGCGCCGCCGCCGCTTTACGCGCGTGCCTCCAAACATTTCAAGAGGATCCCGTTCCCTGTGCCCACCGGCAGAGAGCGGTCCGGGATTACCTCGGTGACTCCGTCTTCTTCCCTTCTGACCTCGTCACGGCGCCGGAGAATGCCCGAGCGCGGTTAGCGCCGCCGTCGCCCCAATTTACGTTTTTCGAATTCCTCGCGTATGTTTGCATTGGGGCGTGTCTCAACCACTCCAGCCGCCACTCGACGGCGAAACGGCCGCGAGGCGGACTTCTGCCGTGGCGCCGATCCAAAGCGAGGAGAACCGTCCGCTCGGCCTGCGACCGCCTCCTCTGCCAGGAAATCCTCGGCGGTGAGTCCCTCCCCGCAGAACCTCCCGCGTCCCGCTTGACAGGAGGTCGTGCCGGCACTGCACACTGTATGCATGGCCGAAACTTTACCCCCTTCCGTGGATCAGTTCCGCGCCCGTTACCCTGGCATTTGGGATGCATTTGCCGCACTGGCCGGCAAGTGCCACGATCAGGGCGGGCCACTGGATGAGAGAAACCGGCGACTGGTGAAGCTGGCAATCGCCGTCGGCGCCGCCCATGAAGGCGCGGTGCACTCGGCGACCCGCAGGGCGCTGGAAGCCGGGCTGGCTGCCGAGGACCTCTACCACGTCGCCGTGCTGGCGATTACCACGATTGGATGGCCCGGCGCCAACGCGGCGATGACCTGGATTCGGGATGTCGCTGAGGGAAGAGACGAGGCGACCGGAATTGATGAAACCGACATCTAAGTGCTCGTCAGGAAATAACCATGCCAATTCTGGCCTGTGTCAAGTCTTGTGGGGCAGCCTCTCAGGCCGCGGCCGGCTCTCAGCCGGCCAACCTGGAAGGCGGCCTGAGAGGCCGCCGCAGGCCGAGGGCTGCCCCACTCGGTCAAGCTGCGTCACGAAGTGACATGGTTATTTCCTGACAGTCCCCTAATACTACTGTGTTACAAAGAAAACATTCTGTTGTAGAATTGTTTTGTGGGTACACAGTCCGCGCCAGGCCCACAGGAGAAACGCTTTGCGGCATACACGGACGGCCTGGCGAAAGCCGCAGGGCACGC
>JACOTZ010000312.1 GCA_016178155.1 Acidobacteriota bacterium
AGGCGAGCATCTGCTCCAGCTCATGCGCCGACGCGAACAGGTTGACGTGCCCACCGCCGTGGAACAGCCAGCGATACAGCCGGTCCATGAAGGTGCGCGCGTCGGGCACCGAGACAAAGAGAGCGCCGTCGCGCCTGACCAGCCGTCCCATCTCCCGCAGCGCGGGCTTCAAGCTCTCAAAGTGCTCCAGGCTGTGATTGCAGATGATCACATCGAACGAGCGCGAAGCAAAGGGCAGCCGCGCAGCATCCGCCTGCACAAAGAGCGGCCCGGGCGGCGCGCCGTCACGCTTGCAGTCGACCCGGACCACTATCGCCTGCGGCGCCCGGAAGCTTCCGCTCCCGCAGCCGAGGTCGAGGATGCGGGCTCCCGCTCCGGCATGGTCCAGGATTTCTTGCACTGCGTTACCGCGGCGTGATCAGTCCTCCCAGCTTATCGGCCTCGCCGCCGGCCGTGCGCGGGAATCGGGTCGAGTACGCCTCCAGATACTTCATGCCCGAACCGGTGTTGTAGATGACGATCCGTTCCTCGCGTCCGAGAAACCCGCTCTCGATCAGCTTGGCGACGGCCGCCACGCAGGCGCCGCCCTCGGGCGCGGCGAACATGCCCTCGCACGCGGCAAGCTGAATGCCTGCGTCGAGCAGCTCGGCGTCGCTCACCGCGATGGCGCAGCCGCCGCTCTCGCGAATGGCATCGAGCATCAGCTTGTCACCCAGCGGCTTAGGCACGCGCAGGCCCGCCGCCACCGTCGAGGCGCCCTCGAAGAAGGCGCTGCGGTCCTTGCCTTCCTGATAGGCGCGCACCACGGGCTGGCAGCCTTCGGCCTGGACCGCGATCATTTTCGGACGCTTCGGACCGATCCAGCCGAGCTGCTCCATCTCCCCGAAAGCCTTCCACATGCCGATCAGCCCGACGCCGCCGCCGGCCGGATAGAGGATCGCGTCCGGCAGCTCCCAGTTCATCTGTTCGGCGACCTCGTATCCCATGGTCTTCTTGCCTTCGATCCGATAGGGCTCCTTTAGCGTGGAGACTTCGAACCAGCCCTCGGCCGCCTGGCGCGAGGCCACCATCTTGCCGCAGTCACTGATGAGTCCGTCAACCAGGGTGACGTGCGCGCCCGTGGCCCGGCACTCGATGAAGTTCGCCTGAGGCACGTCGCGCGGCATGAAGATGTGCGCTTCCAGGCCGCCTGCGGCGGCGTATGCCGCCAGCGCGCCGGCCGCGTTCCCCGCCGACGGGATCGCGACCTTCCGGATGCTCAGCTCGCGGCACATGGAGACGGCGCAGGCGAGCCCGCGCGCCTTGAACGACCCGGTCGGGTTCATGCCCTCGTCTTTCACCCAGAGATCGGCGGCGCCCAGTGCCCGGCCGAGCCGCGCCGTGCGCACCAGCGGCGTCATCCCCTCGCCGAGCGACACGATGTTGGCGGGCTCGGCTACCGGCAGCACCGGCGCGTACCGCCACATGCTCGGCGGCGCCGCCGCCAGGTGCTCGCGCTTCCATTCGCTGCGCGCGCGGTCGAGATCATAGCGGACAAGCAGCGGCCCGCCGCAGTCGCAGAGGTTGTGGGGCTTGCCCTTCTCGTGGGTCTTCCCACACTCGCTGCATTCAAGATGCGTCAAAGTAGTCATGGTTGGTGAAGGATCATCATAGCGAACGGGGCGCTCCTGCCTCGTGATGCCGTAATGCTCGTTCAACGGGCTGCGGGAGCCTGGGCCGCCGCCGGCCATATCAGGTTTAACGGCGCGGCCAGGCCCCGGCAACGGAACGACAACGAGATTCTCGCTACGGCGTCATGACGAGCGAACTGCGAAACCCGCCGGGCCGCGCGGGAGTCACTCAAACAGGATGTTCTCGGCACGTTTCGACCGCGCCTTGGCGCTGGCTCACGAGCTTCACCGCAAGCAGAAGCGCAAGACCTCGGGCGTGCCTTACGTCGCGCACCTGCTGGGCGTCTGCGCGCTGGTGATCGAGGACGGCGGCAGCGAAGACGAGGCGATTGCGGCCCTGCTGCACGACGCGATCGAAGATCAGAGCACGTACCAGGGCGGGCGCGCGCGCCTGGCGGCGAGAATCGAGCGGGAGTTTGGCGGGGAGGTTCGCCGGCTCGTGGAAGCTCTCACGGAAACAAGCGGTCCCGGTGAACACGGTATCCGCGACGTCCGCGAGCGCTGGCGCGCCCACAAGCGCGGCTACATTGAGCAGATCCTCTCGGCGGATGCGGCGGTGCGGCGCGTCTCCTGCGCCGACAGCATCCACAACGTTCGCGCGCTGATCCGCGATCATCGCCGCTCGGGCGACGCGATCTGGGAGCGCTTCCGCACGCGCAGCCGCGACGACCAGCTCTGGGGCTACGCCATCGTCGCCCGTGCCTTCATGGAGGCTGGCGGCGGCCCGCTCGCCGAGGAGTTGCGTCACGCCGTCGAGGAGCTGTGGCGCGAGTGCGGGGTTGACACCGCTTTACACCCGGACGAGCTGGTGGCGGCGGCGAAGCCTCGGTAAGCCGCGCGGTTTCCCGAATTCGGCCTGTGTTCTGCTCTCCTGTCAGGCGGCTTGCCGCCAGCTATACCTACAAACGAAGTGCACTGAGCGAACGCGAATGGACGGAAGATCGAATTCGACTCGGACGATGCGAATGTCAGCCATGTCGCTCGCCGTGGCATCCCAGCCGCACAAAGCGGAGCAAGTCATCCGCACTGACCCGGTGGATCTCGGAACCGGGGTCGTCAAAAGAGAAGGAGCCGCACCTTAACCCTGGCGCAACTTCTCCAGGCCGAATTCTTGTGGTGACGACATGGCGCGAGGACCGCGTGCGCGTCGTAACGGCGTTCCGACCGATCAAGCGGCTGATTCGGTTCTATCACCAGCAGCGAGACAAGTGCTCTTCCATGGCATGGAAGAGGTCGTGAGTTCGAATCTCACCAGGTCCACCAAACTAAACCCAAACAAAACAAAATACTTACCAAATTGATCTGGTGTCCACAGCATCGAAACCTTCGTCCGTGGAGTCCAAATGGAGTCCACATTTCCGTTTTTGGCCTGTGTTCCCAATGGGATAGTGGACTCCGCACGTCACGACGTTTCGCATCGTGTTCTCATAGGCGTGGGAGGGTCGGGATAGTCGGGACACTCGAATCCACTTTTGTCTTCGTCGTCGTCCAGAAGGAGGACCACTTTTCTCTCTCTATTAGGGAGATCTGTCCCGTGTCCTCCCGACGTTCGCGCAGGGCGGCCATGTTGCGCCGCCAGGCGGCTAGTGCGCTTCCGGCATCGTGATGACAAGGCCCTTCTCCCCAGCGAAGCGGCGGATCTCATCGGCGACTTGCGCAATCGGACCACTTGGGGCGTAGAGGACGAATCGGGTTCCGCGCGGGTATTGCGCCAGTTTGGACTTGATGGCTGCGACCGAGTCGAGGGAGAAGTATTGGGCGACGCGGGCCATAATACCTTGAGGCTGCCCGGTAATCTCGACGTGCAGCGGTGGCTTGACGCTCTCCAAGTCCTGCTGCGTCTCCCAAATACACCGGCCCGAGATGCAAAGCGACTCGATCAGGTGCAGGTCGGTCTCGGATACGAGCCACCCGCACCCGTGGGCGATCGCATTCCGGAGATCGAGTTCCAGATTCACTCCCTCGCCGAGCCGCTCTAACTCGGTATTCTTGCCTTTCCAATACTCGTGGAAGTAACGGAAAGCGTCCCAAAGCGCGGGTAGTGCAGACGCAGTTCCGTAGCGTCCCAGAACGCGCGCCGCAGTGCTCTTGACGTAAACGTCGCTGTGCATTAGGTAAGCGGCGAGATAACGCTCCAGCGGCGGGCCCATCGCAAGCGGCGCTGTCCGGTTAAAGTATTGCACGGTGCAGCGCGGTGGTGGCGCGTGCATGTCCCAGGGATGGCTATGGAAAATGTGGTCCGCATAGGTCGGGTCCACGCGGACGAAGTACGCAACCAACTCCGGCTGGCAAGAGTCCTGCTGCGACTCATAGATGGCCCGAATACGCGGAAGCGTCTTGGGTGTGGCATACCGAGCAATGGCCGCCATGCTCAATTGAGGGTTCCAGCCGCCAGGTCGTTGCGCGCGCACAAGGGCTTCAATGAGCGCGTCATCCATGGGCGGGACGGAGGCAGGCGGCAGCAAGTCGAGCGACGGCGCATCGAGCCAAGTTCTCTCCTTCACCAACTCAGCCAGAATGCGGGCTCGCGCGCGGGCCGGGTCGATGCGGCTCAGCGCGCGCAGCGCGGAGTGAGCCGCCTCGTAAGTAGTCGCCCGGCTTCCAGCTATCCAGGACGCCTTCGAGCAGCGGCACCAGTTCAGGCGAATCTACTGTCGAGGCGTACATGTCGAGCAGGTATTGCTTGCGAGCGGGTTCAACGGACGCGAACTCGCGCACGAATGTCGCCGTGAGCAGCGGAATCCAGACCGGATCGGGCGTGGGCGGCCGGTTACTTCGCATCTGGTTAATCCGCTGGAGCAGTGTGGCGAAAGCGTCCCACTTGGCCGCTCCCTGCTTGGATGCCAGACTCCCGGCCAGAGTGGCCGCAGCACTGTTCATGATGTCTTCGGTGTAAGCACGCCGCTTCTCGATCCACGCCATCATCTGGGGATTAGGTGGAACAGTGCGGACAGGTGGGGGTGTAGTAGAGAGAACCCCCACAACGGCGGCCGGCGCTGCCTGTCCGGGTGCCGGGGCAGGCGCGGGCGGCATATGTGCGCGTGCACAGATTTCTGAGAGGCGATAGAGGTATGACGATGAGACTGATTGTGCCGGGGCCGCGACCCGCGCCTGCATGAGTTCGCATACACGGGATTGCGGCCGCCCACGATCCAAGCCGGCCAGGAGCACGGCCTCCTCCTTGGGCAGCAGATCGAGAGACGCAGTCCACGCGGCGGGATCGTTCAGAAACGCGAGTTGCTGCGCCGCGTCCCGCTGCTCCTGGTATCCGGCGTTGTCGTGCGGTTGCGGACCGTTCAGAGTGGCCACGCTCCGGGCGATAGTACCCCTTACCCATGTGGCGCTCGTGCCGATGACTTCGACCTCCACCGTGCCAGATACGGCATACTGCGGCGGATCACTGTAAATATACGAAGTCGAGCCGGACCTGTAATTTCGTAACACCAGCTTTCGTGCCAGCGCCGCCACTCGGTATCGTCCCGGGGGAAGCGCGGGAAGGTACGAGTTCAGCGCCAGCGTTTGGCGATCCGAAACGCCACGCGGACCATTCATGAGGTGGAATTCCGTCTCGTTCAGGAAGCAGGGCTTTATGACCGTGCCGCAATTCGTCGGAGGGTCGAGCAGGAGGCCTGTGAACTGCCATTGTTCAGCGGGCGGCGAACCCGCACCGGGGATGAAGTCGGGCAAGTTTAATTCTGTCTTGATGAGTTCGCCTTGACGGAACGCGTGCGGGTTAATCAGCCGCAGCGCGATAGACATTCCCGGCGGATTGCTCGACCGCAGCCCGCTCCAGGGATCGACGCCTCCCTGAGCGCTTAGAACCTGCGCTAAGCACAACAGCGTCAGAATGCGCATAGGACCGCTTTCAGCATAGCGCCCCTGCGAACCTGCGCCCAACGAGGCGACCCGGAGTGGAGTCAGCCGTGCTTTCTTGGTTACTTTGTACTTCGCCTACCGTGGCGCAGTTGATTCCAAGGTAAATAAAGCGCTCGAATTCGATTCTGTTTGATGCGAGATTGCGGCTGACAGCGGGATAGCAGCGCTGCCTGAATCGCTCTGCGGGCATACCCGCAATCCCAACACCAGGGCATACACCACAGCTGTGCGCAAGGACATCCGGATCGTCAATCCCGCCTCCGACCATGGCTTCACCTCTCTAAAACGCGCACTCCGCTTCCTCCGTCAGGGGCGTGCGGAATGGGTCGAGCACGGCGTTTCCATTCGGTTCATCAAGGGCGACCGCAAGCACCTGCTCGCGCAGCAATCCGTTAACGCGACGCGATCTACAAGGGCGACGGCCAGTTGTCGCACCTCTCGTGGCGCGGCCCGGCCACGGCAGAGCGCCGGTTGGGATTGGACTTCGCCCGTGGCGGAAGTGTCCGAGGTTTTCGCGCCGGCTTGATGAGCCCGAGATGAGTATGTGCCCGGAGTGCGGTAGCGACAACATCACCGTCGAGCCCTACGACTACTGCGTCTGCCGGGAGACGGGCTACCATGATGCTGGCGAGCGGCACATCTGCCACGGCTGCGGCACGCGCGGCGATGCGGACGACCTCGATCGACGCATCGATAGGTACTACCGGGCGAGAAACGGCGGCGCGTTACGCGATCGCACCATTTAGCTACCGTCAGAACAAATCTGAGGCGGTCGGGCGGTCGGTCATCCTTGCACTGGCTGCGGAGCGTGAGTCTCTGCGAATTCCCTGGCGGCGGCGCTCAACTGTCTGAGTATGCAGGCGATTTCCTCCAACTCATCCCGGAGCATATCAGCGCTGAAGTCCAAATTGTCGCTTGATCCGGGTATGTGCCAGGTTTCCTCGTGAGTGGACGTAGTTCCGTCACTCCATCCCCGGATGCTTCGCCGACCGCTGATCCGGTGCGCGAGGAGATTTCGGAATTCCTGAATTCTTGTGAATTCAGCCTGCTGCAACAGCGCCGCCAGACCGGCAGTGATCGCTGCATTTGGAAAAGCGGCCGCAAACGCTTTACTGGTGGCCGCCAATGAGATCTTCCTCGGCGTAGAAATGTGAGGGAAATCGGCTGGCCTGAGCGCGCCCCCGAGGAAATATAGGCAATAGCCGAAGCTCTCAAATACGGACAGTCCGGCCATGAAGAACACGTAAATGCAGCGCTCCAGCTTGTATGTGAGCTCCTCGTCGCCCCAGCCAGCCTTCCACATCTCACTTGCGTTACCACGCAACGCCTTGAACTCGTCGCTGGATTCCGCAGCGCTGCGAAAGCGATAACGAACTGCCTGCCACGCCCAGTCAAAGTGGGTCCGTCGGTGAAGCGGGTCGCTCATATCCTCGTTGCTGAGGATGGCGGGAAAGAACGGTTTCGTCGCGAGACCAAAAGCGCGGAACTCGTTCATCGGGAACGAGGAGGGCATCGAAATGTCCATACGCTTCTTATCTTCCCAGAAGGCCGCCGCTCGCTGTAGGAGTACTTGACAGTACGTGTCCGGTGTCAGACCGAATTCCCCCATGCTTCGCCCGCGCCCGGACACGTGAGTCACCGCTTCGAGAAGGACTTGGCGCAGCGGAAGCCGATATTCGGGCTCCGCTCAGCCGGCCGCGCCCAGCTCCGGTTGGCGCAGGTGAGATACTTCGCGATGTCGGCCCACGAGCCGCCGCGAAGCACGCGGTACAGCCCGCTCGCGGGGCCCTGTGGATTCTCCTCCGGAGCGCGCCCGTAATAATCGCGGTCGTACCAGTCCGAGCACCATTCCCAGGCATTGCCCGCCATGTCGTACAGGCCAAGATAGTTGGGCGCGAACTTGCCAACCTCACACGGACCATCGAGCACGTCAAAGCGCGCGTCGCTCTCGGCGGGCTCGCGCTCTCCCCACGGGTACTTCTGACCTTCGGCAAGCCCGCGGCAGGCGCGCTCCCACTCGGCTTCAGTGGGCAGACGCTTGCCCGCCCATTTGGCGTAGGCGGCGGCATCGTCCCAGCTCACGTTGACCGCCGGCAGCTTCTCCTGTTCGGGCGCGAGCCTCCCGGCGCGCCAGTGAACCGGCGTGCGATGGCCCGTGGCTTTCACAAAGCTCGCATACTCCGCGTTCGTGACCTCGCGCGCATCCACGTAGAAGGCATCCACGCGAATCGTCCGCACGGGACGGTCGTCCTTGAGCAGAGCTGGAAACCACTTCAGCCCATCGTCGGGGAGCGCGTGCGAGCGGCCGCGCCGATACTCCCCTCCCGGGACGAACACCATCCCGGGCTCAGCCGCTTGTGCCGCCCCGGCCAGGACCAGCAGCGCGGCCAGACGCGCTCCGCGGCATAGGAGCGGGCGGGACGTCCTGGCCCGCGGCCGGCGGCCCGCATCGATCTTTGCAACCGGGTTCCCGCTCGCAACAACCGCGCGCTCACGGTCGCGGCTCGGAATCACCGTCTCCGCGCTTCCTACGCCGGCAGACTCGGCGCGGGACCGCGCGCTAACCGTAGATCGACATGATGTCATCCGTCGGAATATACCCGTTGGGGCCGAGCGGGTCCACATACGGGTAGGCACGCCCGGACGGGGTATTGCGAATTTCCTTGTTCCAGTCGATGCCCAGCGCCGAGTACATGGTGGCGACGATATTCTCGATGCGCGGCTGCTCCTTGCGGCTCCAGCCCGTATCCGTGCACTTCGCGCCCTCTTTGTCGGTAGCGGCGAGCACGACGCCGCCTTTGACCCCGGCGCCGGCGAACAGCGCGGGGAAGCACTTGTTGTAATGGTCGCGCCCGAGCATGTTGTTGAGCGGGCCCACCGTGCGCCCGAATTCGCTCATCGCCACCACCAGCGTCTCGTCGAGCAGCGTCTTCGCCGGGTCGGCATTCGACCGCGTCGCCGCCAGGTCCTCGAGCAAACTCGAGAACGCGGGATCGAATTCCGCGCACAACTTGTAATGGTTATTCGATACCGCGCGGTTCCAGATGTTGACGTGGTGGTCCCAGCCCGGATGGCAGATGTGGATGTAATGGGTTCCACCGTCCTGCTCAAGCACATTGCGCGCCAGAATGCAGGAAACAGCGACGCTTGTGTTGCCGTAGCGCTTCCTGTCTTCCTCGGTGATCTGGAACGCAGCAGGCCAGCGGCCGTCGGTGAGCAGGCGGTGCGCGGTCTCGTAGAAATCCTCGTATCCCGCCATTTCCTTGCCGTACACCGACGGCGGCCGCCCCTGCGCATCGCGCAGCTTCTTCAGCAGCCGCCAGCGCTCTTCGATCAGCTCCACGGCCTTGCCGTCGAGCCGCGCGCCCCTCGTCACCGACTCCGGATTGATGTCCACGACGGAGAAGCGCGGCGGCAGGAACCCGGTGGAGAGTGCGCCCGGAAAGCCTTTCTCGAGGTTGAAGGAGAGATAGATCGGGAAGGTATCGGCCGGGCGCCGGCGCCCCTCCATCTCCGAGGCGATCACGGATCCAATGGCCGGGATCTCGCGCGCAAACGCCAGGTTTAACTGGCGCCCGGTCTGCACGTAGTACTGGCCCCGAAAGTGCACCTCTTCGTGGCTGAGCAGTGAGCGCAGAATACAGACCTCGTCGAGATGCTGCTCGAGGCGCGGGAACAGCAGGTGCGAGAGGTAGAGATCGTCCCGGACCTTGCGTACTTCGAGGTCCTTGGGCATGCCCGCGGATTCCTTGAAATCGAAGCTCTCGATGTGACTGATCGCGCCCGAGATCTCGTAGAAGATGACGTTCCGGGCGCTGCCGCGCGGCCGAGCCTTGCCGCCGGTCGAAGCCCGGAGCGGCCACACACCCTGCGCCGAGGCGCCCAGCAGCCCCAGGCCGCCCCACTGCAGCAGCTCGCGCCGCGTCGGGAAGAGATCGCCAACCGTCTTCATCGCACGCCTCAGTAATTAAACAGAAATTCCACCTGGTTAATCAGCGCCCATTGCAGGTTCTCCGCGCCTTCCACGCGGTTTTTCGCCATCGCCTCAACCCCCACCTGCGTCTCGGCCGGCGAGGGCGGCCGGGAGAGCGTCGCCAGAAACAGCTCCTCCACCACGCGACGGTCCTCTTTGTAGGTGTCGAGCAGGCGCTGCACGCGGCTGTCCTTTGCCGCTGTTACGCGCTCGTTCAACACCGGCGTGTTCATCAGGATCAGCGGCTGTAGCGGCGAGCCGGCGAGCGCGCGCGGCGGGTTGTTGCGGTTCGACTGCCCGAAGGTGTTCAGGAATGTCCGCAGGTCCCCGCCCGAGGACGGCCCGCTGACCTGCATCGCCATGCCCATGGTGCCGCCACCGAAGCGGAAGCTGCCCGGCCGGCTGGTGGCGAGCGCGATCGCATCGTGCATCTCCTCGGCTCCGAGCATCCGTACGTACTTGCGCGCGAAGTACTTCGTATAGGATTCCTTCCATTCGCCGTCGAACCGGGCCGCAAGCTGGTACGCGCTCGAGCGCGCGATCGTGCGCAGCAGGTGGCGGATGCTGTGGTTGTGCTCGCGGAAATCGGCGGCGAGCGCATCGAGCAGCTCGGGATGCGTCGGCTGCAGCTCCCAGCCGGCGGGGACGTTGTTCGGGTCCTGCCGCGCCAGGTCGAAATCGTCGAAGGGCTCGACGATGCCGAAGCCCATCAGCCGCGACCAGAACAGGTTCACCGCCGCGCGCGCGAACTGCGGATGCGCCGTCAGCATCCGGCCCATCTCCTCCTTCGGCTCGGCGCCGGTGCGCGGCTTCTCGCCGGTCAGAATGAATGCGGGATCGCCGGGACCGCCGAAGCGCGGCACGCGGATCATGCTGGCGCCCTTCGTGTCGTAGCCCGGGTTGCCGTCGTCGATCAGGAACTCGCCCGACTGCGGCTTGCCGTGCTCCCAATACATGAGGTAACGCTGCCGCCCGAGAAACGCGGAATTCCGGTAGAAATCCTGGCGCGTCTTGCGGCTCAGCCAGACATTGACCTTCTCGAGGTGCCCTTTCCCGTCATGGCAGGAGATGCAGGAGAGGCTCACGCCGAGAAACGTCTTGCCATAGAGGACCGCCAGCTCGTCGTCGGTATCAAGCTGATGGACCATGCCCAGATCGTTGCCGTCCTCGGGCTGCGGCTTGGCCTGCACGTGCTCGCGCGCCGCCACGTTCGCCGCGGCCACCACATGGTTGCTCTTGCCCGAGGCGGCGATGATCGAGCGCGCCACGTCGTCATAGGGCCGGTCGGAGCGCAGGTTCTCCTTCATCCAGTAGTGGAACAGGTTCTGCCCGCGGCCCATTTTGCCGTTGGCGCGGAACAGGTCCATGAAGAAGTAGGCCCACTTGTCGACGAAGGCCTCGCTTTCAAGCAGCCGGTCGATGAGCCGCTCGCGCTTGGCCGGGTTGCGCTCAGCGAGGAAACTGCGAACCTGCTCGGCGCTTGGAATGCGCCCGGTCAAGTCGAGCGAGACGCGGCGCAGAAACTCGGCGTCGGTGCTGAGGGGCGCGTGGGGAACGCTGTCCCGCTCCATCTTGCCGAAGATGTGCTCGTCGATGAAATTGCGACGCGCGATCTTCGCCGCCGCCCCCCGGCTGGGTAGCGCCCGCGCCACCCGCTCGGTCAGCACGCCGGCATCGTTCGATTTCGGTGGCGCAAACAGCGGCGCATGGATGTCGGCGAAGCGGTCCGCGGCCATCGGCTCGGGTTTGGCCGGTTTCGCCTTTTCCGCGGCGGCGAGGAGGGCGGGCAGCAGAAGAGCACCCAGGCAGACTTTCGAGGTCATTCGTCCCCTCCGGGTCGAAGTTGTTGATAATTATGATCGCTTTGGACCGGCAAGTCAATCCGGAAACGGCTATCGGTCACGGCGGTGCTCCTCGCCGCAGCCTGAAACACAAATCAGCGATAAGGCATGTAACCGCTTACGTCCGCCGTCATAGGCGGCTCGCGCGATCGTTCCCTTTTGTTATCCTTCGTTTGCATGGCCGAATACTCGATTGGAGTGGATCTGGGAGGCACCAACCTGCGCGCCGCGGCGATCGATGCCGGCGGTAATATCCTCGACAAGCTCTCCGGCACCACCGCGCTCAAGGCCGGCCGCGACGCGGTGCTCGATGACATGATCCGCTCCATTCGCAGGCTGCAGGCCGCCCGCGGCCCGGAGCCGTTGGCCGGCGTCGGCATCGGCGTGCCCGGCTTTATCGAGATCGAGAAGGGTCTCATTGTCGGCTCGAACAATCTGCCCGAGTTCGACAACTTCCCCGTGCGCGATGAGATCGAGAAGCGCCTCGGCACCAAGGTCATCCTGGAGAACGATGCCAATGCGGCGGCGCTCGGCGAGAAGTGGATGGGCGCCGGCCGCGAAGTCAACGACCTGGTGATGCTGACGCTCGGCACCGGCATCGGCGGCGGCGTCATCTGCGGCGGGCGCGTGCTGCACGGCTTCGTCGGCATGGCGGGCGAGCTCGGCCATATGACCGTCGTGCCGAACGGGAATCCCTGCGGCTGCGGCAACTACGGCTGCCTGGAAAAGCACGCCTCGGCCACCGCTATTGTCAGCATGGCCCGCCTTCTCAGCCTGGGCGATAACCTCAGCTCCGAGGACGTGTACAAGCTCGCGATCGCCGGTGATCAGCGCGCCAAAATGATCTTCCGCACCATGGGGACATCGCTCGGCATCGCGCTCGCCACGCTGATCAACATCTTTAACTACCCGCTTTACCTGCTGAGCGGCGGCGTGCTGGCCGCATGGGACCAGTTCGCGCCGGCCATGATCGCGGAAATCAAGCTGCGCTCCTTCACCTTCCGCAACACGAAAACGCGAATCGAAAAAGCCATGCTCGGCAACGAGGCCGGACTCTATGGCGCGGCCGCGCTGCCGTTCTACAGTTGAGGTGCGATATGTACTGGCTCGGGCTTGATATCGGGACCGGCGGCTCGCGAGCGCTGCTCATCGACGACAAGGGCCGTTTGAAGGCGTCCTTTACCGCTCCCCACGAGGACATGCAGATGCCCCACTCGCTCTGGGCCGAGCAGCGGCCCGAGAACTGGTGGGATGCGGCGCAGGCGGCGATCCGGGGCGTGCTCAACGAGGCCGACATCCGCTCGGCGGAGATTCACGGCGTCGGGCTTTCCGGCCAGATGCACGGTCTGGTGCTGCTCGATGAGCACAACCACGTCATCCGCCCCGCGCTCATCTGGTGCGACCAGCGGTCGCAGGCGCAGGTCGACTTCATCCACAGGAAAGTGGGCCGCGACAAGGTGCTCGAATACACGGCGAATCCCGTGGTTACCGGCTTCACGCTTCCCAAGCTGCTCTGGGTCCGCGATCATGAGCCGCGGCACTTCGCGCGCGTGCGCAAGGTCCTTCTGCCGAAAGATTACGTCCGCTTCCGGCTCACCGGTGAATTCACCACCGAGGTGTCGGATGCCTCGGGCACCTCGCTGTTCGATGTGGTTCATCGCAAGTGGTCTTACGAGATGGCGGACGCGCTCGGGCTCGACCGGTCGCTCCTGCCCCCCGTGTACGAGTCGGACCAGGTGAGCGGCAAGGTCTGCGATCGCGTTGCCGCCGGGGTCGGGCTCTCGCCCGGCACGCCGGTGGTCGGCGGCGCCGGCGACCAGGCTGCCAGCGCCGTGGGCAACGGCATCGTCGGAGGCGGAGTGGTTTCGTGTACGCTTGGCACCTCGGGCGTGGTCTTCGCGGATGTGGACCGGCCCGCGTACGACCCGCGGGGGCGCGTGCACACTTTCTGCCATGCCGTCCCCGGAAGATGGCACGTGATGGGCGTCACCCAGGGCGCGGGCCTCAGCCTGCAGTGGTTCCGCGATCAGTTGATGTCAAAGCTCGATTACTCGAAGCTGACGGCGGAAGCAGAAACCGTGCCGGCGGGCTCGCGCGGCCTGTATTGGCTGCCGTACCTGATGGGCGAGCGCACGCCGCACCTCGACGCTTTGGCGCGCGGGGGCTGGATCGGATTGACGGCATCGCATACGCGCGCCGACCTCATCCGCGCCATCATCGAAGGCGTCTGCTACAGCCAGAAAGATGGCCTCGATATCATCGAGAGCATGGGCGTGCGCGTGGACTCGATCCGCATCTCCGGCGGAGCGGGCCAGAGTCACATCTGGCAGCAGGTGCTCGCGGACGTGATGAACAAGCGTGTGGTCATCCTCGAAACCCAGGAAGGCTCAGCCTACGGCGCCGCGATCCTGGCGCTGGTCGGAACCGGTGTGTATGCGTCGGTCGAAGAGGCTTGCAGCCGGGCGATTCGCGAGATCGCCGCCGTCACACCTCGGGCCGCCGAGGCCGGGCTGTATGCGCGCGGCCACAAGATCTACCAGTCGCTCTATCCCGCCCTGAAGCCGATCTACCGGTCGCTTGAATGAGACTCGCGGGACACGGCTCCTTCTCAGAGCGGGTTGGCTGGCATCTTTCCGTCCGTGGCGTTGCCATCGGTCGCGGTCATCGAACCGCTTGGGTGTCCCGCACGACGTTTGACAACCGCTCCCGGTCAGTCGCTCAGAAGCAACACCTCCGAGCCGCGCGCGTGAGCAAGCGGCCGGGAGCGCCGTCCAGTGACGCCGCCGTCGCGCAGGCGGCAAACTGCCCGCCGGGGCGGCGACTTCCTTCCGCACTCCGCGAGGCGGAATAGCGCGTGCAGCCAGTCTACGCCGATGTCAGCCTTCCGGTCCCCCTCGACCGGCTTTTTACCTACCGGCTGCCCGAGACGATGCGCCACCGCGTCCAGCCGGGCTGCCGGCTGCTGGTTCCGTTCGGCTCGCGCAAGCTTACCGGAACAGTGCTGCGCACTCACGACGAGGCGCCGGCGATGGAGACGCGAGAGGCCCTGCGCCTGCTCGACGAAGCGCCCGCGCTCGAGCCCGGCCTCATCCGGCTGGCGGAGTGGATCGCGAGCTATTACGTCGCCCCTCTCGGCGAAGTGCTGCGGGTGATGACGCCGCTCTCGGGCGATCTCCGTACCAAGCGCGTCTATGAGCTGACCGACATCGGACGGGACGCCGCGCGCCGCTTCCCTTCCCGCGAGGCCGCCGAAGATCCCGCCGTGCGCGTCCTGCATCTTCTCGAACAGCGCTCGCTTTCGGCGGCTTACCTTGAAAAGAAAGTCGAGAACTCCCGGAACGCCGTCCGCTCGCTCGAGAAGAAGGGCTTTGTCCGGCTGGTGGAAACGCAGGAGGACCGCGACCCGTTGCGCGCGGTCTCGGAGCGGCTGCGGATCGAGTATCTCGGCTGGCCGCCGGACGTGAAGCTCAAAAAGCCCGAGCGGGAGCTGCTCAGCTATCTGGAGCTGCACCCGGGGTCCCATAATCTCGCCGCGATCGAGTCGAGCGTGGCCAAGGCTAGCCAGTCCGCGCGCGCGTTGGCGCGCCGCAAGCTGCTGCGCCTCAGCATCGAGCCGCCCGCGGTGCTGGCGCATTTCCTCAAGCCGCCGCCGACGTTGAACGAGGCGCAGCGCCAGGCCTTCGATACCATCCGGAGTTCGATCGAAGCGAAACAGTTCAAGACCTTTCTGCTGCGGGGCGTCACTGGCTCCGGCAAAACCGAAGTTTACATGCGCGCCATCGAGGCGGCGCACGCCGCCGGCCGCAACACGCTGCTGCTGGTGCCCGAGATTGCGCTCACTCCGGCGATGGCGGCGCAGTTCTACCACCGCTTCGGCGACCGCGTCGCCATCCTGCACTCGGCGTTTCACGAGACCGAACGCGCCGACCAGTGGCGGCGCATCCGCACCGGGGTGGCGACGGTCGTGGTGGGCACGCGCTCGGCCGTCTTCGCGCCGGTGCAGGACCTGGGGCTGATCGTCGTCGATGAAGAGCACGACCATAGCTACAAGCAGCAGGAGACGCCGCGCTACCACGGCCGCGACGTGGCGGTCGTGCGCGCGCAGATGGCCGGCGCGACGGTCGTGCTCGGGTCGGCGACACCCAGCCTGGAGAGCCGCCATAATGTCGAGCGCGGCAAGTACACCGGGATCGAGCTCCCCGAGCGCATCGAGCAGCGCCCCATGCCCGAGGTCGAGCTGATCGACATGAGGCTGGAGTTTCTCGAGACGGGCGGCATATCGACCTTCTCGCGGCGTCTGCTCGCGGCCATCGAGGAGCGGCTGGAGACCGGCGAGCAGGTGATGCTGCTGCACAACCGCCGCGGCTTTTCGAGTTTCATGGCGTGCCGGGCCTGCGGCGAGCGCATGCAGTGCGTCAACTGCTCGGTCACCATGACGCTGCACCGGCGCGACCGGCGCATGCTCTGCCACTACTGCGATCACTCCGAGCGCGTGCCGAACGCCTGCCCGAAGTGTTTCAGCGACAAGATCCAGTTTCTCGGCGTCGGCTCGGAGCGCGTCGAGGACGAGCTGCACAACCTGTTCCCGAAAGCGCGGATCACCCGCCTCGACCGCGATTCGGCGAGCGCAAAGCGCCGCTTCGAGTCGATCCTGCACGGCTTCCGCGAGGGGAGCTACGACATCCTGGTCGGTACTCAGATGATCGCCAAGGGACATGACATCCCGAACGTCACTCTCGTGGGCGTCGTGAACGCCGACATCGGGCTGGCGCTGCCCGACTTTCGCGCCGCGGAGCGCACGTTCCAGTTACTGACTCAGGTCGCCGGGCGTGCGGGCCGCGGCGAGATCCCCGGCAAAGTGCTGGTGCAAACCCTCAGCCCGGACCACTGGGCAATCCGCATGGCGGCGCGGCACGATTTCGAGGCGTTCTACCAGCGCGAGATTCACTTCCGGCGGCAGATGCGCTACCCTCCGTTCGTCGCGCTCGCGAGCGTGCTCGTCCGCGGCCCCAAGCAGGAGGAAGCGCTGCGGCTTTCGGGCGAGCTCGCGCACTTCCTCAACCCGCCCCCCGAGCAGGTGCGCGTGCTCGGGCCGGCTGAAGCGCCGGTCCTGAAGCTGAGAAACGATTTTCGCTATCAACTGCTAATTAAAGCCGCAAGCCGCCGCGTTCTCGCCGAGCTGCTGCACAAGGTGCGGGACTTCGCTCGCGAGCGCGACTGGCCCGCCACCGCCCTGGTGATCGACGTCGACCCCGCCAGCCTCATGTAGAGGAAGGATCCTCAGGTCGAGCGGCACACGCATCGCGTTGATTAACGGGCAGTCGCGGGTTTAGCCGTGGTCGAACCGAGGTTCGTCAGTACCACTCCCTGAAGTTTGTATCCAGCCGGGCGCGCTGACCGTAAGCAGCAGCGCACCAATCGTGAAACACAACAAGCGAATCGTGACATGGCTCCTCCCCGATAGACTCACCCAACAGCCGCATCCGCGGCCCCAAACTCGTCTCGAGCCAACCGAATCCGCGATTCCCGACTTTGGTCTGCCGGATGGGCGTAGTACACACCTCTCCGGGCCGGTTGCAAACAGGTTTTAGGGACTGTTCTCGAGGATTTTCCGTGTGTGGATATGTATGTGGAGCAAAGCAGGCGATTCAACCCGCGGCCGCTGCAAGCTTCAGAGGACGTCCGATTCAGGTGCCGTCGTCAGAAGGTTTTCGATTCCCCAAACCCCGGCTCCGCTCCTGGCCGGTACCCGATCTCAAGGCGGCCCGGGAGATCGCCCGGCGCAAGGGTCTCCCCTATCAGACATATATCAAGATGCTCTTGCACGAGGCCCTCGAACGAGAGCGCCGTTCCGCGTAATCAACTTGTCAGCAGGCCCGGGCGCAATCGCAGGCTGGTCAGCGCCCGCCGTTCCTGCTAATTGCAAAGCCACTCAGAACGTGAACCTCAATTGAAGATGAATCCTGCGGTTATACGTACTCGTGCCGCTCATGTGACCCATCAGGTCGGCCAACCCCAGAGACTGCCCGAAGTAAGGTGACGAAAGATCTCCGTTCGGCGGAGCGAGATTGGTGCGGTTCAGTGCATTGAGCGTGGAAACGCTCAGCGTCAGGTTGTATTTCCTGCCGGTATTGGGGTCAAACGGGCCGTGCGGCGAACCGCCTGAATGCCCCGCAGGCGCTCCGCCGGCGCCGCGATTGGTCATTCCTGGGGGAGGACCGCCTTGATCCGCTCGTCCGGTTTCGCCGCTTCCGCCAAACGACCAAGGTCCGCGACACGCGAAGTCCAAGGCTCACCGTTCCCGGACCGCGGCCGGAGTTCCGCCCGACCGTCGGCGCGCTCGGAGCAGGGCTCAACTGGAAGCAGCCGAATCCGGCCGCGTAAACCAGGCCGCTCCCCTGGCAGGCTGATCCTGCCACACCCGGAAGCAGCTCCGGGCGCGCAGTCGGGAAGCCCGTTTCATAGGGATCGAGGCCTGTCGTGATGTTGTACGGCTGGCCGCTGTTCGCGATGAAGAATGGCATCACACTGGATCCCCACGGCAGAGGCACTACCGCCATGACCACCATGCGGTGGCGCACGTCGCCGTAATTCGATGGTCCCCATTCGGCGCGCCGGTTGTAGGGATCGGCAGGCACGCAACCGCCGGGTGAATAGCTCGGAATCGGTTCGCAGGACGTGTCGTCCCTGCCGTACGAAAGTGCATAGAAGCCGGACACGACCAGCCTCTTGTAGTTCATGCTGGGATTAACGACGAACTGGTTGAGCCGGCTGAAGCCGGCCGACTCGGTGAGCAGACGGACCGCCGCGTCGCCGAACGGATAGGCGCCGTTCAGCGGCGCGTTGATGTTACGGGCGTTCAGAAGGCGCACGCCACGCGTGCTGATCCAGGTTGCTGTCACGCGCGCATACGGCCTGATTTGCCGCTCGATTCCTACACTTGTCTGGTAGATCCGCGGGGCCGCAATTGCGCTCGAAACCGGCTGCAATCGTTGCGGCTGGCGGCTCGCCTGCAACACGCTGGGCGGGGGGATCGCCGGAAAGAAGTCCGGATGGAAAATCAGGTACGATTGCTGCGTCGTTCCGTTGTATCGAAGGGCGTTGAGCGTTACAACCTCCGGGATCCGGTCGTAGAATGTCCCGACCCCCGCACGCAATACGGTTTTCGGCGGCCGGTTTGGTTTGCCATCCAAGCCCCACGCGATTCCCAGCCGAGGCGCCCACTCGCCGCGCCCGCCGATATTGCGCTGCGCCTCGTAGCGAACGCCGAGGCTGATCGTCAGGTTGGGCCGAACGCGCCAGTCGTCATTCACGAACAGACCTACGTCGGCTTGGTTCACCTGGGTGGTGGGTGTTCCGGCGTTCAGGCTGAATGGCGATGGTCCGGTGCCAAGCTGAACGATCTCAGAGCCGCTGTATCCGGCGCGTTCGAGCGCCAGCGTCTTCTGGTAGCCCTCCAACGTGAAGAACGTATACGTTCCGGCGAAGTTATCGTACGAGGTGTCAGTCAGCAGCGATCCTCGCACGCGCCCGCCCCATTTCAGCGTGTGGGCGCCCCTGATGTACGTGGAGATGTTCGTCAACTCCCAGGTATTTCGCGCCGTGCTGGAATTGCCGGTAGTCGGCCCGCCGCCGTAGAAGGCGTCCTGAACGATGATCGCGGGCGTGGCGTCGTCCCCGGTGTTTTGGACACGGGAGCGCATGAACTGAAATCGCGTTTCATTGATCGCTCGAGGACCGATGGTCGCCGTCTCGGTGATCTGTGCCGTATTTTCGACGCGTGTCTGGTTGTATGCCCGTGAACGCAGGCTGAAGCCGCCGACGCCCTCGTTTTCCAAATTGGCGCGCACATCCTGGTAACGGACCACCAGCGTGTTTTTCTCGTTGATTGAATAGTCGAACCGCGGCGCGATCGCGGTGCGCGTCAATGGCGTCGCGAACGATTCGCTGACTCTGACAGGGCTGAGGTTGTCGTCGAGCGTTGTCGCCAGAATCAGCGCGTTTTCTTCGATCCGCCGGCGCTCGGCGTCAACCGTAAATGAACCCTTGTTCTTTTTCACCGGACCGCTGAAGTTCAGGTTGTACAATTGCGCGTCGTAAGGCGGTGCGGACTGCGCAAGCAGCGGGTTGCGGGCGTTCAGAAACTTGTTGTTGTACTGGGCTAAGGCCTCGCCCCGGAACGAGCCGCTGCCGGGCTTCGTGAAGATTTCAATGCGTCCAAAACCCGGACGGTCATATTCGGGCGAAAACGGATTCGCGTTGATGCGTACTTCGCGGATCGTCGACTTCGGCGGCAGGTTGCCCCCGAGGAAGCCGTCAATATAAATCTGCCCTCCTCCGGGACCCGGAGCCGGCCCGGCCAGCACTCGCAACTGCTGCGCGAGCTCATCCGGGTCGTCGGAAAGAGCCGCAATCTGCTTTCGGCCGAGCACGACCGCGCTGCCGTTCGCCGCCGGATCCGGGGTGACGCCGGTAGCCTCGGTGTCAATATTGACCACCTCCCTTGCCGCCTCGATTACCAGTTGCGCGTCGAAAGTCGTCGGTCCGGCGACCCGGAGGTCGTTCTTCTCGGCGGGCGCGAACCCCTTCGCCCTGACACGAACTTGATAGTTGCCGGTCCTGAGAGACGGAAACGAATAGCGTCCGCTGCGATCGGTCCGGGCGCGCTGGATGCGCTCGGCGCTTTCGGACGGACCGCGAACCTCAACATGAGCGCCCGGCACTGCGGCGCCGGACGGGTCCGTGACGCTTCCACTCAGACGCGGACCTTCCACGGTCCGCGCGGATTGAGCCCATGCCAGCGCAAACGGTAAAAATCCTATAGAAAGGAGCAACAGCCGGCTTATGAATCGGTTGTGCGCATGGAAATGAGAATTTTGTGCTCGTTCCACTGCCGGGGCCTGGCCGCGCGGCTGAAGCGGCTTGGGCATTCTCGCTTCTGACTCCTGTCTTCTGTCTTCCATATCCCGCAGCGATATCAAGGCGAAGCCTTGCCTGGCCACACGGAGTTACGGAAGGATGGACGGAAGACTCAGCCCACCTGGACCGAACATGCCGGCGTGCCTCGCGCGAAAGGCACCGGCGTCAATGCCAGTGTGGGGTCCGGCCTGTCCGGCGGCTTCCGGATGCATCATTTGGATCAGAAAATCAGCGTTCGCCAGGAGCATGATCGCTGTCACCGCAGCGCTGCTGGCCCCTTGGGTGCTCGAAACGATCACCGATCCACCCACGTTCAAGTCTTCGAACCTGGCCGGCGCTAGCCGCTCCAACATCTGGGACAGTTCGGGCGGCCGGCCATCGCTATGTTCTCCGTGCGCCTTGCCGCCGATGATCGCGAGGAAGTCCGGCAGCTTTTTCAATTTCGAATCTTCCGTGAGCCTGACGGTCAACGGCTGTTTCGTCGCCACGTCGCGAATGGTGATCTCCCGGGCATCGGCATTGACAGCCGTAATTGGGCCCATCCTGGTGAGGAAGGTCCCGGACACGACTTCCTGCGCCGTCAGCCTCAGCCCGTCTGCACTTTTCTCGCCGCGGGCCTGGATTTGGTCGCCTTTGCGGATTTCGTCGATCGTGCTCGGCCTGGCGTCGGCGAACTTCACCGAATCCGGTGTATAGCGGCGATAGACCGTCCTTTCAGTCATCGTGACTGTGATCATCCGTGCGCCCTCCGTCGACCGCGCCTCCAGGATGACCTCGCTTCCGTTCTTCGAAACCACCACGCCCGATACACCGCGCTTGCGCCAGTCCAGCCTTTCCGCCTCGTCGCGCTTGGCGATGTCGGCGGCTGAGATCACCACGACGCGCCGTGCTTCCGTCATCCCGGCCACGAACGACACAAGCACCCGATCCCCGAGAGAGATGTCAGTCAGCTTCGCCGGCCCGGCCTTTGCCAGGTCGAGCTCACCGGGCGCTACCCGGACAACCTCTGTCTCCGGTCCGAATCGCACGAAGGTCGCCTCGCCGCGGTCGGGCTTCACGACCAGTTCCATCGAGTCCACTTTGAAGTCGGTCACGGTACCGACGACGGACCTTGGCGGGACCTGCCCCATCAGGTTTGAAACAATCAGCGCGCCTATCGCACAAGACAGCTCTCCAGATCTCATCTAAGCCTCCAATCTGATGCGGTCGCGGCTACGTCCGCCGGGTGGCGCGCCATGAGAGGACGAAGCGTTCGCCCCCGTGTTGCCGGCGCGCCCCGCTCGGCTCCGCGGCGCCGCTCATCTTGTCGCCGTCCACCGTGCCCTTGAACGCGAGCGTCGCGTCGCCTCTCGGTTGGAAGCTGAACCCAATTTGATTCTTCTGCACGCTGCCCGTCAGCGGATGTAGTTGGCCCTCATGCTCAGCCGTGCCGCTGAGTTTAGAGCCCTCCTGTTTCAACTGCAGCGTAAACTGTATCGCCCCATGTGGCGACTCCAGCGTCAGTCCCCATGCGCCCGCGACACTGCCGGCTTCACGCCCGGCGCCGGCCTGCGCCGACATGCCTGGCGCGCTGAAGACAACCATCGATATCACCAGAAAGAGCCTTCTCACTTTAGCCTCCAGGTCCGAATCGCAGCCCGGCGGGAGCGCTTCACCCGCCGTCCTTGTCTCGACCATACAGGTAATCGCGGAGTCCGCTCAACACAAAAACGACAGGCGTGAATGGATTCAACTGCGCGTGGATTTCAGCCGGCGAGCGAGGGTTCAGAGTCCGGGGACCCGCTGCCGAAACTGGTGGGCCTGGCGGGCGCTGATGACAATCTCGGTCGCGGCGGCATCGGACATGACGAGCAGGAATCCGCTCTTGAAGTAGGGCCTGATCTCCTTGATCTTTGTCAGATTCACGAGCGCTTCTCGACGCGCGCGAAAGAACAGGTCCGCCGGCAACCTCGCTTCCAGTTCTCCGAGTTGATGATTGACCCAGAACGTGTCGTTCTCGGTACGCGCTTTTACCACGCCATCTTCCACTCGAAACCAGAGGATCTGTTCCGGCGGGATGAGCAGTAAACGATCCCGTTTTCGGCATACGATGCGACGGAGCGGTTTCGGGGATTCACGGGCGACTCGCAGCACGTGTTCCTGCTCGCGCTCTTTGGCGTCGCTCGCGACACTCAATTTTCGGGCGTGCTCCACAGCCTGCGCGAGCCGTTCGGGACGCACGGGCTTGAGAAGATAGGCCAAGGCGTTGGCCTCGAACGCCGCCAAGGCGTGCTGATCGTACCCGGTAACGAAAATTACGAGCGGAAGCGTCACGGTCCGCCGCACCGATTCGAGGACATCAAAGCCGGTGAGTCCAGGCAGCTCGATGTCGAGGAAAACAACATCCGGCTGTAACTCCTCGATCTTTCTGACTGCCTCCAGGCCGTCGCGCGCTTCAGCCACGACAGCAACATCGGGGTGTGCTGCGAGAAGGCGCGCCAGTCGGGAACGCGCGGACTCCTCATCGTCGACGATCAAGCTCCTCATGCCGGCTTCTCGTCGCGGGGAATCAGCAGCGTCACTCGGCTCCCTCCGCCCTCCCGCGGCTCGAACGTAAGGCTGGCACGATCCCGGATACAGCGTTTTGAGGCGCTCAGCGACATTGCTCAGACCAAGGCCATCCGAGGCCGCCTGGCGGCCAGCCACCGCCGGGTTGCCGTTGGTTTTTGCAGAACGTGGGGATCTGGCCGGCCCCTTCCCGCCACAGCCGACGCCATCGTCTTCGACTCTCAGCCGCAACTGTTCTCCTTCCACCTGCGCGGAGATCCATAAATGACCCGGCCCGGGCTTCGGTCCCAGGCCATGTTGCAAAGCGTTTTCGACCAGCGGCTGCAGGATCAGCGACGGAATCTGTTCACCCGCGACCTCCGTCGCGACATCGATATCGACCTGAAGACGGTCTCTGAAACGAGCCTCCTCGATGTACAAGTACGTCCGCAGGAACTCGACCTCATCGCTGACGGACGTCAGCGGGCGGCTGGAGTGGGCCAGGACATGGCGGAACGCCTCGGCGAGCCGAAGCGTCATCTCTTCGGCCCGCGAAGGGTCGCTCACGATGAGATCGGCTATGGTGTTCAGCGAGTTGAAGAGGAAATGAGGATTGATTTGAGATCGCAGCGCACGGAGCTCGGCTTCCGTTACCTGCTGCTGGAGCAGCGCTTCGCGGCTTCGCCGCTCCACCGCCTCGCGCTCCACACGCAGCGCATCGAGGCGATTGCCACAGTGCCCCGCGATCGTGCGGAGATAGTTGAGATCGTTCATCATCAGCGCCGGCCGGTTTGAACCCGGAGACACCAGCAGAAGATGACTCACCTCTCCAGCCGAGCGGATTGGGACCAGGAACTCGACATGAGGCAGTGGAAGACGATCGCGCAAGAAATCTGACCGGTCCAGTTCAATGATCTCTCCATCCATGACGCCATCCGGCAGATCACACGGGGACACGCTGGCGCCGTGTCCCGCCTCATCTTTGGCAACGGCTCCCTCATGGTCGCGGCTCGTCATGAAGATCTTCGAGCCGTGGCTTGCAAACGCTTCCGAGCCGCGCGCGTTAGCAAGCGGCATGCGGGATAGCCCTCTATCCAGCGGAATTAGCCGCACACCCTCGAGTTCCAGACTCTCTCGCGCGGAATCCTCAACGGCACTCGCAATTTCCGGTTCCAGTTGAAGCCCGCGAAGCGTCTCCCCCAATTTCCGGGAACGAGCGCGGTAGTCCGGCGAGTGGAAAAGCCACCGGTTGACAAGCCTGTTGAGCGGCTCATCCGCGAAGGCGAACAAGAGCATCAGAGTCGCCGCAAGCACCGTGATTCCAAACACGTGGACCGCGGGCGTCAACTGGATCTGGCCGGAGTGAAGCGACAGGATGATCCATCGCGCCGAGACCGCGAGAACGATGGCGAAGGTGCCGGCCAGTAGTATTCTCACGCTATAGCGAATGAAAACATCGGCGAAGCGAAATCTCGCGAACAGAAAAAAAGCGCAGAGGACGATCAACAGCAGCAGGTGGCGTCCAAGGGCCGGGAGCGAGGCGCCAGGCTCCATCGAAATAAGAGTGTCTCGAGCGATCGTCATCGCAACCGCGGCGGCGGCTACGGAACAGACAATCACCAGCGAGGGGAAGTACACAGCGCGTGGCGTCGGACATCGCCGGAGTGAGATGAAGGCGCCCAGTGCCAGAAAAACGGTGGCGTTCCACGCTGTGAGGTAGTCCGCGTGGATGAGCAGCTCACGAGGGCCGTCGAAAACGACGGGATAGAGCAGTGCGGCCGCAGTTGCCGCCGCGGAAATGCCCGCGAAAACCTGTAGCCAACGCAAGGCGGATTTCTGCCACGAGCGCATCGCGAAGCGCGACCATGTGGCCAGGATCGGAATCGGAAACGTGGCGGCGCCCAGGTACTGAACAACTTCAGCGGCCTGCGCGAGTTGAGCTTCGCGGGGCTCGCCGGAGGCAAGCAGCGCGGCATGAGCCAGGCCCCCTGCATTCCAGAAGAGAGCGCAGACCGCGAAGATGACGTGAGCGGCCGGTGCTCCCGGCAGCTTCTTTGCCCGGAGAGTCAGGACGAGCAGCAGGACCGTGATGAACAGTCCCGCCGTGAATCCGACCAGGTCGCCTGCGAAGAAGGCGCCGGCCGCAGCTCTGTCGTGCCACTCGCGCACCGTACCTTACGTAAGAATATCGATGCCTGGAATCGGCGTCCAAACAATTCGGCGCAGGCGTGGACAAACCGTGATCGAGCGTCGATTGGCAGCGCCTTGCGATTGTTTTTCGCCAGGCACCACTGAAACGCGGGCGAACTCGCGCACTTCCTCAACCCGCCCCCGCCAGCCTCATGTAGAGGCGCCTGCGTTCGACAACCCTCCTTACGAATTCTTCCGAGCCGCGCGCGTGAAGCAAGCGGCATCGCGTCTTCCCCGGGCCCTTGCCGGCGCCGTTACCGGCGGGCGGTGCGCCGTCACCTTGTCCGGCGCGTGCTCGGAGTCACGGTCCCGCGCCGCCTGCGCCGCTGCGCTGCCGCTTTCGCTTGCCTCGACAGAGCGCGATGCGATGCCGCGGCGCGCCCCTCGCGCTTCAACACGCGCTTGCGGGCTGCCGACCGTTTCGCCGCCGGCTTCATCGCTGCCCCGCTGCGGCCCTTTTCCAGGTCCTGTTCTGCCTTCCTGCGCGTCTGCGCGGAGGTCTTGCCACGCTTCGGCGGCGCCAGTTCGACTCCCGATCTGCGTGCCTTGGACAACCCGATCGCGATCGCCTGCTCCGGCGAGCGGGCCCCGTGCTTGCCTTGCCGGATATGCTCCATCTCCTCGCGCACAAACTCGCCCGCCTGCGTCGTTGGAGCCTTCCCCTCCCGTTTCGCCCGGCGCGCGCGCTCAATCGTCTTTTTCTCAGGCATTCGAACCCTCCATGCCTGATAATCCCGCAATTCTGTAGCCACTCCAAATTAAACCGTTAAACGAAGCCGCCCACATGCTTCCGGCAGCCTGTCCGGCGGGACCCGCCATGTGTGAGTCTGGGAAGCGGCCGCGCAGTGACGCGGGTCACGCTGTGAGTCGGTAACAACACCAGCGGCGTATAGCCGCATACGAAAGGGGTTGGCGGCGGCCTGCGATTGTTCTTCGCAAAACACCACGACTCGGGGATTGCCGATCGCCGTCCTTCAATTATCCGGACGGCTCCGCGATGGCCGCCACCACCCACGCATCCCCTTCTTTCCGCCATTCGACGTAAACGGTGTCCTTTCCGCCCACTTGCTGGCGGACAAACCGGTTCCCTGATTTCGCCCGCACCCAGGCGGAGGCGTCCGAGCCGGCCACCCAGTCGCGGAAGCAGTCGTCCCCGCCCGCGTCGAACAAGGATTCGTACCAGCCTCTGCGATTCTCGAGATCCGATTTCAGATCGTTGAACTCGACTTTCGTC
This sequence comes from Acidobacteriota bacterium, assembly GCA_016178155.1. Classification (GTDB taxonomy): domain Bacteria; phylum Acidobacteriota; class Terriglobia; order Bryobacterales; family Bryobacteraceae; genus JACOTZ01. The sequence goes on from JACOTZ010000312.1 coordinate 26,230, forward strand.
ACTTGCGGTGGGTCGGTGATCGTGCCAACGTACTCCCAGGGTGTCGTTCGCGAGAAGAGCGCAAGGAAAGCTTCACGGTCTTTCTTCTGCAGAGCTTCAACAAACTTCGCCATCGGCGGCGATCCCGCGCCGGCCGCTTGCGGCTGGGGCGATGGATGCCCGCAGGCCAGACTCCATACCGCGAGAAGCGCCCAGCAGTGCCTGGACGCTCTTCCAGTGTGCGGCGAGCGGTCGTCAAATATGGGACGGGACACAACGCTAACTCGCCGGGGGTGTGTAACCGACCGGCCATCGATAGCCCAGCAAGCGACCCTCCGCATAAGGCCGGAGGGATACGGCGTTCCCCTGGTTACCGCCCAGCAGGATCAGATTCCTGCCTTCGCGGCCTACATAGAAGGCGACATGGCCCTGCCAGCCCCGCGGATTCCCGCGCCACAATATGGTCACAGCCCCGTAGACAGGTCTCGCCAGGCAAAGTGCCCCCCAGTCGAGCCAGGAGCGTGCGTTCGCCCTTCGCGTTCCGGCAATTCCGGCCTGCTCCATGCACCAGTTGACGAAGGCCGAGCACCAGGCCGTCTCATCACCGCCACGATTCCCAACGGATCGCAGGTACTCCTCGAC
>JACOTZ010000269.1 GCA_016178155.1 Acidobacteriota bacterium
CGCGACGACGTTGTTTTCATGGACTGCTCCGACAGCGCAATCACGGGGCTTCACATCAACCGGGGCCGCGACACGAGACCTGCAATCTTCCTGCGCCGCTGCCGCCGCATGCATCTGGCGAACGTCAGAATCCTGGATGCGGGCCGAAGGGGCCTGGTGATCGAAGACGATAGCGAGGGGCAGATCGAGGGCGGCAATCTGCAGCCTGGAAGATGATCACAATTTGAGGCACACAGAATTTTCCGCTGGCTGTGCAGGCCATCACCAGCGGAACCTGGGGAACAATGTGGAGCCGTCATCAACCGGTTCGGCAGCGTTCCCTCGATTCAGATCCTGCGCGCCAGCCTTTGACCTCGGTCCATACGATTTCTTCCTCTTTTCCAGCTGTTTTGAAGCCTCGTCCGATCCGGTCACTTGAGTGTTCGAGCCCTCTTGGCCGGGCGGCGACCTCGTCACCAGGGCCGTGGCGCGGCCCTCGGCACGCCCCCGCGCGGGTGGAAGCGGGCTGCCCCGCGCGACCGGCACGTTCGCTGCGCTGGCAGCGGTTTCGTTGAACGTCAGAAATCGGCACGAAGAACTGCCGCCGGCCCTGCCGGCCCTGCCGGCCCTGATACCCCCTTGCTCTCGTGCCATAACGGTTATAAACTCTAGGCAACACTCGTTTGAGCTTCGGAGGTCTGATCATGAAAGCGCTGACTTGCGCGCTGGTTCTGTTGGTGTCCGCTTCCGTTGTGCCCGGCCAGGAATCACGCGCCACCATCGTGGGTCGCGTCATCGATCCCAGCGGCGCCATCGTGCTTGGCGCCAAGGTAACCGCGATCAATACCGCGCAGAACGCGCGTGTGTCCAGTGTTGTCAACGAAGAGGGGTACTACGAGATCTCCTACCTTTTACCCGGCATTTATCGGGTGGAAGTGGAACTGACAGGCTTCAAGAAAGCGGTGCGCGATGGCATCGAGCTGCGTGTCGCGGACCGCATCCCGCTCGATTTCAGGCTCGATTTGGGCGACGTGGCCGAATCGGTAGTGGTGACCGGCGAGACCCCGTTGCTGGAATCGGTGACTGCGAGCATCGGGCTGGTAATGGATGAACGCCGCGTGACGGACCTGCCGACGGTGGGCGGCAATTCCTTCTACCTGGCGCGATTGACAGCGGGTGTGCTCTCGAGCGGCGGCACCTCGGCAGGGAATCCGATGGACGCCGGGGCGGCCACGGGTGTGATCGTAAACGGCACGCGCAGCAATTCGAGCGAGGTCATGGTGGACGGCTCGCCGAACATGACGAACCGCAACGCCGTCTTTTCTCCACCGCAGGACCTGGTGCAGGAGTTCAAGATCCAAACAGCCACCTACGATGCCTCAATCGGGCACGCGGCGGGGGCGATGACTAACGTCAGCATGAAGTCCGGCGGGAACGCGCTGCACGGAACCGCCGACTTCAACGATTCGCAACTTCGGGCCACGCCATGGTTCACCAACCGCTTTCTGGCCGATCCGCGTACGAGGTTGACACCGCAAGAGCGCGCGGCGGCGATCCCCAGCTGGCTGCACCAGCGCGGCGGAGTGACGCTCACCGGTCCGGTTTGGATCCCAAAGATGTACCACGGCCGGAACCGCACGTTTTTCACTTTCGGGTGGGAGGACCTGACCATCAAGCGCAACCTGTCGCTCACCGGCACGGTGCCGACCGAGGAGCAGCGCCGAGGAGATTTTTCCGCGCTCCTGCGGCTGGGATCGCGGTATCAGATTTACGACCCGTTCAGCATCCAGCCCGCGCCGAACGGCCGTTTCAGCCGCCAGCCGCTGCCGGGCAACATCGTGCCGGGGAGCCGCATCGACCCGGTCGCCGCCAAGATCGTGAGTTATTACCCGCTCCCGAACCAGCCGGCTCAGAATGTCGAAGAGCGAAATAATTTTTTCAACACGCAGAAGATCAATCGGGAGAGTTACACGTATACCGCCCGTGCGGACCATAATGTTAGTGACAAAAACCGCTTTTTTGCACGAATATTCAATCAGCAACACGACAATTATGAGGACCCGCTCGGAACTATTACCAATATCAACATCCTGGACCGCACGGCGTGGGGCATTGTCCTCGACGATGTGCACGTCCTCAACCCGGGCCTGCTGTTCAATGTGCGATACGGCATCACCTATCAAAGCGATATCACGACCCGCGGGAGCCAGGGGTTTGACTTGCTATCGCTCGGGTTGCCGTCACAGTTGGTGAACGAGATCAAGACAAAATTGGTGCCGGACGGGATCGCGTTTCCGATCATCGCCGTGGATGGCGGGGCTTACACGCAACTCAGCGCCAATGGCGGTGCTCGCGGCGCCACGAACTACCACACGGCGTCGGGGACCGTGACGTCGATCACCGGATCCCACAGCATGAAAATCGGCGCAGAGTACCGGCTTCAGCGGGAAACGGGCTTCAACTATGGCAGCGTGGCCCCACAATTGGTCTTCGCACAGGCGTTTACGAGAGGACCACTGGACACCTCGCCGACGGCGCCGATCGGGCAGGGAATGGCTTCCATGCTGTTCGGAATTGCCACCGGCGGCACGATCAACAACAACGCATCCCGCGCCGAACAGTCGAGCTACTGGGGAATTTTCTTTCAGGATGACTGGCGTTTGACTACGAGCCTGACCGTGAACCTCGGACTGCGCTGGGAATACGAAGCTCCGATCACGGAGCGGTATAACCGGACGATCCGTGGAATCGACTTGGAGACGCCGAATCCGATCAGTGCACGGGCTCTTGCTAATTATTCGAGGAATCCAATTCCGCAGGTTTCCGCTTCGGCGTTCCGGACGGCCGGAGGACTGACGTTTGCCGGAGTGAGCGGCCAGCCGAGCGGGCTTTGGACCTCGGACAAGAATAACTTCGCGCCTCGTATCGGCATCGCCTATCAGTGGAACTCGAATACCGTGATTCGCGCCGGGTACGGGATTTTTTACGACGTTCTGGGCGTGGACCGCGACGGCGTCAACCAGGGCGGGTTCAACCAGCCAACGAACCTTGTGCCCAGCCTGAACAACGGGGTCACTTTTGTCGCGACGCTGCGGAATCCCTTCCCGAACGGGATTGAGACGCCGGCCGGCGCCGCGGGCGGCCTGGCCACATTCCTGGGACGGGGAGTGAGTGGGTTCGCCGAGAAGCCGCTGAATCCCTACATGCAGCGATGGTCGTTGTCCGTACAGCGGCAACTGCCGGGAAGGGTGGTGGCCGATGTCGCCTACGTCGGCAACCGAGGTACGAAGCTGGGCGTGGACAGGAATCTCAACCCCGTCCCGCGCGAGTACTTGTCAACCTCCCCGGTTCGCGATCAGGCGACCTTCGACTTCCTGAACCGCCAGGTTCCGAATCCGTTTTCTGGGCTGCCGGAGTTCAGCGGGACGGGACTGAGCGGCGTGAACACGGGCGTCGCGCAGCTTCTGCGACCCTATCCTCATTTCGGCGACATCACCGTCACGTTCCCGGCCGGATACAGCTACTACCACTCGATGCAGGTCTCCGCCGAGAAGCGCATGTCGAGCGGCTTCACGCTTCAGTCAGCCTGGACCTGGTCGAAGTTCATGGATGGGGCCGGTTACTTGAACCAAACCGATGAGCGGACGGAGAAGGTGGTTTCGGACCAGGATTACACCCACAGGTTTGCGATCAGCGGAATCTATGAGTTGCCGTTCGGGCGCGGGAAGAAATGGCTCGCTTCCATGCCCAGGCTGACAGACCACCTATTAGGAGGGTGGCAATTGCAGGCGTGGTATGAAGGGCAAACGGGACAGGCGCTGGGATTCGGCAACGCGATCTTCAACGGGAACCTGGCCGACATCGAGCTCCCCAAAAGCCGGCGCACCGAACTGCGCTGGTTTAACGTGGACGCGGGTTTCAATCGCAACAGCCAGGAACAGCTCGTGAACAACATCCGGACCTTCCCTTCGCGCTTCAACGGGGTGCGAAGCGACGGGATCAACAACCTGAATGTATCAGCATTCAAAAAGATCCGGTTGAAGGAGCGCGTCACGCTCGAACTCAGCTTCGAAACCTTCAACACTTTAAACCACGTGCAGTTCGCCAATCCCAACACGAATCCGACCAGCGCGGCGTTCGGTTCCATCACTGGCGAGAAGGGCCATGGACAAAGGCAGGTCACCACGGGCCTCAAAGTGAAGTTCTGACCGGCTTTCACATCCCGGAGGCCGTTCACGTCTCATCGACGCGCTACACGAACGTCAAGCGGCCTGCGACTTGCGGATGGGCTACGTCCTCGGCGCGGCGCCCGGCTGCCGTCCTCTATAGCTCTCGAGTAGTGCCGGACTTCCGCCCGCGCGGGTCGCCGCGTTCGCCCCGAGCGGCATAATCCGAATTCGATTGCGACCCTGAGAATGATCCTTGCCCGACACCTGCTTGGGCAACTTCCCCAATGTTCTTTTTGTGGATCGCGCTCAGGATGATCCTCCGTATCAATATCGGCTTCGTCATGCAGGAGGCAGGCGCGAACGATTCGGCGAGCTATCTTTCCACCCGCATAATTAAGCAAAAATTCGATATATGCGGTGCTCCGCAGGTGAGCTAGCGTTGGCGGCGGGCTAACGGTGGCTCTGCTGGTAGTGCTCCTTGAGCAGGTCCATGCCGAAGTCGCCGTCGTAGTCGCGCCAGACGCTGTGGATGTGGTTGGCGTTGTTCTGGGTGTTGTCGTACTCGATCAGGAAAGAGGGCGCCTGGACGCGGTAGTAATGGGGGCCGCCGCGCTGTTCGACGCCCGCCCAGGCGAAGTACAGGCTGGCGCCGGCCTTCTTAATCTGGTCGAGGCGCGCCTGCGCGAGCTGCTCGGGCATGTTGTAGGCGTACTCTTCGACCAGCGCCTGCAGGGTGCGGCGCTGGGCCGCCGTCATTTTCGCGGCTTGCAAGCCGCTCGGCTGGCCCTGCAGCGAGGCCTTACGCGAGGCGGCGGTCAGGATGTCCTTGTAAGCGACTTTCTCGACGATGGCTACTTTCTTCTGATCGGGGTTGAGGGAAGTCAGCAGCTCGCGGGCGAGGTCTTCCTCGCGGCTGAGGACGCGCAGTCCCTTGCGCGGCCCTTCGCGGACCTCGGCCGGGTTGGCGCCGAAGAAGTTCGGAGCGCCCGTGACCCTACCGTCCACGACGGTGAAGTTCAGCGACACGTGGTGGCCCTCGACGCGATAGCCCCAGCGGCCTTTTTCGGCCGGCTCGCCGAAGATCGAGAAGAAGTAGCCATCCGGGTTCCGGCGCACGCCGCTGTCATTCTCCATCACCCTGAGGATGTCTTCGAGAGTCATGATGGTGGTCGCCTTGATGTAGCCGCGCTGGCTGAGGCCCGCGCTCAGCAGGGCCTGGGCGAGGTGCTTCTGGACCGGCGTCATCTCTTTGAGGGGCAGGCCTTTGCGCTCGCGCGGGATGAAGTGCCAGTTAAGGCGCTCCTCCGCATCGAAGGCGAAGGTGGCTTTGCTGGTCTGTTCCGGGGCGAGCGACGCCAGGAAGGCCCGCGCGGTTTCCACCATGATGGGCACGGCTTGCGTGCGGTAGTAAGCCGAAGTCAGCAGGACCAGGGCCATGGCGAGAACGGCGAATCGAATCTGGCTTGATCTGGACACGCGGACGATCTTACCACTTCCGCGGTGACGCGTGGGGGTGGGTGCGCGAAACGGGGCCGCCCAACTGGCTGCGATAGAATAACCGACCGATGGAACATAACCCAGACAGACGGACACTGCTCAAGACCGGGGCCGCGGCGATTGCCACCGCGCGGTTCCCGATTCTGGGCGCGAACGACCGCATCAACGTCGGGATCGCGGGGCTCGGCGGGCGAGGCCGCGATCATATCAACTTCTATTCGGCGCTCGACCCGGACTGCCGCATCGCCGCGGTGTGCGACGTGAACCAGGCGGCGCGGGAACGCGCGGTCGCGATGGTGCAGAAGCTGAAGAGCTACGCGCCCAAGGAGTTCGGCGACATGCGCGCGATGTTCGAGTCCAAGGACATCGACGGGGTGTCGCTGCCGCTGCCCAACCACTGGCACGCGCTCGCCACCATCTGGGCCTGCCAGGCCGGCAAGGACGTGTACGTCGAGAAGCCCGCCAGCCACAACATCTATGAAGCCCGGCAGATGGTCAAGGCGGCGCGCAAGTACAAGCGCATGGTACAGGTGGGCTCGCAGAGCCGCTCGATCGCGCACAAGATGCGCGCCATGGAGCTTCTGCGCCAGGGCGTGATCGGGCAGGTGTATCACGCGCGCGGGCTGTGTTTCCGGCGCCGCTTCTCGATCGGCCACACACCGGACGCGCCCGTGCCGGCCGGCCTCGACTGGGACCGCTTTCTGGGACCCGCGCAGTGGAAGCCGTACAGTCTCAATAAATTCGCCTACAACTGGCACTGGTTCTGGGATACGGGCAACGGCGATATCGGCAACCAGGGCGTGCACGAGATGGACATCTGCCTTTGGGGACTCGACCGCGGCGGGTGGCCCGAATCGGTGTCTTCCACTGGGGGCAAGCGGATCTGGAAGGACGACCAGGAGACGCCGAACACGCAGCAGAGCAGCTTCGATTTCGGCGACGCGCAGATCACGTTCGACGTGCGCAACCTGCCGACGCCGCGCGAGGGGCTGGGGCCGATGCGGGGCCCGAACTACACCGGCAACGTCTTCTTCGGCGAGCTCGGCTTCATGATCGTCGAGCCCGACGGGTTCCAGATGCACAAGAGCACGGCGGGAAACATCAGCGGCGAGGCGGCGCGCGGCGCCGGCGCCGGCCGGGCTGAGAAATACCAGTTGGCGATGGACGAAAAGGGGGACAGCCGCGACGTCTGGTCCACGCAGCCGCACATGAAGAACTGGTTCGAGGCGATGCGCTCGCGCGATCACGCGAAGCTGCACGCCGACGTCGAGATCGGCGCCCGGGCCGCCGCGTTCTGCCATCTTGCGAACATCAGCTACCGGGCCGGTCGGACGCTGCGGATGTCGCAATCGACCGGACGGTTTCTGGACGCGGACGACGCGAACGGGCTGCTCACGCGGAATTACCGGGAGCCGTACGTCGTGCCGGAGAGCGTGTAGGGAGCAGGGCTCACCTCCATCCGTGGCCCGAACGCGGCGCCGGCAGCCATGGCACGGTTTACCTTGGCAACCGATTTGCTGTAGTGAAGGATCTCAAAAAGGACCTGGGACCTGGTCTGCTGGCGGACATATGCAAGCAGCTCGATATTCGCAAGGAGGACCTATGAGCTTCACCGCCACTTATCCCGCCAGCCTTCTCCGAGGAGAATGACAAGGGCTTTCACGTCCGGTTCCCCGATCTGCCGGAGGCGCTGACAGGAGGAGACGATGTTGAGGACACGCTGGTGCAGGCGGCGGATTGCCTGGCCGAGGCGATCGCAGGCCGGATCGCCCGCGGCGACGCGATTCCTCCGCCGTCGAAGCCGAAGCGCGGGCAGTATCTTGTTAGTGTTCCGCTATCGCTTGCGCCCAAGCTCGCGTCGTATCTCGCCATGCGCGACCGCAGCATGCGCAAAACGGAGCTCGCCAAGCTGCTTCGCGTGAGCGAAACCAGGCGCATGCTCGATCCCAAGCATCACACGAAGGCCGAGAGCATTCAGGCGGCACTCAGGGCTCTCGGTAAGCGTATCGTGGTGAGATTCGAGGACGCCGCGTAGTGGGGTAAAAACCGCTGACGTCGCAGGGTCAGCATGAGCACTCGCAGTTGCGCGGGTCCAGCGTTCGCAAGCGGTATGCGGCACGAACCGCCGCTTACTCCGCCGTGACCTTGTTCGAATCGAAGTCCCAGCGCATGCGCCGGCTGTCGCGATAGGCCATATTGGCGAGGTGGGCGGCGCCGGCGGCGGCGTGACCTTCGGTGGCGTTCTCGCGGCTGGGCGTGCCCTCGCGGATGCTGCGCAGGAAGAAGTCCGCATGGCCGGGTCCGCGCTCGACCGTGTACTCTTTGGGCTCGGGGCGCGAGCGGGGCACGCGCGGATTCGCCGGATCGAGTCCCTTCGACCGGAGGTACTCGTCGCGCATGGCCTTGGGCCACGCCATGGTCCCGTACATCTGGATGTCGTGGTCCTCGGGCGCGCCGGTGACCACAATTTTGTCGCGGTCATAGACCAGGGTTGCCTGGTCGCCGTAGACGGTCATCGGGGGCGCGGGCGCGCTGTTCCTGAGGTTGACGCAAAGCTGCGCAAGGAATCCCTGCGGGTACTCGAACACGGATTCGAGCACGTCGGGCACGGTCCGGCCGTCCTTCCAGAACCATAAGCCGCCCTGGGACACGACGGAAGACGGAGCGCGCACCTGCATCACCTCGTGCAGCGTCGTGAGCATGTGGACGAACAGGTCGGTGGCGACGCCGCCCGAGTACTCCCACCAGCAGCGCCAGCGGAAGAACACTTCGGGGTTGAACGGCCGCTTGGGGCGCGGGCCAAGAAAGCATTCCCAATCGATCGTTTGCGGCGAGGCATCGGGCGGGATCGGGTACACCCAGGCGCCTTCCCGGTTGTTGCGGTGGTTCAACATGCGGATCTGGCTGACTTTGCCGAGGGCGCCGCCGGCGATCAGCTCTTTGACCTTCTGCGTCATGGCCGCGGTTTTGCCGCCGCTGCCGACCATGAGTACCTTGCCGGACTTCTTCTCGGCCGCAATGATCTCGGGGCCTTCCTTGAGGCTCCAGGTCATGGGTTTCTCGATGTAGACGTGCTTGCCGGCGGCGAGCGCCTCGAGCGTCATGTGCCGGTGGTGGTGGTCGGGGGTGGCGATGACGACAGCATCGATGTCCTGGCGCTTGAGGATGTCCTCGTAGCGCTTGCCGGTCTCCATCTTGCCGCCGGTGAATTCGCGGCCGCGGGCGAGGTGACCGTCATACAGGTCGGCCGCGGCGATGAATCGGGCGCCTGGGATGCGGGAGAACTCCTCCATCAGCCCGGTGCCGCGAATGCCGATACCGATGAAGCCGAGACCGACCGAATCGTTCGGTCCGATCTTCCTGGCGGGGGCAGCCAGCGCCACCGGCCCGGCCAGCCTGTAAATCGCGGCCGCGCCGGCCGCCGTCACGAATTCTCTACGCCGTGTCATTCCACTCCTCTGAAAGCCGCCGCCGCCAGACGCTGCGCGGCTCAAATTTCTCGGGCGAGCCCTGCCCGGCGGTTCGCCGCTCGTCCGGCGGCGATTGACCTCTTGCTGCGAGTATATACCGGCGGGGAATCTCGCGAGAGAAACTTGCGGCTCCGATGCGTGATGGCCTGGCCGGGTAGACCCTGCGCGGACCTGAGCGCTGGCATATACTCTTCCCAGTCATGAAACGAGTCATCGGTCTGGCATTGTTACTGGCGCCGGGGGTTGCGCTGCCGCAGGCCGTACCTGCGAACCTCGACTTTGAACAGGGCGAGCCGGGAAAAGTTCCCGCCTGGTGGTTCGTCCCTCAGGGGCTGCTGAATGCCGGCTACTCCGCCGAGCTGCGCCGCGAGGGCTGCAAGAGCGGTTTGGGCTGCGCCGTCGTGCTGGCGCCGGAGAACGGCGCGATGCCCTTCGCTAACCTGATGCAGCGTTTCGATGCCGCACCCTATCGCGGCAAGCTTGTCCGGCTTCGCGCCTGGGTGCGCCTGGATACACGTGCGCCCGGCGATCGCGCTCAACTCTGGTTCCGCGTGGATCGCGGGGGCGGCCAGATGGGCTTCTTCGACAACATGGGCAACCGCCCGATCACGAGCGCGGAGTGGCGCGCTTGCGAGATCGAGGGAGAGATCGATGAAGACGCCGGCTACATCAACATCGGCCTGATGTCCGTCGGCAAAGGCCGCGCCTGGATCGATGGCCTCTCGCTCGATGTGGCGCCCGTTTCGGCCGCGAGTGAGGCCGTACGCCGGCAGATCCAGGAACTGTATGGGCGCATCGATGCGACCTACGAGAGGCGCGATTTCGATGCGGTGCTGCGGCTGGCGCTGCCGGATGCGACCGCCGGGTTCATGGGCATGAAGCAGCCGCTCCGCGTGCTTGTGGACATGATGAGAGCGAGGCTGAAACCGGACTCGAAGATTGCCTCGCGGACGCGCGTGACGTCGGTGGAGATGCGGGGCGATACGGCGCTTGTCTCGGTGAGCAGCGATCTGAAATTTTCCTCCGCCGGCGAAGAGCGGGCGCTGGTCAACGTCTCCCGCGATAGCTGGGTGCGCGTACCCGACGGGTGGCGGCTCAAGGAATCGACGCAGGTCTCGAGCCGGCCAGTGGCGCCGCCCACGAGCGCGGAGGCAACGGCCAGACTCGCCGCCGAGCTCAAGCGCTACGCGGCGCCGCTGAAGACCGTGGAAGCGGGCAACGCAATGGGCGATCTTGCCGCTTTCGGAAGAGCCGTGGGAGACGCGCGCATCGTCTCGCTCGGAGAAGCCAGCCACGGCACGAAAGAGTTCTTCCAGATCAAGCACCGGCTACTCGAGTACCTGGTGAAGGAAAAGGGCTTCACCGTGTTTGCGATCGAGGCGAACTGGCCGGAGTCGCTCGCGGTCGACCGCTACGTCAAGAGTGGCGAGGGCGATCCGAAGGCGGCTCTGGCGGGGATGTACTTCTGGACCTGGAACACGCAGGAAGTGCTGGACATGATCGAGTGGATGCGCGCCTACAACAAGGCCGCGGGGAAGGCGGTGCTGAGCTTCACATCGTTCGACATGCAGACGCACAGAGTGGCGGCCGCCCAAGCGCTGGAGTATCTGCGCAAGTTCCTGCCCGGCGAAGCTAAGGCCGCCGAGGCCGGCTTCGGGGAAGTGGACAAGATCCCGCGCGGCCAGATGTCGGCTCCGCATGCGGCCGCGGCGGCGGAGCAGGCGGAGAAGGTGGTCGCGCTGTTCGACGCACGGCGCGAGGCGCTGGTCAAGGCGTCGTCGCCCGAGGCCTGGCGCAATGCACGGCAGGCCGCCGAGATCGTGCGCCAGGCAGCGGCGATGCGAA
>JACOTZ010000270.1 GCA_016178155.1 Acidobacteriota bacterium
ACAACGCGGGGAAGAAACCGATTCGCAGGTTCTGTTCCAGGTCTGAGCACGATGCCGGAAATGCGCGTGCCGCTGTCGCGTGGCGATCAGAGGCGCGGATGAGCGCCTGCTCGAGCGCGTCAATCGTATGCAGCACCGGAGCGCCGGCGAACGCCGGCACGGGAGGGGCGCCGCTCCACTGGACGCCCGGTCGGTAGACCGCCGCCAAATCCCACACGATCCGCCCGGTAGCGAGGTGCTTGGCGCCGACGACGGCATCGGCATTGGCGCGCAGTACCGGCGACAGCGCGGCCGAGAGCAACAGCGGCCGGTCCCAGTATTGCATCGCCCGCCGGTCGGACAGGCGCTGACGCACTCCGGCGCCGGGCTGTCGCCAGTCGGTCAGCAGCACCGGTTCCCAAACGACGTAGGCGCGCAGCGGTAGTTCGCGGTGGCGCTCGAGCACGGCCTGGACTGCGGAGGCCCCCCGCAGGCACACCTCTCAAGTCGGCGAGAGCAGCAGGATGAGGCGCGTGCGGTCGCCGTCGGCATTGAACCGCTCGCGCAAGCGCTGGAGGTCGAGCCGTTCCGCGGCGGCGGCATCGGCGGCGCCGGCCCGGCCCGCCACGAACCCCGCGAACACCTGCGGAAACGCGAGGAAAGCCGCCATGAACAGCGCCGCGAACCAGACGAGAGCGCGATGGCGGCGGCTGCAGCGCTGATTGCGGTAGGCCTGCCAGAATGCCACCGCGAGCGCCGCGAGCGAGAACGCCACCAGCCACGGCCGCAAGGCGTCGGTGAAGGCCGATGCGCCCGCCAGTCCCGCGGCTACCATCATGGTGGGCAGCGGCAGGCAGCACAGCGATGCCGCAACCAAGCTGGCGACAGCGGCAACCGAAGCAGCGAGGGGACGCGGGCGAGTCATGGGTGCAGCGGTGTGACGTTCAGCACGTCACCTCTGATCTTAGCGAATGGCATGGCTAAGCCGCGCCCTACATAATGGGCTTCCCATTGGTCCTTGTAATGGGGCGACAGCACCTGGCCGGACTCCCCGGTGGCAATGTTGAGCAGCGACTTCTCCCAGTCCGACGCATCCGCCACGAACCGCATGGCGGGACCGATCCGCCGCGTTACCTGTTTCACCGACGCGACCGAGCCGCTCATCGGAACCGGCCCCAGGTTGAAGTACCGGTTCAGGTAAGGAATGGCGTTGCCGACCGGATGCCGGATGACCAGCTCCTGTGCGGCACCGTAGTTCCATTTCGCCGGATCGCGGCCCTGCAGGCGCGTGCCCTCCTCGAGCGCCTCGAGGAAGGCGCGCAGCAGCAGGCTGTTGAAATCGGCGAACCAGTATTTCGGCCGGGTGCGCAGGAGGCGTTCGAGGACCGGCCCGGCCATGCGGCTCTCGTAGACGGCCCCCTTCCCGGGAGCGGCGCGTTCGGCGAGTGCCCGGCGAAGGTGGTTGTACAGCAGGCTGGCGAGCAGGGCGGCGCCCTGGTCTTTCTCCATCTGCCCGTTCCAGGCCCGCAATACGCTCACCGCGCCGTCGATGCGGCCGTCCTTCGCGCCGCGCGCATCGTAGGCAGCCACCACCTGGCGCGCGAGAAAGTGATGCAGGGGCGAATACACGTCCTTCTGCACGGCGAGCATGTCCTCGGGTTTCCAGCCGCGTTTCGAGCGCAATAAGGCGCGGATCTGCCCGGCGCGATAGCCGGGCGCGAAGTTGCCGTTGACGCGGTATGGGTAATCCCGGGGGAACGGGTCCTGGTTGGCCGTGACCACCATTCCCGACGCCGGATTCAACGCCGAGGGAAGCTCTTCGAACGGGATGAAGCCTTCCCACTCGAACTCGCCCGAGGAGCCATCGACGGGCTCATCGCCCGAGTAACTGCGCCGCAAGGGGAGGCGGCCCGCCACCTGATAGCCGATGTTGCCGTCGACGTCCACATACACGAAATTCTGTGCCGGACCGGCGAAACCGCGGAGAGCGTCACGAAAGCTGCCCCAATCGCGCGCGGCGTTCAGTTCGAAGAAGGGGAAGGCGAAGGCTCCGGGCTCCGCCGCCACCCAGCGGATAAAGAAGACCTGGTTGTCCTGGGCGGTCCAGAGCGGCCCGTGCTGCGTCACCCAGGTGACCTGCTCGACGGGCTCCCGGCCGCGCACGGGGATGACTTCGCGCTCGGCGCGCGCCTGCTTCGCCTCGCCGCGAAACAGGTACTGACCGTTCCGCGGATTGAATTTCTCGAGGTAAAGGTCCTGCACGTCGGACTGCAGATTGGTCAGGCCCCAGGCGATCCGCTGGTTATGCCCGATGATGACCGCGGGCAGCCCGGGCAGCGACACGCCTGCAACATTCATGCCGGGCGCGCTGAGATGGATCATGTACCAGGAGGTGGGGATGCCGTACTCGAGGTGGGTGTCGTTCGCCAGAATTGGTTTTCCACTGGCGGTCAGTTTGCCGCTGATGGCCCAGGCGTTCGAGCCGGGCAGCTCCTCGCCGGCGCCCACCGGGAACAGCTCGTTGACGAGCTTCCGGTCTCCGTTCCGCAGCATGACGTACTTCTGCAGGTCATTACGCCAGGTAGAGGTGAGTTCGCGAAACATGTGGAGGCCGAGCAGAACGCAATCGGTGACGCTCCACGGCCGCGGATCGAAGCGGAGGATCGTGAACTCCACGGGCAGCGCATTGCCGTGGCTTTCGATGAAGTGATTCACGCCGCGCGCGTAGGCGGCGAACAGCGGCCGGATGTTTGCGTCAAGCGTGCGGGTGTTTTCTTCGGCCAGACGCCGCATGCGGAGGCGCCGCATGTCGCGGTCGCTGTTGACCAGGTCGGGCCCGAGAATCCCGGCGAGCTCGCCCCCGGCATAGCGCCGCAGCATCTCCATTTGCCATAGCCGGTCCTGCGCGGTGACGTAGCCCTGGAGGAAGTACAGGTCTTGCAGGCTCTGTGCCTGAATGTGCGGCACGCCGAGGTTGTCGCGGGTGATTCTTGAGTTGCGGCCGATTGGGGCCGCGATCTCGCCCGTGGTCTTCGGCAGCACGCGCCAGCCGAACCAGTAAATCATGCCCAGAACAGCAAGAAAAACAACCGCCACGAACACGTTAAGATATTTCAGAAGACGGTTGAGAGGCACTTCGCCGATTGTAGCGAAGGCTTTTTCCCCCGCCGGAACAGGCGAGCGCGCGAGCGCGTTCAGTGAGCAGTGCGCCGCGTTTCGCATTGCAAGCGGGCGGCGGCGCATTTACCCATGAGCGAGAGCTACTACGGTTACCGTTTCCTGCTGCTCGCCTTCATTCTCGCCCTGAACGCATTCTTCGCCGCTGCTGAAGTCGCGCTGATCTCATCGCGCAAGTCCCGGCTGAAGCAGCTTGCGTCGGAGGACAACGTGGGCGCGCAGGCCGCGCTGAGCCTGCTGCAGAACCCGGAACGGCTGCTGTCGGTGGTGCAGGTCGGGGTTACGCTGAGCAGCCTGGGGCTGGGCTGGGCCGGCGAAGCTACCCTGTTCGCGCTCGTCACCAGCGCGCTGCACCCCGTGCTCACTCCGGCAACGGCCACCGTTCTGCACGGCGTCAGCTTCGCTCTCTCGTTCGCGATCATGACCTTCGCGCACGTGGTGCTAGGCGAGGTAGTGCCGAAGAACCTCGCGCTTGAGAAGGCCGACCGGCTGGCCGTGCTGGTGGCGCCGGCACTGCTGGTCTTTTACCGGATTACGGAGCCGTTCGTCTTCGTCATCGAGCGGTCGGCAAGCGCGGTGAGCCGCCTGCTCGGGTTGCGCGGAGAGCCGCACGGGGGCGGACATTCGGCCGAAGAACTCAAGTTCATTGTCGCCAGCAGCCGCACCGAGGGACACCTCGAGTCGTTTGAAGAGGATGCGATCGGCCGCCTGCTCGATGCGCATCACTACGTGACGCGCGAGATCATGGTGCCCCGGCACGCAATGATCTCGGTGCCGCTCGAAGCAACGCTCGAACAGGTGCTGCACGTGTTCAGCGAGCACCAGTACTCGCGCCTGCCCGTGTATCAGCGCAGCCCGGAGAACATTGTAGGCGTCCTCCATTTCAAAGACCTGATGCCGGCGTGGGAGGAGGGCAGGCGCGCCATGGAGCGCGGGCGGCCCGTGCGCGCTTTCCGCTTGCACCTGCTCATGCGGAAGGCCGTGGTGGTGCCCGAGACCAAGCCCGTCAACCAGCTCCTCGATGAGTTTCGCCGCAACCATACGCACATGGCGATGGTCGTGGACGAGTTCGGCACGATCAGCGGCCTGGTGACCCTGGAAGACGTGCTGGAGCAGATCTTCGGCGAGATCGAGGACGAGCACGACGAACGGCGCGCGCGGCCCGCGCTCGGCGCCGACGTGCTGGACCTGGAGGGCGCCACATCGATTCGCGACCTGGAGACGCAATACGGCATCGTGCTGCCGACCGAGGCGGGATTCGAAACGCTGGCGGGCTTCCTGCTCTACCAGTTCGGCACGATTCCCGAAGCGGGAGATTCAGTGAAGCACGACACGCGCCGCTTCACCGTGCTCGAGATGGAGCGGAACCGCATCGCCAAAGTGCGGATCGAGATGACATCGTAAGGGGCCGCGAAAGAATAACCTGTTCATTGAGATCCATCCGCTCCATCACGGTCGCGGCTCGGAACGGTGTACTGAGCCGTGAGGGAACGGGTTGCACGGGGCCGGAACATTTGCTCATCTTATTGTTTCGCCGCCCCTAATCGAAGTTCGTCACCGACAGGATTTCGAACCGCTTGCTGACGCGCGCGGCTCAGTAAGTGCCGTCAAATCAGCGGAAGCGTTCTGAGCCACGACCGTCCGGGAGTGGTGGTGACGAACTTCGGCTAATTTACATTTCTCCTTCTGCGCGAGCGAGCCGTCTGCGCGTCCGCCGCGGTTTCTGAGGTTGGCGAGTACGCGTTGAGGGCGACGATAGCCGTACGCGGTCATATTCGACCTGCGCGCGCTCATATGCCATATTTATCGGCATATGAGGACCACCATCGAGCTTCCCGATGAACTTCTTTCCCGCGCCAAGCGCCGGGCTGCCTCCGCGGGAATCTCGCTGAAGGAATTTTTTATCCAGGCTGTTGAGCAAAGACTTGCCCGGGACAACACAAAGACCCGCCGGTCACCGCCGGTGATCGGCAGTGAGGACGCGCCACGGATTGGGGTCCTCACGCCGGGAGCAGATTGATGAAGCGATGTTTGGTTGACGTGGATGTGTGGCTTGCGCTCCTGGTGCTTCAGCCCGAGCATCACAAGCTGGCACGTAAATGGTTTGATGGTTTGGAGGGCTGAAGCGGGACTCTGCCGGGTTGTGCACCTTGCTCTCATTCGCCTTGTCGCCAATCGATCGATCCTGGATGTCCAT
>JACOTZ010000144.1 GCA_016178155.1 Acidobacteriota bacterium
CATCGCAGCCAAGGTCATGGCGCTCAACAACGAACGCGCCACGCCGGCCGAAAGGCTGCGCAACGGGCACGACTTCGAGCCGACCAACAAGTGGATCCTGTTCGGCCATCACTTTGCAGCCATCGCCGGTCCCGGGCCGCTCGTGGGGCCGACCCTGGCCGCGCAATTCGGCTATCTGCCCGGTACCCTCTGGATCATCATCGGCTGCGTGCTCGGTGGCGCGGTGCAGGACTTCGTCATTCTGTTTTGCTCCATGCGCCGGAATGGGAAATCGCTGGGGGCGATGGCCCGCGAGGAGATCGGCAAGGTCGGCGGTTTTACCGCGCTGCTGACCGTGATGCTGATCATGATCATCCTGCTTGCAGTCATTGCGCTGGTTGTCGTGAATGCGCTCAAGGACAGCCCCTGGGGTACGTTCACCATCGCCGCTACCATGCCCATCGCGGTGATCATGGGCCTCTACCTCCGCTATCTCCGGCCCGGCAAAGTGCTCGAAGTATCGCTGCTCGGCTTCGTCCTCGTCGTGCTCGCCATCTTCGGCGGCGAGTGGGTGTCGCGCTCGGCCGCGCTGGCGCCGGTTTTCACGCTCTCCGCTGTGACGCTCGCCATCGCGGTCATCATTTACGGGTTCTTTGCCAGCGCTCTGCCCGTGTGGCTCCTGCTCGCGCCCCGCGACTACCTGAGCACTTTCGTGAAGCTCGGCGTCGTATTCATGCTCGCCGTCGGCATCCTGTTCGTCCGCCCCGAGATGAACTTGCCGGCCTTCACCCGTTTCGTCGACGGCAACGGCCCGATCTTCGCGGGCAAGATCTTTCCCTTCTGCTTCATCACTATCGCCTGCGGCGCGATCTCCGGCTTCCATTCCCTCATCTCCTCCGGCACCACCCCCAAGATGATCGCCCGCGAATGGCATGCCTGGCCCATCGGATATGGCTCGATGCTGCTCGAGGGCTTCGTGGGCATCATGGCGATGATTGCGGCCTGCGCGCTGCAGCCCGGCGTCTACTTCGCCGTAAACTCGCCGGGAGGCGTCGTCGGGGTCGAGCCCGCGGCTGCCGTCGCCACAATCTCCTCGTGGGGTTACCCCGTGACCGTCGGTGAAATGAACGCCCTCGCTCGCGATGTCGGCGAGAGCACGCTCTTCTACCGCACGGGCGGCGCGCCCTCGCTCGCCCTCGGCATGGCACATATTTTTGCTTCGAGCGGCGGCGGAAGCGCCATCCTGGGCTTCTGGTATCACTTCGCCATCATGTTCGAGGCCCTGTTCATCCTGACCATCATCGACGCCGGCACCCGCGTGGGCCGCTTCATGCTGCAGGATCTGCTCGGGCACGTGTACAAGCCGCTCGGCCGCACCAGCTGGATGCCGGGCGTGATCCTGACCAGCGCCGGTATCGTGCTCGCCTGGGGTTACTTCCTGTACAACGGCGTCCTCGACCCGCTCGGTGGCATCAACTCGCTCTGGCCGCTGTTCGGCATCGCCAACCAGTTGCTCGCGGCCATCGCGCTCTGCGTCGCCACCACCATCATCATCAAAATGCATGGCGCGAAATACATGTGGGTGACCTGCGCGCCGCTCGCCTGGCTGCTGATCGTCACCTACACCGCCGCGCTGCAAAAGCTGTTTTCGGACGTGCCGCGCATCGGCTTCCTCGCCCAGGCGGCCGAGCTCGAAAACGCGCTCGCCGCCCCCGGACTCACCGCGGCGCAGATCGCCTCGCTCAACGCGCAGATCTTCAATGCCCGGCTGGACGCCGCCGTCTGCGGCATTTTTCTCATCCTGGTCACGACCATCCTCGTCGACTCTATCCGCGTCTGGGCCGGCCTCCTGCGCGGGACCCGTGCCGCCCCCAGCACCGAAACTCCATTCGTGCTGAGCCGGCTCCGTCCGGAGGAGATATGAAACGATTCTGGACACTTGTGCTGGCGCTGATGCGCGAGCTGGCTGACGAAAACGCCTACCAGCGCCACCTGGCCGCGCACGGCCGTCCGCACTCGAAGGAAGAATGGCGCCGCTTCTCCGACGAGCGCCTGAAAGCCAAGTACATGCGCGCTAAGTGCTGTTAACCGCGCCTCCGCCACTCACGTGTTCTCCCCGTTTGGCCCGTCTCTGGGCCGCAGCCGGCCCCGGCCTTCCCGGCGAAAGGCAAACGGATCGTCGTTGCGCGCCCCGACCGGCTGGGGAGCGTTTCTAAGCCACGATCGAATGCTCGGGCCGCCGAAACCGTCATTTTGCTCCTGGAAAATGCTACCCGCAGTGTTCTAAACGCAGAGTCGAAAATAGTGCGCAGACTGCATGGTCACGCGCGTGGCTTCAGCACGGTCATTGGGCTACCGAGCATTGGGCCGCCGAGCATTGGGCCGCCGAGCATTGGGCTACCGAGCATTGGGCCGCCGAGCATTGGGCCGCCGAGCATTGGGCTACCGAGCATTGGGCTACCGAGCATTGGGCTACCGAGCATTGGGCTACCGAGCATTGGGCTACCGAGCATTGGGCTACCGAGCATTGGGCTACACACCCGCAGATCGTAACCGAGCGCGACCATCGCGTCGATGATGCGCTGGCGGATGGCAGACACCTCTTCGGATGACAAGGTGCGCTCGGGGGAGGCCACCGTCAGCCGGTACGAGACACTCTTTTCCCCGGGCGGTAGCGGCGGACCGGAATACTGGCGCAGAAACTCGATCCGCTCCAGCGGATCGCCCGCGAACGCGGCGAGCTTGTCCTGGATGCCGCCGGCAAGCTCCTGCTCCCCTGCAACCACCGACAGATCAAACGAGCTCGCGGGGAACCGCCGCACCGCCTTGTACCGCAGCTCGCGCTCGGTCGTGGCGTGCAGCGCGTCGAGGTCGATATCCAGCACGCCCGCGCGGCCCTGTTCGATTTTATCCGGATGCAGTTCCGCCAGCCGTCCGACCACTTTGCCGTACAGCGTCAGTTGCGCCGTGCGGTATGGGTGCTCGTACGGCAACGCGGTTCCCGGCGCTACCCGAATGTCCGGCGCGAGCGTCTCCGCCAGGTGCTTCAGCTCCATCAGGTGCTCGGCGCCGTCGGTCTTTGCGAACACCGCCGCGGCGAAGTGTGTGACCTCCCCCGGCGCGGCCTGCCCCCGCTTGTGGATCTCTCGCCCGATCTCGAAAAGCCGAAAGCCTTCGAAGTATTTCGCGTTCTCGATGATGTTGCGCCACAGCCCGGGAATCAGGCTGGAGCGCAGCAGACTCTGGTCCGCCGCGATCGGGTTGAGCACGCGCACGTGCGCGTCCGGGTCCATGCGGAATGCGCGCGCCAGCTCTTCGCTCAGGAATGAGTAGTTGTAGACCTCCGTGAATCCGAGCGCGGCTGCCTTTTCGCGTACTTCGTGGTGGTATTCGCGTTCCTCGTTAAACGGCGGAACGCGCGCCGGCAGCAACGGCGCCTGCGGCGTGATCGAGTCGTAGCCGATCATGCGCCCGACCTCTTCCACCAGGTCGTCTTTAATCGAAATGTCTTTGGTGGCGCGCCAGCTCGGAACGCTCACCGAGAACACGCGCGGCCCCGGCTCCTCCACGCCGAACTCGAGCGCCTCCAGGATCGCGCGCACCTGCGCCGCCTCCACGTCGCGGCCCAGCTTGCGGTTCAACCAGTCGAGCGGCAGCCCGATCGGCGCTCCCCGGCCCCGCTTCCGCCACGCATCCGACACGCCCCCCGCCACGCGGATTCCGGGCGAGATCTCCCGCAGCAATGCGACCGCCCGGGCGATCCCCCGCACCGTATTCACCGGGTCCTGCGACTTCTCGAACCGCATCGACGCGTCCGTCCGCAGCTTCAGCGCGGCCGACGTTCTCCGGATGCTCGCCGCGCTGAAATTCGCGCTCTCCAGGACGATCCGGCGGCTGCCCTCGGAAATCGCGCTGGCGAGGCCGCCAATGACGCCCGCCAGTGCAACCGCTCCCGCCTCGTCGGCGATCACCAGGTTGGCCGGCGTCAGCTCGTACGTCTCCTCGTTCAACGCCGTCAGCCGCTCCCCGTCGCGGGCCCGGCGGACGTAAATCGTATGGCCATGCAGCTTATCGGCGTCGAAGGCGTGCATCGGCTGCGCAATCTCCGCCATCACGCAATTCGTCACATCGACAATGTTGTTAATCGGATTGAGTCCGATCGCCTCCAGCCGGTACTGGAGCCAGAGCGGCGAAGGCTGCACGGTGACGTTTTCGAACACCAGCGCGCTGTAGCGCGGGCATAAATCGAGGTCTTCGATTTCGACACGCACCACTCCCGGCGCCTCCGGCAGGAGGCCGCGATCGGCGGGCTCGCGCAGTGGCTTGTGCAGGATGGCCGCGACCTCTCGCGCCATTCCGTGATGCCCCCAGAGATCCGGCCGGTGGGTAAGCGACTTGTTGTCGATCTCGATGATGTGGTCGGGGCGAAGGTCCAGCTCGCCCGCCAGCTCGAGAATGCCCGCGGCGTCGCGATTGATGCCCAACTCGGCGCCGCTCGCCAGCATCCCGTCGCTCTCGATGCCTTGGATGACCGTCTTGCCGATCTCGCGCCCGTTCAGACGCGTCCCCGCCGGAACATAGGCGGTGAGCAATCCGGCGCGGCAGTTGGACGCGCCGCACACCACCGTGCGCTCGCCGTAGCGCGACGTCTCGACCACTGCCTTCACGTTCCTGCCGCCGGAGACCGGCTCCACCCGCTTCACCCGCGCCGCGCAGACCGCCTCCAGGTGCGGCGAGTAGGCTCGCACCCCTTCCGACTCCGCCGTCTTGAGCGTGATCAGTCGCGACAGCTCCTCCGGCGGCACATCGAGGCCCCCCACCAGCTCGGCCAGCCAGTTGTATGAGAAATTCATGCCTCGAACTCTCCGGAAACCGGCGGTTGCCCCGGGGCAAGGCCGTGGCGCTCCGCGTTTCCGCTTCGAATAGCCCCGGCGGGCCCGGCGGTTAGCCGCTGGTTCAGGAAGCGCAAGTCGCCGCTCTGCAGCCGGCGGATATCATCGATGCCGTAGCGCATCATCACCAGCCGCGTCAGCCCCAGCCCGAAAGCGAAGCCGCTCCACTCCTCCGGGTCGATGCCGCTCATGCGCAGGACGTTCGGGTGCACCAGCCCGCATGGCAGCAGCTCTACCCAGCCGCTCTGCTTGCACACCGGACAGCCGGCGCCGTCGCAGATCAGGCAATGAATGTCCAGCTCGAATCCGGGCTCGACGAAGGGGAAGTAGCCGGGCCGCAGCCGTACCGTGACATCGCGCTTGAACACGCCGCTGAGCAGGGTCTTCATGAAATAGATCAGGTGCGCCACCGAAACATCGCGGTCAACCATCATGCCTTCGAGCTGGTAGAACGTGTGTTCATGAGACGCGTCGACTTCCTCGTTCCGGAAAACCCGGCCGGGCGCGATCATCCGCAGCGGCGGCCCCAGTTTCTGCATCCCGCGCACCTGCACGGGCGATGTGTGCGTGCGCAGCAGCATGCCCGCTCCCAGCCAGAACGTGTCCTGCATATCGCGCGCCGGATGGTCCGGCGGGATGTTCAGCGCGTCGAAGTTGTTGTGCTCGGTTTCGACTTCCGGACCATCGAGCACCGCGAATCCCATCGATAGGAAGAGCTGCTCGATCTCCGCCTGAATGCGCGTGATCGGATGCAGGCTGCCCGCGGGCACGCCGCCCGAGGGCAGCGTCAGATCCACCCATTCCGAGGCGAGCTTTTCCGCGAGCACCTGTTTCCGGAAATCGGCTTGGCGCGCCGCAAAGGCTGCTTCGAGCTCCTGTTTGGCGGCATTGAGCAGCTTGCCGACAGCCGCCCGCTCCTCTGCCTCGAGCTTGCTCATCTCCTTACTGATCTGGCCGAGCGCTCCCTTGCGTCCGAGCACTTCCACGCGCACGGCCTCGAGTTCGTCCAGCGTGGACGCGGCCTCGATCCGCCGGCCGGCCTCTGCCTGCAATTGTGCTAACTTATCCCTCATTTCTCACCGCTGTCGCATAGCCTCAGGCCTCTCTTCGTGTTCCGGACAATTCGTGCACTCGACGCGTCGTGGCAAACTGTGCACGCGACGCGTCGTGGCAAACTGTCCACTCGACGCATCGTGGCAAACTGTGCACTCGACGCGGCGTGGCAAACTCTGCACTCGACGCGTCGTGGAAACCCTGACTCCGAGCCGCGACCGTAAGGGAGCGGTTGTCAGGTGTTACCCGGGGCGGGAGACTGGGTTGTAGCATCCGTTAGCTCGCAGCCACGGGCGAGGGAACGAACACGCGATCGGACTTCGCCAGTTCCCAGTCGAGGTGGTTGATATAGAACAGCACGACCGCGTCCGAATATACATTGCGGTACTTGTCATAAATCCGCTGCTGCCACCCCTCGGGAAACTTTCCGGTCACGTCCAGATCTTTCGGAAAAAAGCCGTCCTCGTGCGGAATCCCGAGCTCGTCGAGCACCGCCTTGATCATCTCCAGGTGCGAGACCAACACCGTCTGAGCCACGTCCGAGGCGAACTCTTCGTCGCGCTCGGCGATTCGCGCCCACAGCCGCGGCACAGCCCGGCGCAGCGTCTCCGAGCTCAGCTTCGGGAGGTGGAAGCGCGTCTTCACGCGCTCGTATAGCTGGAACGTCTTCAGCTTGCCGATCGAGACACTTCGCAGCAGCCGGGCGAACGTATCCTCTCCCAGCCCCAAAAACACATCCGAAAGCTGCATTTGTTTCCGAGGTTAGCATACGGTCCTTGCGCTACAATCAAAGTTCTCAGGGTGTGATGAAACAAGCGAATGAACTGTGTGGGGCCGCTGTGTGTCCGCGCGGCGGAGGTGCCCGATGAGCAACCTGATCCTGCTTGGCGCTCAGTGGGGCGATGAGGGCAAAGGCAAGATGGTCGACCTCTTCTCCGACCGCTTCCACATTGTCGTCCGCTACCAGGGCGGCCACAATGCCGGCCATACCGTGTTCATCGGCGAGCGTAAGTTCGTCCTCAAGCTGATCCCCAGCGGCATCCTGCACGAGGGCGTAACGGCGGTGATCGGGAATGGCGTGGTCATCGACCCGGCCGCGCTCATCGAGGAGATGGATGCCCTTTCAGCCGCCGGCGTCGCCGTCTCCGAGCAGCTCCTGATCAGCAACCGCGCGCACGTGATCTTCCCGTTTCACCGCATCGCCGAGAAGATCTCCGAAGCCCGGACGGACCGGATTGCAATCGGCACCACCTCGCGCGGCATCGGTCCGACCTATGAGGACAAGATCGCCCGCCGCGGCATCCGCATGGCCGACCTCGTCAACGGCGAGTTTGAGGATATCTACCGTAACCTCGCCGAGGACAAGCAGACGATTGCCGAGGCCTTCCACATCCCCGAGCGCATCGACTTTGATGAGATCCGCCGCCAATACAAGGACTACGGCCGGCGTCTCCAGCCCTTCGTGTGCGACGCCGCGCGTTTCCTCAACGATGCCATGGCCGCGGGCAGGAACGTGCTGTTCGAGGGCGCCCAGGGCGCCATGCTCGATGTCGACCACGGCACCTATCCGTTCGTGACATCTTCCAATGCCACGGCGGGCGGGGCGTGCACCGGCGCCGGTGTCGGCCCGACGCGCATTCATGGCGTCGTAGGCGTCTCCAAGGCATACATCACGCGCGTGGGATCGGGTCCGTTCCCTTCGGAAGCGCTCAGCCACTTCGGTGAGCACATCCGCAAAGTCGGCAGCGAATACGGCGCGGTCACCGGCCGGCCCCGGCGCTGCGGCTGGTTCGACGTCCCGCTGCTGCGCTACACCGCGATGGTTAACGGCTTCAACAGCTTGATCGTGACCAAGCTCGACGTCCTCGACGACCTGGCCGAAATCCCGGTCTGCGTCGCCTACCAGGTCGACGGGCGCGGTACTGTCGACATGCCCGCCACCAACCGCGGTTTGGAGAAGATCAGGCCGGTTTACGAGAAGCTGCCCGGCTGGCAATCCCCTACCAGGGGCGCGACCCGCTATGAGGACCTTCCCCCTAAAGCCCGCGACTACGTCGCCTTCCTCGCCGAGCGCTCCGGGGTCGAGGTGGGCGCTATCTCGACCGGTCCCGAAAGGTCGCAGACCATTATCCGCGGCGGCTCCCGGCTGGAGCAGTTGCTCGGCCCGCTGATCTGCCCTCTTCACAACCCCGCCTCACGGTGACGGACGCCTCGGGATCTCATCGTGGCACGGCGATTGCTCTCCACACACGCGAGAGGAGTGCATTATGAGAACCGGTCTTGTCGCTGCTTTCCTTTTTCCCGTGCTGGCCCTCGCCGATACCGTGGTCCTGCGCGACGGAACGCGCCACGAAGGGACGTTTGTCAACGCCAGCTCGAGGCGCATCACTATGGTTGACGAAAACAACCGGCGCCGGGTCTTTGAAACGCGTGACGTCGCCGAACTACAGTTCGGTTCTGCGACTACCTCGGCCGCCGCGGCGGATATGCCGGCCGCGCTCAATCGCCTGCGCGAAGACGTTGCCGCTCTGACGGACAACAACACGCTGTCAGCGTTGCAGCGTGACACCCTGACTCAGGCCCGCGAGGTCCTGCGGGTGGCGGCTCTCGACTGGCAGCGCGATCGCGAATTCGACGTGCTCGGCCGCCGTGATCTGCGCGATGCCCTGGCGGATATCCGGCAGGTGGCAAATTCGGCCGGCATTCGATCGGCCGACCGGCAGCGCGTGCTCGATAGCATTGACGCCCTTCGCGACCTCGCCCGCTCGCAAACGCGCAGCCGCAACCGATAGTGATGCGCGCGGCCGGCTCGCGTGTGATCGCGAAGGTTCATTCCGAGCCGCGACCGTCAGAGCGCCTGCCGCCCCTTCTTCACGCCGGCCGAGCGTCACCAGTTGAGTGAACTCGCAACGCGCTTGGTGTATGATCGCCAGCGTATGCTTTCCCGTCGGGATTTTTTCAGGATTGCCGGGGTCACGGCATTGCCTGCCGCGGCCGCCCCACAGGAACGTCCGGACAACGTACTCTTCATCCTCATCGACGACATGGGCGTCAAAGACCTGGGCTGCTATGGCAATGCAGTCTTTGAGACGCCCAACATCGACCGGCTCGCGCGAGAAGGCATGCGCTTCACAAATGCCTACGCCGCCTGCTGCGTCTGCTCGCCGAGCCGCGCCAGCATTCTGACCGGTAAATATCCGGCGCGCCTGCAGCTTACCGATTGGATCCCGGGACGTCGCCAATGGCCCGCCGCGAAGCTCCTGACTCCCCAGTTCCGGCAGGAATTACCGCATCAGGAAATCACCCTTGCCGAGATGCTGAAGCCGCGCGGCTATGCCGCTGCGAGCATTGGCAAGTGGCACCTCGGCGATCAGGGCTTCCTCCCCGACTCGCAGGGGTTCGACCGCAACGTTGCGGGAACGCGCAGGGGCTCTCCTCAGTCTTACTTCGGACCCTTTGATTTGCCTGGCCTGAAAGGTGGCGCGGCAACCGACTATCTCGCCGACGCGCTCGCCACTGAAACCATCGGCTTTATAGAGCAGAATCGCACCCGCCCCTGGGTCATCTACCTGCCGCACTTCTCCGTGCACCTGCCGCTGCAGGCGAGCAAGCGCTGGATCGCCTATTACGAAGAGAAGCGCAAGCCCGGCGCTCCCGAATTCGACGCCACCTATGCTGCCATGGTCCATCAGATGGACCTCGCCGTTGGTCGCGTCCTCGACGCGCTCGACCGGATGAAGCTGGCCGGGAACACGCTAGTCATGTTGACCTCCGACAACGGCGGCCTGCGCTACGAGGGCGGGCGCAAACAGCCGGTCACCGATAACGCGCCCTGGCGCGCGGGCAAGGGGCATCTCTACGAGGGCGGTATCCGGGAGCCGCTGTTGGTACGCTGGCCGGGCAGGATTCGGCCGGGAAGCACGTCGGACGCGCCCGTCAGCGGCATCGATTACCTGCCCACCGTCCGCGAAGCGGCCGCGGTGCGCGAACCCCTGCCTCACGGCGTCGATGGCGTGAGCCTCATGCCTGTGCTGCGCGGCACCGGAACGTTGCGGCCGCGCCCGCTCTTCTGGCATTACCCGCACTACAGCAATCAGGGCGGCGTGCCGTCGTCCGCCGTGCGCGAGGGCGATTGGAAGCTGCTCGAGTTCCTCGAGGACGGCCGGATCGAGCTCTTTCATCTCGGCCGCGATCCCGGCGAGCGCACCAATCTCGCGCGCCGCGAAGCCAAGGTCGCCGCCCGCTTGCATCGCCTGCTCGATACCTGGCGCAAATCCGTGAACGCCGCCATGCCGCGGCCGAATCCCGCATACGATCCCGCTCGTGCCGGCCAGGGACTCACTGGCGCCGAGCCGCCAACGCCACCGGCCTGACGGCGTTCTCCCAGCGCGGCCGCCGGGGGTCTCCGCGCTACCGCGTCTCCACTTCATACACGATTTCCAAATACGATCTCGTATTCTCCACCGCGCCTCGCCTCTGCTCACTCACGATCGCGGCTCATTCCGGAGCGTCGTTCCGAGCCGCGGCCGTAAGCGAGCCCCATAAGCCTGGTGGCACGGCTACAGGAATGAAAGTTGCACATCGCCCGCATCGCCAGGAGAGGCCTCCGGCCTGTCCTGTCGGAGACCTGCGCCACACGCTGGAGCAGCGGAACTTTCAGAGAAGCGTTTGCCAGGAATACGCCACCAACGACGTACCGGTCACTGAATCAATTCTCCGCAACGCTCAGCCGGGCGCCGGTGCATGATTCCATCTCCCAAGCTGAGCCGCCGGCGCCCCCCGCACGATATAATGCCCGCAACTTGACTGATAAGGAGTTTTCATCATGAGCAGTCCCGCCGCAAATCGATTCCACCGCCGCTCATTTCTACGGCTCGCCGGAGGCGCCGCGGCCGCGGGCTTCTGGGCCGACGAAACCCTCGAAGCCGCGCTCCAGAACGTCAAAACCAATTCCAAGCCTTCCGATCTGAAAATCACCGATCTGCGCGTGGCCGTGATCGGTCCGGCGCCCATGCGCTGCCCGGTCATTCGCATCGACACCAACCAGGGGATCTCGGGCTGGGGCGAGGTCCGCGACGGCGGGAGCAAGAATTACGCGCTCATCCTCAAGAGCCGCATTCTCGGCGAGAATCCCTGCAATGTCGACAAGGTCTTCCGCAAGATCAAGCAGTTCGGCTATCACGCCCGCCAGGGCGGCGGCGTCTGCGGCATTGAGATGGCCCTCTGGGACCTCGCCGGCAAGGCATACAACGTTCCGGCCTATCAGTTCCTCGGCGGCAAGTTCCGCGACAAGATCCGCTGCTACGCCGACACCACCATGTCGCGAGATCCCAGGGAGTTTGCCGAACGGCTGAAGAAGCGCGTGACTGAAATGGGTTTCACCTTTCTCAAAATGGACCTCGGCGTCGGACTCGTGGAGCACATCCCCGGCACCGTGACCCGGCCCCTCGGCACCACCTCGCGCGATTTCAACCAGGTGCAGCACATGTTCACCGCCATGGAGCTGACCCCGAAAGGCGTGGACGCGATGGCCGCCTATGTGGCGCAGGTCCGCGAGGGGATCGGCATGGACGTGCCGCTCGCGGCTGACCACTTCGGTCACATCGGCGTCAACTCCTGCATCCGGCTCGGCAAAGCGCTCGAGAAATACAACATGGCTTGGCTCGAGGACATGATTCCCTGGCAGTACACCGACCTGCTGAAAAAGATCACCGATGCGGTCGACATCCCGATTCTGACGGGCGAGGATATTTACCTCAAGGAAGATTTCAAGAAGCTGTGCGAAGCCCACGCAGTCGACATGATCCATCCCGACCTCGCTACCTCCGGCGGCTTGCTCGAGACCAAGAAGATCGGCGACATGGCCCAGGAGTACGGCGTCGCCATGCCCATGCACTTTGCGGGTACTCCGATCACCTTCATGGCCAACATCCACTGCGCCGCGGCGACCGAAAACTTTGTTGCGCTCGAGCACCACTCCGTCGAGGTCCCCTGGTGGGAGGACCTGGTGAACGGTCCCAAGCCGCTGTTCAGCAAAGGCTTCGCGAATGTCCCGGACGCGCCCGGGCTCGGCGTTGCTCTCAACCAGGATGTTGCCAAGCAGCACTTGGCCGAGCCCGGCTTCTTCGAGCCCACACCGCAATGGGACCGCCGCGACTCCAACGACCGGCTCTGGAGCATTCGCTTCAACAACTGGAACGCCTGAGCAAAAGGCGCCGGCGAACCCCTTCAGCGCATCAATCGGCGCCGCGTTTTGGATGGTGCCGTTTCTAAATCGATTCCGACCCTCGTGCACTGCCGGCCGGCCTTTGCCGATACGATGGGGAGAGGACTGTCATGCTTCGCTCCTGCACTGCCGCCCTGTTTGCCGCGCTTCCCCTGTTCGGCCAGGCTTTCTGGCACTACATCCCGCCGGATGCGGTCTCGGTGGCCTCCATGCAGTGGCGGAAGGTGCTCGAATCTCCGCTGCGCGATGCCGTCCGCCGGGACATCCCCGGCGACATCGCACCGCTGTTCGGCGGCATTAACTTCATCGAAGGCATCGAGCGGGCCACCGTGACCAGGAGCCCGCAATCCACACTCATCATCCTCACCGGCACATTCGACCTGGACCGCCTGCGCGAGCTCGCCGTCGAGGATGGCGGCGTGTCCCGGCCATACCAGTCGGCCGAGCTCCTCCTCGATCCTGAGGGCGAATCCCTTACTCAGATGGCGCTCGTGAGTGGCTCCATTGTGCTGATCGGCAGGCAAAAGGACCTTGAGGCCGCCGTCGACCGCGCGGGAGGCCGGAATACGTTCGCCCCGCCCGGTCCGGCGCTGACAACGGCGCACCTGTGGGTGCACTCGCGTACCGCGGGCGAAGACATCGATACCGCCGACCTGGCAGTGACCCTCGGCGATCAGGTCCGCATCGATGCCTGGGCGGTGGCGCGAACCCCTGAAGCCGCGGCCGCGGCCGCCCAGGCTGCGCGCTTGCAGCGACTCGAAGCCAATATCGACGGCCGCATTGTCAAAGCCTCGGGCCAGATCGCGCCGCGTGATTTTCAGGCGCGCTCCGGTCAGTGGCTCGCCGTCCTGCAGCAGCCCGCGCCGCCGCCGGAGCGCCGTGACCAGAAGATCCGGATCTACGGTCTTGAAGGAGGCGTGCGTGAGATTCCGGTTCGGTGATCCGCATTTCTCGCCAGGATCGTCGCCAGCCGCCGCGCAACGCCCGCGACCCGCGCCCGTTAGCAGGCGGGATGCGGGACGGCGCGCTGGCGTTCTCCTCGCAATCGTGCTCGCGGGCTGCTCGCCGAAAACCGCGCCGCAGCGCCAGACGTCGGCGCCTGCCCCGGAAGTCACTCAGTTCTACACCAATAAGCCATTGCTGCCCAAAGGCGAAAAAGCGCTGCTATGCTACGGCGTCGCGAACGCCGCGGCGGTCCGCATCGATCCGCCCGTCGAGAAACTCGCGCCGGCGCTCACCCGCTGCTTCGAAGTCACGCCCGCGCAGACAACAAAATACACCCTCACCGCCGACGGTCGCGACGGCAGGACCGCCTCGCGGGAAGTGACCATC
>JACOTZ010000271.1 GCA_016178155.1 Acidobacteriota bacterium
CCATCGTCGCTTGCGCGGCCGCAAACACCGCTGCCGCTGCTTTCGCGGGCAGCCATAAGAGCTTGCCGCGATGCCTGAATATTGACAACCGCTCTGACGGCCGCAGTTCAGCATGAACACTTCCGCCGCGCGCGTTCGCAAGGCGTATGCGGGCGGAGCCTGAGGGGCAAGAAATGGGTCCGTCATTTCCGAAAACCTTCGCACTTCTCGATGTCGGCCCAGGCTTTGCGAACGGCTCTGGCCCTGGACGCCGGCCACACGTTGCCCTGGCCGCGGTTGTAGGCTTCGGAGAATTGCGAGAGCGCCTCCAGGAGGGTGTTGAAGCGCTCGGCGAGCAGCCGGCGGCGGTAGTCGATATCGCGCTTGCGGGCGCGCTCGATGGCCTGCCGCTCTGATTCCGCTACAAGCCGCAGCAAGTCCCAATCAGTGAGCTGCTGGGCGGATGCGGCGGCCGCCAGCAAAACCACGAGCACCAGCCGCGGCAGCTTCACGACCACACTTCCCGGCTTGCCAGTGTATAGATCCTGCACGCATTCCGCTTCTCCAGCCGGTATTGAATCCGGATGGAGATCTCCTGGCGCGCCCCGGCCGACCAGATCCGATAGATTTTTTCGAGATATTGCAGTGTGGAGTTTTCCATGGCGACTCCAGGCTCGCAGCCGGGCCGCGGGAATTCCCCAGGGGCAGGTCATGGATGCTTGAAAAGTAAGGCGGAAATAAATTCAGCGCGGTTGTTAACGCCTTTTCTTCGCCGGGTGCATTGGGCGAGCAGGGCATGGCCGCGCGCCGTGCTTGGATTCGATTCTGCGCGTCTCCAGGGCACCTCGGCGGCGGAACCCGAGCGACCGCGCTGCAGCGCCGCTGCAAGCGCTACTGTGACTTAAACTTAAAACACAACTTTGCCGTTTTGCAAGGTTATGGTTTATTTGAACCCGGCTCACCCGTCGGCATGAACGATGATGCGGGTTCGTGAGCGATTCGGGGAGCCTCGTTTGTCTCGGGTGACGGTCAAGTTTCTGCCGGAGGTAGCCCGCTTGCCGAAGACCGGCTGCGGAGTAGAATAGAGGAGCTTCAGGGCGGGTGTGTGTATGCCGGGGGAAGTGAGTCAACTGCTGGTTCGATGGAGCGGGGGTGACAAGTCGGCCCTTGCGAAGCTAACGCCCATTGTTTATGGTGAGCTACGACGTCTCGGGCGTTCCGCTCTGCGCCGCACAGAACGCGAGTCGATCCTGCAACCTACGGCGCTCGTGCATGAGGTTTGGCTGCGACTCGCGGGCAAGGACCAGCTCTCCCTACAAAGCCGCGCCCAGTTCTACGCTCTGGCCGCCAAGCTGATGCGCGACATTCTGGTCGACCGTCTGCGCCGGCGGCAAGCCGCGAAACGCGGGGGCAGTCAGGTCGAGGTTGCGCTTGAGGATGCGAATCCGTCGGAGCAGCCACGGCACGTTGACTTCCTGATTCTTGACGAAGCGATGACGCGTCTCGGCGGGATCAAGCCGCGGTATACACAGATGGTCGAGTTGCGATACCTGGCGGGATTGACGATCGATGAAACGGCTGAGGTCCTGAAGGTTTCGCACGCGACGGTCGAGCGCGAGTGGAACTTTGCCCGCGCGTGGCTGCGCCGTGAGTTCCAACGCAAGAGTCGCGAGCCGGCAAGTAGCAAAGGGGCGCTGACGTGACTGCCGAGGGCTGGCGCCAGGTGGAGCGGCTGCTGTACGAGGCGAGGCAGCTTCCGCCGGGAGAGCGTTCGGCATTTGTATCGAACATCGGCGACACGGAGGTGCGTGCGGAGGTAGCGTCGTTGCTCGCTGCACAAGCGGAGCGCGGCGAAGTAAGCGTCTGCCTCATGGTCGGCGAAGCCGCGCAGGCGGTTCTGGACGAGTCTTTAACGGGGAGCATGCTGGGCCATTTCCAAGTCATTAAGCCGATCGGGCGTGGGGCGATGGGCGAAGTCTATCTCGCTCAGGACGTGAAGCTTGGCCGTCAGGTCGCGCTGAAGCTGCTGCCGTCAGTTTTTCAGCGAGACCCCGAACGCGTGCGCCGGTTTGAACGCGAGGCGCGTGCGGCAGCGGCGCTGAACCACCCCAACATCATGACAGTGCACGAGGTCGGCGAGTGCCAGGGCCGGCTGTTTATCGCGGCCGAGTACGTACAGGGGGAAACGCTGGCCGACCGTCTGTGCCGAGGCCCCCTTCCGGTGCCGGAGGCAATTCAAGTGGGAACGCAGATGGCCGAGGCCCTAGCGGCAGCGCACGAAAAGGGCGTCGTTCATCGCGATCTGAAGCCTGCCAATGTCAAAATCAAGCTCGATGGCGCCGTGAAGGTGCTCGACTTCGGATTGGCAAAGTTGACGGAGGAATTGTCACCGGTCGCAGGCCCGGACAATGCGCCGACAGAAACGCAACCAGCGACGCGCACGGGAGTGATCCTTGGCACCGCCGCGTACATGTCGCCGGAGCAGGCGCGCGGCATGCCCGTGGACAAGCGGGCTGACATCTGGGCGTTTGGCGCGGTGCTGTACGAGATGCTCACGGGCAGGTGCGCCTTCGGGCGAAACACGATGACCGACACGCTGGCGGCGGTGGTCAAGGAAGAGCCCGATTTGACCCGGTTGCCGGCGAAGCTGCGCGCCGTGGTCGGACGATGCTTGCGCAAGGACCTGCGCAAGCGCTGGCAGGACATCGGCGATGTTCGGATCTCATTGGACGAAGACATTTCAGCCGGAGCGATGGCCGAGCCTGTGGCGCACGCCGCCTCGAGGGCGCCGTGGATCGTTGCCGCGGCTGCGTGCCTGGGCGCGGTTGCTGCCTCTTTAGCGCCGCTGATTCAAAGCGCCAGGCCCGTGCAGCGGCCGCTCATGCGGCTGGATGTGGATCTGGGCCCGGAGGCTTCGATCGAGCACGGCCGCGGCATGCATGTCACCGCGATTTCGCCGGACGGCATGCGGATCGCGTTCGCGTGCAGGGCGCAGGATGACGAACTGCGGATTTGTACGCGGCGGCTCGATCAGGCTCAGGCGGCGCCGCTCCCAGGCACGGAGGGCGTGCAGACGATTTTCTTCTCGCCTGATGGAAAGTGGATCGGATTCGGCGCGCACGGAAAATTGAAAAAGACCCCCGTTGAGGGTGGGCCGCCGGTTACGCTGTGCGATGCTCCATTCAATCGCGGCGCGGATTGGGGCGAGGACGGATTCATCGTCGCCTCTCTCCAAAGCGGCGGCGGCGGCTCTGGTGGGAGCGACGGCCTCCACCGCATCCCCGAAAACGGCGGAACGCCGCAGCCGTTGACCAGGCTCAAGCCGGGGGAGCACACACACCGCTGGCCACAGGTCTTGCCCGGCGCGAAAGCGGTCTTGTTTACGGCGAATACGCAACCCGGCAACTATGAGAATGCCAACATTGAGGTAGTCTCGATCAAGACCGGCGAGAGAAAGGCGCTGCTCCGCGGCGGGTATTACGGACGGTATCTGCCGAGCGGCCACTTGATCTATATGCGCCAAGGCACGCTGCTGGCCGCGCGCATGGATCTAAGCCGGCTCGCGCTCACAAGCTCGCCCGCGCCCGTGCTTGAGAATGTGGCGTCGCGGGTGGGCGAAGGCGGTGCAGCCTTCGATTTCTCGCAATCGGGCAGCTTTGTTTACCAGTCCAGCAGCTCCAGGGCACCGTCAACCGTTTGGTGGCTCGAGGAATCCGGCAAGCTGGAACCGCTTCTGCGCACCCCTGCGGTCTACACCTGGCTTCGCTTCTCGCCAGACGGCAAGCGGCTCGCGCTGGTCATAAGGCAGGGAGTCAGCAGCGATATCTGGGTTTACGATCTGGAGAGGGAAACCATGTCTCGCATCACCTTCGGCGGTGGCGGTAGCGACGAACCTGTCTGGAGTCCCGACGGCAAGCATGTCGCCTATACGTCGCGGCAGGGATTCAATATCTGGTGGATGCGCGCGGACGGCTCCGGTGATGTACGGCGGCTCACGGAGGGCACAAACCTGCAGGCCGCTACTTCGTTTTCACCGGATGGCAAGCTCCTGGCGTTCGAAGAAGTTTACCACGGCCTGGTTTGGACACTGCCGTTGGAGGACGCCGGCACGGATCTTCCCAAGCCCGGCCAGCCAGAGCCGTATCTGCGTATGCGCAGGGGAGGTGCCGGGCAAGGCATCGTGACACACCTGGCCGGCGCGGCTTTCTCGCCGGACGGGCGGTGGCTGGCGTATGTCTCCAACGAGTCGGGCTCATACCAGGTATACGTAGGACCGTTTCCGGGCCCGGGCGGCAAATGGCAGATTTCAACGGAGGGCGGCATGAGCCCGATCTGGTCGCCGAACGGGCGCCACCTGTTCTACACTTCCAATCGGCGGATTATGATGACTTCCTACACGGTGAAAGACGGGTCGTTTGTGGCGCAAAAGCCGGTGCGATGGTCCGACTTTCAGGTGACGCAAGTGCCGTCCCTGCTGTTTGCCACCAGTAACATTGATCTCGCTCCGGACGGCAAGCGCTTCGCAGTTCTCGTCCCAGCGAAGACGGAGCCTCAGCAGCCGCCCACGCACCTGAACGGCTTGCTCAACTTCTTTGATGAGTTGGGGCGGAGGGTGCCTTAATTAAATCGGGGAACGCCAGGCCCTGAGCGGCGCCTCCGTTGCCTGGGTCCGGGCAGCGGAGGCGAGCACGCACTCGAGCGCCGTCAAGCCAATTTTTCTATTATTTTTCTGAGGGACTCGAGCGTCCTTCTACGGTTGAGTGAGTGAAAGGCGACTCACTCTCATGAAAGCTTCGTGCACGCTTATGTTCCTGGGTCTGTCGATCGGCGCATGGGCCCAAAACATCCGGTTGACCTGGGTTGGTCAAGCCTGCTTTATCGTGCAGAGCGAAGGCGGGCCCACAATCATCACCGACCCGGTTCCGCCGCCACTAGGGTACGCCATTCCGGAGGTACCCACCGACGGAGTTACCATCACCCACGACCACGGCGACCACACCTTCACAGCCGGCGTGCGCGGCAATTTCACAGTCGTGGATGGACGCTCCATCAGCACGCGCACCCACATGACCGTCGCGAACTTGCCATTCATTTTGATTCCGGGCTTTCACGACGGACAGAATGGCTCTGCCCTCGGGCCGAACACGATAATCCAGTGGACGCAGTCGGCCCTGCGCTTGGCCCACCTCGGTGACCTTGGCCAGGACCAACTCACCGAAGCGCAACTGGCCGATCTGCAAAACCTGGACGTGGTGTTCATCCCCGCAGGTGGCATTTTCACCATTGACGCCGTGCAGGCCGCGGTTTACGCCAAGCAGATCGGCGCCCGTGTGACGATACTCATGCACTATCGCACAGGCATCGGGGGACCGCCGGCGCTGGACGCGCTGCCGGCCGTCGCGTCGGCCTTCGGTACGGTCGCTTACAAGCCGTCCAGCGTCGTCATCAGCCGCGCCACCCTGCCGGCCTTGCGCGAAGTTTGGGTAATGGAACCTGCCGCGCCGGCGGTACTGGTAAATGCGGGCGCTGCCTCCGGCGGAGCGGTTGCGCCGGGTTCGCTGGCCTCGGTCTTCGGAAGCTTTGCCGGCTCGGAAACGCTGGCTTCCTCTGATTACCCTTTGCCTCGGAAGTTGGGCCAGGCCGAGGTACTGATCCAGGGGAATGCGGTCCCGTTGCTGTTCGTGTCACCGCACCAGATCAACCTGCAAATTCCAAGTTTGCTGGGACCGGGACAGTATCCGGCCGAGGTGCGCGTCGCAGGCCAGACCTTGGCGCGCCTTCCTGTGACTGTGGTGCCCCGAGCTCCAGGGGTGTTCTTCGTGGCCAACCAGGACGGCCGCTGTAACTCGGCATCCAACGCCGCCCGCCGTGGTGAGACCATGGAGATTTACGGAACGGGTGCAGGATTGGTCCCACTACTCACTCTGCCCCCGCCCTTCCTGTTGGCGGATGGCGCTGTGGTGCCGGGCAGTTCGTCAGCGTTCACGCAATCGATGCCAGAGGTAACCGTAGGGGGACGGCGGGCCGCCGTGAAACTTAGCGGCCTGCGGCCGGGGTTTGTGGGACTCTGGCAGATACAGGCGGTGCTGCCCAGCGATGCCCCAACCGGGCCAACCGTGCCGGTGACGGTTCGCTATGGCTCGATCACGAGCACCATAACCGCCGCGATTCAGTGATGAAGGTTCCCCGTGCGGCACGCATAGCTGCAGTTGGTCATCCGGATCGCACGGCCAATATAACGACGTCAGCAGGCCGGAAAGTGGACCGGAGTAGAGACCGACGCTTTGTTGACGGCCCATGCACTCGCGGCAGGGTCATGCTTTAAGTCGCACTTCCGGAACATTATCTTTTATCGGGGTCGGAAGACTCGCTTCCGGCGAAATGCAAACAAAGGAGTCGCTGCGGCATCCGGCGGCAAGGTTATGGGTTTATTCGCGGCAAAGATATGGCTTAAGTCACAGCTACGAATGGCGATTGGGTCGGCCGCGGCGTATGCTA
>JACOTZ010000272.1 GCA_016178155.1 Acidobacteriota bacterium
AATTATAATGGCAGAATGCCGCCGGATCAAGGCATTTTCGAGATTTGCAAGAATGACGCTACGCGGGGCGAGGCTGGCAAGTCGCGAGCGATCAGGTCGATGAACCAGAGCCGGAACTCTGGTTTACGAAATCACTGGGTGGGCGTGGTTATTCGAGCCAGACTGGCGCCGGCGGTGGCCGCCAACCGGACCCGCGGGACTAGAGATCGTCGCCCGTCGCTGAGAGCGGAAACTGGCGCAACCGGGCAGCACCATTCGCAAGCTCCCGCGACGGGTGTGCGCAAGGTGGAACTGAATGTCCCTGACGAGGTGGGATGGCCGCAGTTCGTCGAGCGAGGAAAGGTCGCGCGGGTGTGTCCCTGCAACGGTGCGACTGCAAGTGTCCGAAAAGCGACCGAGGCACCGACGGGGGATGTCTCCGAGAGCGGAAACTAACGCGATCGAGCAGCAGCACTCGCAAGCTCCCGCCGCAGGACAGCGACAGCCTCCGGCGACCTGGCCGTGGCGAGGGGCGCGACGCAAGGGCACTGCGAGTTGTTAAGAAGCTCGGGGGAAGGAGTTGCAACTCGGCCGTAATCGGCTCGATGAACTGACCCGTGCGAGACACAGTTGAGCCGGTTGAGACGGACTGAGGAAAACTTTCAGGGGCGAGGCGCGGGCTTGGAAAAGTGGTCGGTTCGATCATCTCAAAATGCGTGGTGGCGTGCCGATGTGTTAGCGCAGGACGTTGCGCCTTCGCACTGCCATTACCGCGCTGGTTCTATCCCTCGCCGTCACAGGGATATCGGCCTCCACCAAACCCTGGCCGGTTTGGCAGACCGCCGATGGGCTGGCGGAGGCATATATCCGGGCGATTTCGCTCGACGCCTCGGGCCGTGTCTGGCTGAAGCACGGCGAGGTCTCGACACTCACGATCCTTGATGGCTATTCCTCGATGCACCTGCCGGACCCGTGGATGGTCGACGATGGCGGGATTGTCGTGGCCAAGGATGGGGAGGCCTGGAGCGGCGACCGGCACGGCATCGCGCATTATGCCAATGGCCAGTGGACACAATACAGGATTCCGCAGGTCGCCGCGTCAGCCGCGAAGAGGCACGTCCCAACCGTACTCGGGCACCGACCCGGCGAGGTTCTCCTCGTGCTTCCCTCCGGGATCGCGCTCTTCCGCGTGCGGGACCGGGCTCTGGTTTGGGTGAAGCGTTCAGAAGCCACCGGACTTGGGCCGTTTACCAGCATGGCTGAAAGCACCCGGAACGGCATCTGGGTCTTGGGGCAGCGGGGCGCGGGCCATCTGAGAATTTCCAAAGGTACCGACGCCGCGGCGGAGGCGTGGGAGGAGTTTCGGATCAGCCTGCCAGACATCGCCCGGTTGGAGGAACCCTACGCAGGACAGGATGGCGAGTTGATCTGCGTGGGTGTGCCGGCTGCGGGCGATCGCAAAACGCTCCTCCGGCTCGCAGGCGGGCGGTGGGAGGCGATCTACAGCGCCTCGGCACGGAGGTTCCGCGGCTGGCGGGGCCCGGACGGCATTGTCTGGCTGCAAAAAGGGAATCTCCTGCTGCAACTGTCGGAGGAGGGGAAAGTTCTCGAGCAGAACGATGCTCTTGCGGGATACCCAATGTGCGTTCGAACCGACCGTCAGAACGGTTTTTGGGTGGGTACGACGCAAGGCTTATATCGCTACGCTCCCGAGATCTGGCGAACGCCGCCGGGGGGGCCGGCGGAGCACCACGCGGTGAATTCGATTTATGAAGATCGCCAGGGGAGACTGTGGTTCTCGCAGGAAAGACAGATCCTGCTGCTCGAAAACGGCAAGTGGCGGTCATACCCGCTGCCGCCCGGTGAAAGAGCGAGTATGTTTCAGACCGAAGCGCTGCATCTGCTGCGGGACGGCAGACTGCTGCTGCGGTGCAGCGATGACGAGCACGTGCTGGCGCTCGATCCGGCGACCGGCCGGTTCACAACCATCGCGGCGCCGCCGGGCAAGCGACTCCGGGTGGTGCGGCCACGCGCGGATGGGACGGTGTGGGCAGACATCGGACAGAGGGGAGAAATCCGGCTGGAGATCTTTGACGGGCAGACCTTTCGCGAGGCCCTACGCCTGCCGGATGCAGGCATTCGCAATCTCCGGTACGTTCATGAAGCGGCAGACGGCACGCTCTGGCTAGGCGGCGTCGATGCTCTAGGCGTTTATCGAGGTGGGAAGTACCACCGCTTCACATCGCGAGAATATCCAGACAGCGGAGCCTTCTCGATCGCGGAGCTGACGGGAGGGAAGATCCTGGCAGGGGGACGCGATAAGGTCCTGGAATACGATGGCCAGCGCTGGCACGTGCTGCAAGAGGGGGTGGATCGCGCCCGCTCGATCCTGCAGGCGCAGGACGGGTCGGTTTGGGTGGCCTGCGGAACGGGTGTGCGGCGCCGGCAGAATGGCGTGTGGCTGACGAACACAGCGGAAGACGGTCTGCCGTCCACGATCGCTTATGACCTGCTGGAAGACAGCCGGGGCCGGATCTGGGCGGGCACCAGCCGGGGGCTGAGTCTCTTCGACGGAAACGCCGATCGCGATCCGCCGGAGACAGCTATCCAGGAAGAGAAGAACCTGCGGGAAGCCGCGGCCGGGGGGCAGGTGCGGTTTCTATTTTCGGGCGTGGATAAATGGAAGCACACGGCTGCCGAACGCCTGCTGTTTTCGCATCGGCTCGACGGGGGGGCGTGGTCGGCCTTCGCGGAAACGACCACCGCGGCGATGGAGGGTCTGCCGAGCGGCCTTCACCTGCTCGAGGTTCGCGCGATGGACCGCAACGCAAATATCGACACGACGCCGGCGAAGTTCGAGTTCACGGTGCACGCGCCCTGGTATGGCGAGCCGGGATTC
Organism: Acidobacteriota bacterium; assembly: GCA_016178155.1. Lineage (GTDB taxonomy): Bacteria > Acidobacteriota > Terriglobia > Bryobacterales > Bryobacteraceae > JACOTZ01. The sequence goes on from JACOTZ010000272.1 coordinate 2,879, forward strand.
CTGGTGCTGGCGGTATTGGGCGGGGCGGCCATGGCCGGGCTGGCGGTCGTCGCCGCCTCGAGTTACCGGCAGCGCGGGCGGCTGATCGCGATCTCGGAGGCCGCCAAAGAAGCGGCCGAGGCCGCCAGCGTGGCTAAGACTCAGTTCCTGGCGAACATGAGCCACGAAATCCGGACGCCGATGAACGGCGTGATCGGCATGTCGGGGCTGCTGCTCGACACGAGCCTGACGTCGGAGCAGCGCTATTTCGCGCAGACGATCCGCTCCTGTTCGGATTCGCTGCTGGCGGTGATCAACGACATCCTGGACCTGTCGAAGATCGAGTCGGGCCGGCTCGAATTCGAGAAGCTGGACTTTGACCTGCGGACGGTGGTGGAAAGCGCGGTGGAGTTGCTCGCCGGCCAGACGCAGGAGAAGGGGCTGGAGCTGACGATTGTCGTGGACATGAACACGCCGGCGCTGCTGCGCGGTGATCCGGGCCGGCTGAGGCAGGTGATTATGAACCTGGTGAGCAACGCGGTAAAGTTCACCAGCTTTGGCGAAGTGAGTGTCCGGGCGTCACTCGAGCGGGAGACGGACCGGGAAGCGACGATTCGCGTCACCGTATCCGACACTGGAATCGGGATCGCGCCCGAGGCGCTGGAACGGCTGTTCCAGCCGTTCACGCAGTCCGATGCTTCAACCACCCGCAAGTACGGCGGCACCGGCTTGGGCCTGGCGATCTCGAAGCGGCTGGTGGAGATGATGGGGGGTGAGATCGGGGTCAAGAGCGTACTGGCGGTGGGCTCGGCGTTCTCATTCACGGCACGCTTCGAGAAGCAGGCCGGCGGGCAGACGCCGGACGTGCGGGTTAAGCCCGACCTGGCAGGGCTGCGCGTCCTGGTGGTCGACGACAACGCTACGAACCGGACAATCCTCGAGCATTATCTCGGTGCGTGGCGGATACCGCACTCGTCGGCAGCGAGCGGGCCGGCGGCCCTCGAGCTGCTCCGCCGCGACGCGCAAACGGATGCCCGGTTCGATCTGGCAATCGTTGATATGCAGATGCCGGGGATGGACGGCTTGCAATTGGCACAGGCGATCAGGAAGGAAGCGGCGCTGCAGGCGCTGCCGGTCATTATGCTGACATCGATCAGCCAGAGCATGCTGGGGGCACAGCTCCGGGAGGCGGGAATCGCGGAGTGCGTGACCAAACCGATGAGGCAATCGCAGCTATTCGATTGCATCGCGCGAGTGATTGGGGAGGCGGGCGCGGGGCCGCCGGCGTCTCCGTCACAGGCGGACGGCCGCGCATCCGGGCGACCGCCCGATCGCGGGCACGTCCGCATTCTCGTAGCGGAAGACAATGCCGTCAACCAGAAAGTTGCCATCGGGCAACTGGAACGGCTCGGCTACACGGCGGACGCGGTGGCGAGCGGCAGAGAGGTCCTGCGGGCGCTGCGCGCCAACCGCTACGACGTCGTGCTGATGGACTGTCACATGCCTGAGATGGACGGCTATGAGGCGACCGGCGAAATCCGCAGGCGCGAAGGGAAGATGCAGCGCACGATTATCATCGCGATGACGGCTAATGCCATGTCCGAAGAGCGGCAAAGATGCCTGGACTGCGGGATGGACGACTATATCAGCAAACCCGTCCGGCTGGAGGAGCTCGAGGCAAAGCTGGACAAATGGACAACAACGCGCACGGGGCCCGCGCTCGCGGTGGAATAGCCCGGCAGCCCTCGCTGGCGGCTGCTATTTCGCGGACGGCTTTCCTTTCTGCTTCGGATAGACTAGCGGTTTCCCCTTCTGCTTATACTCGGCTAGCCCGCAGGACCCGACGGTTTTGAACCCGTGCTTGTTGAGGATGTCCGCGGCACGCGCGGCTCTACCCCCGCGGTTTCAAAGCGTGATGATCAGCTTGTCCTTCGGCAGCTCCTTGAGGCGCGCCTCAAGCTGGCCGAGCGGGATGTTGATGTGCCCCTCGAGGGTGCCAAGCTGCTCGAGTTCATGGGGCTCGCGCACGTCCAGGAACACGACTTTGTCTTTCCGGGCAAGGAGTTGTTCCAACTCCTCGAGCGAGAGATTCTTAGTGGTATTGGAGCTCTGACTCTGCGCCAGAGCCAGGCCGGCCGCCAGAAACAAGCTCAGGATGCCGGGCAGGTGCACCATGGCCGCAGGATAGCACGCGGGACGCCGAAACAGCCCCCGCCTGACTTTCTTAGGAGAGGGCGGCCACTGCTCGCAAGGGGGGTACTGGAACGCCGACGGGCATTATCGGTCCTCGAGGCCGCGACATGGTCCGGTTCTGCCACCTGTCGACCAGGAACTGGCGATCTGCGCCCAGTTCGCAGGTGCGGCATGCCTCCGAAATCGATCGGCTCAATGGTGAAAGCGCGGCCGCTCGGCGGACAACTCGGCCAGCAAACGGGTACGTGAGCCCAGAGAACACGGCAAAGCTGTTTCCCAACAGCGCGCAGCGATTAACGTTAGCCAGACGTTAGGGTCTGCGCCTCACCGCTATTTAACTTTACAACGTCCTGAATGTCCACTATACTCGACCTCTATTTCACGCTTATTTCATGCGGTTCATAACACTGGACAACACGGATCTTGCGGTCAGCCGGATTTGTCTGGGGACAATGACTTTCGGTGGGCAGGCCGATGAGTGTGCCTCGGCACGCATTTTAGACTGCGCGCTGGAGGCCGGGATCAACTTCGTCGACACTGCGAACGTCTACGGTTCCGGTGCATCGGAAACCATTCTCGGCAAGCTGCTCAAAGGGCGGCGGCACTTGGTCGTCCTGGCCAGCAAGGTCGGAATGAAGGTGGGAGAAGCTCCCGATGAGTGCGGCCTCTCCCGCCGCGCGATAATTCACGGAATCGAACAGTCTTTGCGGAGCCTCGGCACGGATTACCTCGATCTGTACTACTTCCATCAGCCGGATTACAGCGTCGGTTTCGAGGAATCGCTCGAGGCGATGGATGAACTGGTGCGGGCCGGGAAGGTCCGCTATCCGGCGACGTCCAATTTTGCGAGCTGGCAGGTTTGCGGGATGTTGTGCCTGGCTCGACAGCACGGGTACGCTCCAGCAACGGTGGCGCAGCCGATGTATAACCTGCTGGCGCGCGGCATTGAGCAGGAGTTTCTGCCGATGGCCCGCACTTTCGGTGTTACGACCATCGCTTACAATCCGCTTGCCGGGGGCCTGTTGACGGGGAAGCAGAACCCCGACGGTCCCATCCCAGGCACGCGATTCGATAACAACACGACCTACCTGGGCCGATACTGGCACCGTGAGTTTTTCGACGCGGTCGCGGAGTTCGCGAAGATCGCGGACGCCGGCGGACGCTCACTGATAAGCCTGTCGCTGAATTGGATTCTTCACCACTCGGCGGTGGACGGGGTTGTGATCGGCGCCTCCTCCGTGGCGCAACTGGACCACAACCTCGCTGCCATCCGGGAAGGGCCGCTGAGTGAGGAGACCGTCGGCCGTTGCGACCGGGTGTGGGCTCGACTCCGGGGAATTACGCCTCAGTATAATCGCTGAATCACGTTACCCGGAGGATATCCAAGGGTTCTGGCAGGAGGCGAAACCGATGCATCGTACTCGCAACCATTTCCAGGTGCTGATGTGGATCGTTCTGCCGCTGGGATTCTGTCCCGCGGTGATTCTGGGTCAAGGGCCCACGGGCGAAATCACTGGCACAGTGCGCGACCAGACCGCTGGCGTGGTTCCGAATGCCACCGTAAAACTAGTGAACAGCGCTACCGGCGCGACGCGCGAGATCCTGACGAACGAAAGCGGGATCTACAACTTCCCTGCGCTGCTGCCGGGGACCTATAACGTCACAGCAGGGCGGGAGGGATTTCAGACCCAGACCCGTTCGGGCATCCCAGTGCAGGTGCAACAGACCGTGCGCGTGGACTTCACGCTTCAGGTTGGCGAGGTGGCGCAGAACATCGAGGTGTCGGCATCGGCCATGCAGTTGTCCAAGGATGACGCCACAGTGGGCCAGGTAATCGAGAACCGCCGGATTGTGGAGTTGCCGCTGAACGGACGCAATTACTTGCAGCTCACAGCGCTCAGCCCGGGCGTGAACATTAACTCATCTGCGTCGGGCGGCGCGACGAACTTCATGGGCGGCCAGCGCAGCCGCCAATCGATCAGCGTGAATGGCCAGCGCGGCCAGTTCAACAACTTCACGCTCGACGGGCTGGGCAATACCGACACCAACTTCAACACGTACATCTTCCTGCCCTCCATCGATGCGCTTCAGGAGTTCAAAGTCCAGAGCGCCACGTATCCCGCCGATCAAGGCTTCGCGGTCAGCCAGATCAACGTGACTACGAAGTCAGGCTCGAATGAGATCCACGGCAGCGTGTTCGAATTCCTCCGCAACGCCGCCTTCGATGCCAAGAATTTCTTCGACAAGCCGAAGGAGCCTATTCCCGGGTTCCGGCGGAACCAGTTCGGCGGCACAGTGGGCGGGCCGATCATGAAGAACCGGCTCTTCTACTTTGTCAATTACGAGGGCCTGCGTGAAAACAAGGCTTTGACCCAGACCAGCACCTTGCCTGTGCCGGCTTTGCGCGCGGGCGACTTCAGCGGGCAGCGCACGATCTACGATCCACTCACGCGGGCGCGCCAGCCCGACAACCGTATTGTTGCCCAGCCGTTTGCGGGCAACCGGATTCCGCAAAGCCGTTTCCATCCCATCTCGCAGAAGCTCCTGCAATTCTGGCCCACTCCCAACCTGCCGGGGGCGGTCCAGAACTTCCTCAGCAACGAGCCTAGAGAGGTCGGCAGCGACCAGTTGATGGTGCGGCTCGATTACCAGCAGAACAACGACCTGTCCTGGTACGGGCGCTGGAATTATGCCGAGGATTCCGAGTACCAGCCGCGCGGCATTCCGGGCCAGGGGGCGGTGACCGCCACGCGCCCCGACCAGATCCTGGGCGGCAACACCTGGGTGATCCGCCCGAACATGGTCAACGATCTGCGCTTCGGCTGGAGCCGCCTCGACAACAAGCTCACGGGCCCCAACTCCGGTAAGAACGACATCAACGGCAAGATCCTGCAAATCCCTGGCTTTAATCCGAGCGGGAATCCTGCTTTTTGGGGGATTCCGCAAGCGACATTCACCGGTTATAGTGGGTTCGGCGATGTCCGGGACGTTTTTCTCACCCGCAACAACATGTTCGAGTGGAAGGAAAACCTCAACTGGATCCGCGGCAAGCATGTGCTTAAGCTCGGCCTGCACATCAGTAGGATCCATTTCGAAAATATCGGGAACCAATTGCCTTCGGGCACATTGGTGTTCAACGGCTTCGCCACAGCTAACCCGCCGCAGCGCACGACTACCGGAGAATCGGTGGCTGACTTCCTGCTGGGCTACTCGTCTGAGACGGGCGGCGCCGCCAAGGAAGCCAACGCCAGGCTGCGCAGCAGCTACTGGTCGGGTTACATCAGCGATTCCGTCAAGCTGACAGGCAAGCTGAACCTCGACCTCGGCTTGCGATATGAGTACCTTCAGCCGTTCAAGAACATCAACGACGAATCGGCCAACATCGCGGATCTCTTCATCAACAAGCCGATCCTGGTGCGGGCCTCGAATCTGGGGACCGACCGCGATCCGTACGAGGGCGAGATCGTCCGTTTTCGCGACGTCACCGTCGTTCGCGACGGCCGGCTCGGACCGGGGCTATATCCGGCCGACCGCAATAATTGGGCTCCGCGATTGGGCCTCGCTTACAGTCCTAATCAGGATACGGTCATCCGGGCCGGCTTCGGCGTATTCTACTCCATGATCGACCTGGGCAATTCGATCTACGACATGGCCCGCAGCTTGGCCGGCTTGCGGCGCGAGAACAACGACGTCGATTTCCCCGATCTGACGCTGGATGCCCCGTTCCGGGGCTCGACCGGCGGAGGCATCGGGGCCGGCGGCCTTATTGAAATCGTACAGCCCCTGATTCTGGCGAACAGCAACAACATGCTGACCAGCTACGTGAACCAGTGGTCGCTTACCGTACAGCGCAACCTGGGACGCGACCTTATGGTCGAACTGGGTTACGTCGGGTCCCAGGGGCACCGCCTCAAGAAGATGAACGGTAGGAACGAACCGTTGCCCGGGCCCGGCATCATCGACTCGCGACGGCCCTACGGCGAGTTCGGCTGGATTCAGTACCCGGACACGGTGGGCAATTCCAATTTCAATTCGCTCCAGGTGAAAGTGGAACAGGGTTTCCGCAACGGACTTACCGTGCTGGCCGCCTACACGTTCGGCAAGTCGATTGATGACACCAGCGGCGTGCGGCCTGGCGGAGGAGACACTCTGTTCGTCAACAACCCCTTCTGCGTGAACTCCTGCGAGCGCGGCCGTTCTGCTTTCGATGCGCGGCAACGGTTCGTCCTCTCCGGCCTCTATCAACTGCCGTTCGGCCGCGGCCGGAAGACTGGTCTGCGCAGTCTGCTCACGGGCGGCTGGCAGTTGGGATCCATCATCACGCTCGAAAGCGGCCTGCCGGAAACACCGAGCGCGGGCAGCGACGTGGCCAACGTCGGCGTCGGCCACAACAACCGGCCGGACGCCACCGGCATCAATCCGAGCCTCGGCAGTAAACGCTCGGTGGACCGCTTTTTCAACACGGACGCGTTCCGCATCCAGCCGATCCATTCTTACGGGAACGCGGGCCGCAATGTGATCGAGGGTCCCGGCATCATTAATGCCGACGTGTCCGTCATGAAGGACTTCCACGTGAGCGAGTCGAAGCGGTTTGAGCTCCGCGCCGAGGGCTTCAACATTGCGAACCACCCCATCTTCGGGTTCCCGGTGGCGAATTTGCGCAGTGGCGCATATGGTAAGCTGACCGGCACGCGCGTCGACAGCCGGCAGATCCAGCTCGCGCTGCGGTTTGTCTTCTGATCAGGAGCCATGATGAAACGCCTATCAGTGCTGCTGATGTTCGGAGTAGTCTGCGTATGCCCCGCACAGCGGGAGAACAGGGAGTGGTTCCGTTCACCAGTGAAGGGTATCGGCGTGAACATGTGGGCGCCCGAGTGGTACCCGGACAGCATCGTGCGATTCGACGCGGAAAAGCTGGCCGAATCACTCGCCAATGCGGGCGCCCAGGTCGCCTTTACATTCCAGGGCTTCTCGCAGGACCACTTCGGCATCAGTTACTTTCCCACGCGACTCGGGCCCATGCACAAGAACCTGCGCGGCCGGGACAACCTGCGAGATTACATCGAATCGCTGCATAAACGAAACATCAAGATTCTCGGCTACTATTCGTTTCCCGACAAGGCCGTCTGGGATCGAAATCCGGACTGGCGTCAGGTCGGAGCAGACGGCAAGGAGATGCGAAGCGGCAATTTCGGCGGCCCGCTCTGCCCCAACAGCCCCTATCACGAGCACTATGTCGCCCGTGTCACGGAGATCGCCGAAAAATACGACCTGGACGGCTTCATGCTGGATGGGGCCAGCTTCAGCGCCGCGCCGGGCTGCTACTGCCGCTATTGCGAGCGCAAGTTCCGCGAACGATACGGGCGCGGGATGCCGCGCCAGCGGACCGGATACGAGGAGGACTGGCGCGGGTTCCTCCAGTTCCGCTTCGACTGCATGCAGGAGTTCTACCAGGACGTCTACAATGCCTTCCGGAAGGTCCGGCCGCGGATGCTCTACACCCACAACGCATTTGACCTGCGCGGACCCGCATGGGGCGGCGGCGAAGATTATGAACGCACGCTGGTCCTTGATGATATTGTGACCTCGATCGGCAGTTGGGGCGGCAGCATCGGAGACGAGCCGGTTCGCAATGTCGATCTTATTTGGAAGACGGGTTTCCTCACCCGCTACCTGAAAGGCATCAGCGACAAGGCCGTCTGGATGCAGATGGGCGCCTACATGTACAACCGCGACTACCAGGCATTGCCCGTCCACGAACTCAAGCTGGCGGCCTACAGCATCATCACTAACGGCGGCAGCCCGGTCTACATCACAAACACATTTCCGGACGGGACCGTTGACCAGGTGCTTTCCGAGCGCATGGCGGCAGTGTTCCAGGATGTCGCCGCCAAGCGCGAGTACCTCGAGGATACGGGCGAACTCGATTTCGCCGCGTTGTACTTCTCCCGCGAGAGCCAGATCTTCACCGATTCGGCCGCGCCCGAGGAACGGCGGTATCTCTCGAGTTTCGAGGGCGCCTATAAGGCTCTCACGGAGGAGCACATTCCCTTCCGTATCATCGGCAGGGCGGCGCTAACGCCCAAGCGGCTAGGTGCATATAAAGTCCTGATCCTGCCGGATACTGCAGTCCTCGACGACGCGCAGAGCAGGGCCATCGAGGATTTCGTCCAGAAAGGCGGCGCCCTGATCGCCACGGCGCGGACTTCGCTGATTGACGGCCACGGGAAGCACCGGTCAAATTTCGCGCTGGCGAAGCTGTACCGGGCGGACTACGTCAATCCGGTGAACTACCATACGAGCTTCATTAAGTCCACGAAGCATTCCATCTGCGAGGGGATCGACCCGCGCGAATCCATCCCTCACCGGAACGGCCAGCAGGTGAAAGTCCGCGCCCATCCGGGCGCCGAAACCGCCGCCCACGTGATGCTGCCTGCGACCGAAGTCGTTCCGGCGGTGCGCCCGTTCAGTTTCAGCACCGACGTGGCGCCCGGTCCCGTGAGCGATTGGCCCGCGGCCCTGGCGTCCGGGACCGGCAGCGGGCGGGTGGTGTACTTCGCGGGGGACATCTCCGGCATTTACGGCAAGTACGGATATCCATCGCTGCGAAAGTTGCTGGCAAACGCCGTGCGCTGGGGCGCCGGCGGCAAGCTTCCTCTGGAAGTCAAGGCGCCGCTGGCCGTCGAGGCCCGCTGCTTCCGCCAGGGCAGTCGTCATCTCGTCCATCTCATGAACTACATCACGAGCCAGTTGCGGATGTCGCGGAGTGGCGGGCCGGCGGCCGAGGAAGTAATTCCCGTGAACGACATCTCCATCCGGCTTGACACTGGCGGCCGGATGCCGCAGCGGGTGTTCCTGGCGTCGAACAAGCAGGAGCTGAAGCACCAGATGAATGAAGGATCCGTGTTGGTGACGGTTCCGCGAATTGATGTCCACGACATCGTCGTCTTCGAGTAGTCCACGAGTGGCTACCGAACGCCAGCCCGTGCGTGGCGCGGCGACACACGTCCGCTGGCGCGTCGTCGCGTCCGTGTTCGTTCTCGCATTCATCACCATTGTGGACCGGGTCTGCATTTCGGCGGCCAAGGCCGAAATGTCGCGTGACCTCGGCATTTCGAACCTGACGTTCGGCATGGTGTTCGGCGCGTTCGCGCTGGGCTACGGGGTACTGATGGTCCCGTCGGGCTGGCTTGCCGACCGTTGGGGCCCGAGGCGGTTTCTCACGCTGATCGTTTCGCTCTGGTCGATCTTCACCGCTTTGACGGGGCTCGTGAATCGGGTCGGGCCGCTGGTTGCCGTCCGTTTTGCGTTCGGCCTCGCCGAAGCGGGCGCGTATCCCACCGCCGGTCGCGCGATCTATAACTGGTGCCCGGCGCGGGAGCGGGGCCTGGCGCTCGGACTGCTCCACGCCGGCTCGCGTGTCGGCGCTGCGTTCGGGCTGGCAGTGATGTCGCTAAGTGTGGTGCACTTCGGCTGGCGGATGTCTTTTTACTTGCTGGGGACAATCGGCTTCCTGTGGGCTTCCTACTGGTATCTCTGGTTCCGGGACGATCCGCGGGACAAAGCGAGCGTTTCCGCCGCGGAACTGAAACTTATCGAGAATGGCCGCGGCGCCCAACCGCTGAAGCCACGGCAAGGGACAAACTGGCGGCTGTTCTTCGCTTCGCGTAACGTATACCTCATCCTGGGGCAGTATTTCGCCTCGAACTTCACTTTTTTCCTTTGCTTCACCTGGCTGCTGCCTTACATCCAGGACCGCTACGGGCTGCCGCCGACCGAGGCGGGCCTGTACGCGAGCGTGCCCCTTTATTGCGGCGCTTTCGCAACCTGGATCGGGGGAGTATTCGTGGACGCGATCTACCGGCGCGGGCGCTGGCGAATGTCGCGCGCGCTGCCGGCCGCCGCCGGCTTTGGGATTTCTGCGGCAAGCCTGATCGGCGCCGGATACATGACGAGGCCGGCCGCTTTCACCCTGTGCTTCGCGCTGGCCACGCTCGGCGTCGACTTGGCCATCAGTCCGAGCTGGAGCGTCTGCGCCGACGTAGGCCGCGAGTACACGGGGACCCTTTCGGGCGCGATGAACATGGTCGGCTCGCTCGGCTCATTCACCAGTTCGATCGCGTTTCCTTACCTGCTGGGCGTTACCGGCAGCGTGCACTCGTATCTGTACACCGCGGCGGCTCTCAACCTGCTGGCCTTTGCCTGCTGGCTGGGCATTCACCCCGAACGAGCCCTCAGGTCTTGGTGAGGATGTCCCGATGCAGCCATACTACGACAGCGGCTTCGATCCGGAAGGCAACCTACAGGCAGCGTTCCAGGAGCGCGTGGGCTGGGGCTACTACGATCAGGGCTGGAATCATTACCGCGACGGATTCCAATCGCGGCCGGCGAATTGGCGCATCAATACGCCGATGAAGTGGCTGTTCCTCGAGCGGGTGGCGCGGCTGACCGGCTCACCGGTTCCGCCGCGGCCCGACTACACGGATGCCGAAGCCCCGATTGTCAACCTGATCCGCCTCAAGCCGGACCAGCTTCTGATGGCCGGGCCTGGATCGAGGCAGTGGTCGCGGACCGGCATCCGCGCTGGCCGATCAAGCGGGTCGAGTTTTTCCTGGACGGCGAGCCGTACAACTATCGCCGGAGCGCCGCGTGGTGGGACCCGGCGCGCCTGGCGCCCGGCGAACAGGTTCTGCGAGTCACGGGCTTCGAGATGCGCGGGCCGCGCTTCACCGAAGTCTGCACCATACTCGAGGTTCCGTTCGTGCGGAAGGCCCCTTCGGCGCCATAGCCGCAATATCGTTGGGGACAAGAGGCAGGCAAAACCGCCTGCCCCACGGCGGGCAAAGTACTTCAAGCAATCCGGTGGCTGACGCACTCAACGTTGATGACTTCCTCGTCGAAGTCGATCATGTCCACCTTCAGCAGCGTCTGGAAATGGGACGGCAAACTGCCCTCATTGGCCCCGAGCACGTGCAGCAGGCCGGCGGCCTTGTCCTCGCGGGTGAGAAACTGAACCGCGCCCTCCATGGCGCGGCCGTGGTTCGCTGCGATCAGCGTGATGGTGCTGTCTCCCACGACGCCGCGGCGGCGGGTAACGATCGCGTGTTCGACCACACGCTCCAGTTTTCCATCCATGAACCGGCTGCCCCGATAACTGGTCGGCTCACCGGGCCGCGGGTTGAGATTGAGGATGGAATCGGCGGCAATGACGAACTGCTCTTCACCCTGGAGTGAGTTGATGAAGTTGTTGGTCCGGGAGCTGCCCAGCACAATGAGATTGGAATATTCGATGGCGGACCAGGAGAGAAATCGCGAGTTTTTCACTTGGATCCCGGCATCCATCTGGTGAAAGGTCTGGACCAGCAGCAGCACTCCGTGCATCTCTCCGCCTGAGACGAAATGGTAGGAAGGCCTGAGTTTCACTGAAGCGTCGCCGGAGAGGAGGCGCGAGAACTGCCTGGCGTCGGCGCCAGGATCGTTGATGTAGATGTTGCGCAGAAAGCTTCCCGCGTCGTCGCGGAAGCAGAGCAGCTCCGTGTACACCATGATGTTCGGAGCGCGGGTCTTTAGGTACGGATTCCAGATGGTCCGCACTGCGGGCCCCGGCAGCGCCAGGCGGTCGGCCGCCAGCTCGGTCTGGTCTGCCGGCTCGAACACCACTCGGTACTGTCCTTTCGGGATGACGAGCCGGATCCGTTCGTGCCGTCCCTCGTTGTCGAAATAGGCGCGCAGCCGCTCGCGGATGCTGGTGATGCTGACGCGGACGATTGCGTCCGATCTCGGATCGAAGCAGGCGGGCCGATGGATGGCGGAAACGGCCACATCGTATTCCCGCAGCCGCGGAGCTCCCGGTGCGCGCGTGTTCTCGTACAGAAACTGGAGAATGCGTTGGAGGGACTCGGCATGGGCAAACTGCGGGCTGGCGAGAATCCTCCGTAGCAGTTCTTCCTGCGCCTGTGTTGCGCCGTCCGGCAGTTGTCCACTCGTCACCGTGAGCTATTCTATCTGGATTGGAAGGCTTTATGAGCAGCGCGTATCCGGCATACGGCCGGATTTGTGCGAAAACTCGAAATCGCGCCAGCGGACATTTTCTGAGCCGAATCCCTCCAACATACATCTGTTAGAATAGTAAGGATTCCAACAACTTGCTGGCGATGTGTCGTACCCCTGTCTCCCTCTTCGCGCGTTTGCGCGCCGTTGTCACGATTCTGACCGCCACCGGTCCACTTTGGGTAACCGGCTTGAGCGCTCCGCGCTCCGTGAACGCGATCACGAGCACGGCGCCTCCGCCGGCGGAGCGGCCCGGCATCCAGGAATTGCCGCGAACCAGTCCCCTGGCGTTGGAGACGAGCGGCCGAGCGATTCTGGAGTTCGGCGGCCGGCTGCTGGACCCTGGCGGTTATCCGGCGACGGTGACAGGGTTCGAGCGCTACCTCGAGGACACCGGCGTCGAAGCCGTTACGGCCGACGAGATGACGAGACCGAACCATCCTGGGATCGCCGCCAAACTGGGCTACCAGGAGTTTCTGCCGCCGCGGGAATGGTGGACCCGTGGGGCGGCGCTAGCGCTTCTGGCCCAGCAGATCGAAGAGCGGGTGAGTGAGCCGGTGCGGCTGCGCAACTGGTGGCGCCCCGCCGACTACAACCGGCATCCGGGTGTGGGAGGCGCGAAGGGCGGCGATCATCCAACGGCGCACGCCATCGATCTGGACTACTCGTCGGTGGAGTCGCGCAAACGGGCGGAACGATGGCTGCGAGACCTAGACAGCCGTGCGCGCTGGCTCGAACTTTCCCTCGGACTGGGCGCAAAGTCGACCCATATCGGGATCGGCTCACCACACGGGCGCCGCGAGTGGCACTACGCGGGGTGGAGCTAGCCCTGCGCCCGCATTCCGTGTTCGGCACTTGACAACCGCTGCCTCGTGGCGGCAACTCGGAATCAGCGGCTAACCCGAAGCGCCGCAGCGTCAGCAAACCGCATGCGGGACGGCACAGTTTTCAAGTGCGCCTTCGGGCCCCCACCCGTGCGTTGCGTCTCGCGACGACTTTGAAAGGCGTGGGTCCGGGGCCTCTCGAACTGCTCTTCAGGCCGTTATCCGAACAGTCGCCTGAAGTATTCACGGGTGCGGCGCTGGATCTGCGCCAGCTCGACCGGAAGGGGCTGGTCGTGAAGGTGCTCCGGCGTCCAGCGCTTGACGAGATTGGCAAGCACCTGGAGGTGGGCCTCGGCCTGGGGCAGCTTGCCTTCGGCGTGCCCGGAGTAGACGCGAAGCGCGTGGTCAAGCGCGCGGCAGAAGGTGGCGCCATCGCGCAGAAATTCGGCATCGGCGCGGTCAAGGTGCCCCATCTTCTCGATGATGTCGATGCGCTCGGGCGTGTTCAAAACTTTAAAGAAGATGCCGGCGCTCTTCAACCTCAGGTACATCAGCGCGAAATCGATGTCGTAGTAACCGCCGGCGCCGGCCTTGAGCGGATTAGACGAGCTCTGTTCGTTCTCAAGCCGCGCGCGCATGTTGCGCAGGTCGGTGCGGGAGCGGCCGCTCTGGCCGTAGCGGCGCCAATCCACTTCCTGCAGCTCGTGCAGAAAGGCCGTACCGCTCTCGGTGTTGCCGGCCACGGCACGAGATTTCATATAGCTGATGCCTTCCCAGGCCTCGGCGCCTTTGGCGAAGTAATCCTTGTAGCCTCCCACCAACTGAACCAGCGGGCCGGCGCGCCCGTTCGGGCGCAGGCGGGTATCCACGGCGAACATGACGCCTTCGCCGGTGTAGGCAGTGATGATATCGATCATGCGGCCCGCGGCGCGCGTCCAGAAGCGCAGCTCGGGGGCATCCTCGTCGGGCAGCACGAAATTCAGGTCGGCGTCCGAGCCGAGGTCGAACTCGCGCATTCCGAGCCGGCCGAGCGCGATCACGATCATCCGGTCGCGCGGCTCGTAGGCGCTGTCCTGGGGCGGGCGCGATTGCCTGACCTGCTCGACGGCCATACGATACGCGGCGGCAACGACGGCGTCAGCAAGGTCGGAGGTCTGCGCGAGCGTGGTGAAAATGGGGGTACTGAGGCAGATGCTGGCGGCCTGGATGCGCAGCATTTCCCGCTTGAAGAAGCGGCGCAGCGCGGCGGGTTGGTCGATGCCCGCGGCGAAGTCGTGGTAATCGGGCGCCGTGGCATCGCGGATGCGGGCGAGGTCTTCGAGCAGCTCGGGGTGCCGCACCAGCTCCTCGGCGAAGTGCGGGCTGTTCTCAAACAGCTCGATGGCGTCGGCGGCAAGCACGGCGTTCTCGTTCAGCAGGTGCAACTGCCGGGGATCCTGAAATACCTTTTCGAGAAAATGTTCAAATGCCCGGAAGCCTCCACGGAGAGAGCTGCGGCTGATGCGGGCGGCGAGGAGGGGTGCGCGCTGGTCGAGAAAGCGGATGAGATTGCTGGCCGCGACCTTGGGCGCGGGAAGCGGTTCGGGCGGCGGCGTCTCATCGAGAGGCGCCCGGATCATCGAGGTATAGTACAGCGGCTGCTGCGCGTGGATGACGCGCTCGTACACCGCCTGCACGTCCTCGAGATGGCGGTTGAGCTCGGCCAGGAGTTTCTCGGGCGAGGGCGTGCGACCGAGCTGGCCCGCGGGCATGCGGCGGGCGAGCACAGCGAGCTCAGCGGCATCCGAGGGCAGCAGATGCGTCTGCCGGTCTTCGACCATCTGCAGGCGGTGCTCGAGCTCGCGGAGGAACTGATAGGCGGAGGCAAGACGCGCGTACTCGGCGCTGGAGAGCAGGTCCTTGTCGCGCAGGCGGCGTAGGGCGAGCGGAGTGCCTCCGTGGCGCACCCAGGGCTCGCGGCCGCCGTGGAGGCGCTGCAAGCATTGGACGAGGAACTCGATATCGCGAATGCCGCCGCGGGTGAGCTTGACATCCAGCCCGGAATCACCGCCCCGCCGGGCGATCAGTTTCTCGTGAATGCGCTCGCGGGTGAGCGAGACGGCCTCGACGGCGGAAAAGTTGAGCGTCGACGCGTAGATCTTCGGCTCGATGAAGCTGAGGAGCTCACGGCCGGGCTCGGGCTCTCCGGCGGCCACGCGCGCCTTGATGAGCATCTGCAGCTCCCAGTCCCGGGCACGATTCTCGTAGTAGGCATTGGCTCCTTCAAGCGAAATACAGACCTCGCCAAGGCGGCCGTCGGGGCGGAGGCGCAGGTCGACCCGGTAGCACGATCCCTCGGCGGTGTAGGTCGACAGCAGATCGGTAAGCTGGTTGGCTACCTTCTTGAAGAATTCCTTATTGGTGATGGTGTTGGCGCCCCCCGTGTCCCCAGCGGCGGAGTAGACGAACATCAAGTCAATATCGGAGCTATAGTTGAGCTCCCGCCCGCCGAGTTTACCGAGCGCGATCACCGAAAGTCCGCACTCGCGAACCGCGCCATGCTGATCCCGGCTGCAGGGCGGGCCATAGCGGCCCACGAGGCCGGCGCGAATGTGACGGTAAGCGACATCGAGAATGGCATCAGCGAGATTCGACAGCTCTTCGGTCGCCTCCGACAGCGTGGCGTAGGCGAGAACATCGCGCAGCAGAATGCGTAGAATCTGGCGGCGCCGGAAAACGGCGAGAATCAGCGGTGAAGGCGTTTGGGAGGTTTTGCCGAGTGAGGATTCGAGCAGAGCCGAGAACTCCTCAGCCGAAAGTAGGCGATAAAGATCCGGCGAGCCCGCGACCTCCTCGATCCACTCGGGATGCTGGAGAACCTCTTCGGCGAGGAACCGGCTGTAGGAGAACACGGTGAGGGCAAAGTGAAGCGCCGTGTCCGAGGTGGTGATGCGGTGGAAGGCGTCGGGCTGACGCTGCCACAGAGACAAGAGATGATGGAGTGCGTTGTCAGGATCGGCGGAAGCCGCCAGCAGAAGCTGGATGCGGGTAAGGATGTCGCGGGCAATGGTCCCGGAGAGCTGCGTCAGTTCCGCATGGGCCCGGGCGCGATCGCGAAATTCGATATCGTCGAGCAGACGGAGCTGCATGAGGCCATGTCCGATTGTACGGGAGCGGGCGGACGTATGGGAGGAGTTCCGCCGCCACGACCAGACTGACGACCACGGTGTAGCACCAGGCCGGCGCGCACGGTTGTTTCCGGCAGGGAGCTGAGGGGCGCTATCCTGGGCGCTTGACCGGCGGGGCCGAAATCGTCAGCATAGCGGGCCAGCGCCCTCTCGATCTGGGCATTATTCTGGCCTATCTGATCGGGATCACGTGGTTCGGCGCGCGCTTCGGGAGCACTCAGAAGACACTCAAGGACTACTTTCTGGGCGGACGCAGCGCGCCCTGGTGGGCGATCGGGTTCTCAATTGTCTCCGCCGAGACCAGCACGCTGACGATCATCGGCACGCCGGCGCTCGCCTTCGGCGGCAATCTCGGCTTCCTGCAAGTGGTGCTCGGGTATCTGATCGCCCGCATCGTGATCTCCTCGCTGTTTCTACCGCACTACTTCCGCGGCGATCTCTACACGGCATACGAGCTGATGCAGCGGCGATTCGGCAGCCGCATCCGCAAGCTGACCGCCGGCACGTTTCTGATCTTGCGGGCGCTCGCCGAGGGCGTGCGCGTGTTCGCGATTTCCATCGTAATTTCGATCATTCTGGGCACCGGCGAGGTCGCCTCCATCCTGCTGATCGTGTGTCTGACGCTGTTCTATACGTTTGAAGGCGGCATGACGGCGGTCATCTGGACCGACGTCGTGCAGATGTTCCTCTACATCGGCGGGGCGGTTCTGAGTTTTTATGTGATCCTCAGCCAGATCCCCGGCGGGTGGGCGCACGTTTCCACGGCCGCCGGCGCGCTGGGGAAATTCCAGGTTTTCGACTTCCGTTTTGAGGCGACCGCCGAGTTTTTCACGCGCCCGTACAGCTTCTGGGCGGGCATCATCGGGGGCGCTTTTCTGACCACGGCCAGCCACGGCACCGAGCAACTGATGGTGCAGCGGCTGCTGGCGGCGCGCACGCAGGGCGAGAGCCGGGCGGCGCTGTTCGCCAGTTGGGCCGTCATTTTCTTCCAGTTCTCGCTGTTCCTGATGATCGGGACGATGCTGTTCGTCTACTACGGCGATACCGGGCTGGCGCCTCCGCGTCCCGCCGACCGCCTTTACCCGGCTTTCATCTGGAATCATCTGCCGCACGGAATCGCGGGCCTGGTGATTGCGGCGGTACTGGCGGCGGCGATGTCGAACTTGAGCGCGGCGCTGAATTCGCTGGCTTCCACCACGATCATGGATTTCTACAAGCCGCTGGTGAGGGGCGCCCGGCCGGAGAGCTATTTTCTGCGGCTGGCGCGCCTGGCGACGCTGTTCTGGGGCGCGGCACTTTTCCTGATCGGATTGATTGCGCGACACTGGGGCTCGGTGCTGGAGGCGGGGCTTTCGATTGCATCCATTTTGTACGGCGGGCTGCTCGGGGTTTTTCTGCTGGGTTTGCTGACGCGGCGCGTGGGCGAGACCGCCGCCATGATCGGAATGGCCGCGGGGCAACTTCTCATGATTTACGTCAAATTCCAGACCTCCATCGCCTGGACGTGGTACGTGCTGCTCGGCACATCCGTCACCTTGCTGATCGGCTACGCGGCCTCGTTGCTCTGGCCCGCCGGCCGGGGGAGGCCCGGCGCTGAGGGAGCCGAGTCTCATGCCTGAGCGCACGACCATCGAGCTGAAGCGTGACCTGGGCGTCTGGGCGTCGCTGGCGATCGTGGTGGGGACCGTGATCGGCAGCGGCATTTTCCTGGTGCCGAAGGCAATGATTCGCGAGGTCGGGTCGGCCGAGATGGTGTTCGCCGTCTGGATCTTCGGCGGCTTGCTCTCGCTGTTCGGCGCGCTCACCTACGCGGAACTGGCGGCGGCGCTGCCCGAAGCCGGAGGCGAATACGTCTATCTGCGCGAAGCCTATGGGCCGTTCTTCGGATTTCTATACGGCTGGACGCAGACCTGGGTGGCGAAGAGCGCATCGATCGCCGCGCTGGCCACCGCATTTTTCTATTACCTCGCCAACTTCAATCCCGGCCTGGAAGCGGTTCTGATCAGCGGACCGCGGGGACTCGGGCCGCGCGGCGGACCACTCGAAATCCGCTACGGGCAGTTGCTGGCGATCGCGGTCATTCTGCTGCTTGCGTTCATCAACTACTTTGGGGTGAAGCTCGGCGGCAGAATCCAGGTGGCTACGACGGTGGTCAAGGTATCACTGATCGCCGGGATCGTGTTGATCGGGCTGAGCGCGGGCCAGGGAAGCGCGGCGAATCTGGGCTCGCAGATTCCGGCGCGGGGCGGCGCGGCAGGTTTTTTTGCGGCTCTGGTCGCCGCCCTGTGGGCTTACGACGGCTGGAACAATGTGAACATGGTGGCGGCGGAGATTCGCAATCCGCAGCGCAACCTGCCGCGCGCTTTAATCGGTGGTACTCTGCTGGTCATCGTCATCTACCTGGTCACGAACGTGGCCTATTTTTATGTACTGACCGCGGGGGAAGTGGGGGCGAGCGACCGGGTAGCCGCGGAGATGATGCGGCACGTCCTGGGCGCGCCGGGCGCCGACGCGGTCAGCGTAGCGGCGATGATCTCAATCCTGGCGGCGCTAAACGGATCGGTGCTCTCGGGCTCGCGGATTCCGTATGCCCAGGCGCGCGACGGGCTGTTTTTCCGGAGGCTGGCGAACGTGCACCCGCGATACCGCACGCCGGGGGCCTCGATCCTGATGCTTAGCGGCTGGGCTGCGCTGCTGGTGTTGAGCGGCCGCTACGAGGAGCTGTACACGCTCGTGATCTTCCCCAGTTGGATTCTCTACGGCATGGCAGCCGGCTCGGTGCTGGTGCTGCGCCGGAAGCGGCCGGATCTGGAGCGCCCCTATCTCACCCTGGGGTACCCGGTGGTCCCAGTACTCTTCGTGTGCGCGGCTCTGTTACTGCTGCTGTACACGGTCTACAATTCCCCGCGCGAGTCGCTCCTGGGATTATCCATCATTTTTGTGGGAATACCATTTTATTTCCGCTGGCGGCGCCGACTTCTGCTATAATCCGGCTGGATCATGCCGGCGCTGGCGCCTCGCGCGCATGGTGGTTGTGTGGCATCCGCCGGCTTGTTCCGTTTTCGGAACAAGAACCTTGCAAACATGCCCCAAGATGCAGTAAAACAGCTATACGGTTCCTTGCATCCGAGAAGCTTGTTCCGTTTTCAGAACAAGAGTCTATCCCAAGAACGGGAGAAAGGTGGTCTGAATGGATCTGATGCAAATGTTGAATGAGCTGCGTTACGAGCGAACGCAGATCGAACAGGCGATCATAATTCTCGAACGCCTGGCCAGGGGAAGAGGAAAACGGCGGGGACGTCCGCCGCTTTGGATGACCCAAGCCGCTGCACCGGTCGTGAAGCGGCGGGGCCGGCCTCCGGGAAGCAAGAACAAGCCGAAGGAGGACAAAGCGTCCTCCTGAGCCACAGAGAAGCGGGCCAAGCCGCCTGCCGCGGCGGCCGGGGCACGGCCTGGTGAGAAGGCCTCAGCTCAGTAGAGAAGGAATTTCGCCCGCTTCTCGATAAAGGGCCGCAGCCCGGTCTCGTTCAGCATCTGGATTTTCGTCGGGTCCTCACCAGCCTCCAGCGCCTCGAGGACGGCACGGCTGCCCACCAGTTTCTCGTTCGGAGCCCATTGCATTTGGCCCGGGAAGAGCCGGGCAATCGCCGATGCGAGCTCGAGTCCAAAGCGAGTGCTGTCGAAGACCTCGCGATCCGTGATCACGAAGCGGACTCCCTCGATTCGCTGCCCCGCAAAATTGGACGCGGAAGGTCGGAATTGGGTGGGGTATACGCGAATTCCGGGGATCCGGCGGGCATTGAGATAGGCGGCGAGCTCGCGCCCCCGCATCCAGTCGGCGCCGACCTGTTCGAAGGGCGCGTCCGTGCCACGCCCAACGGAATACACTTTCGAGTATTCGAGCATCGCCACGCCGGGATAGAGCAGAGCGGCGTTGAGGCTGCGCATGTTGGGGGAGGGGTCGACCCAGATGAGACCCGTGGCGTCGAACCAGTCGCGCCGGTTCCAGTTCTTCATGGCTACGACCCGCAGATTGGCCTGGGGGCGCAGATCCTGATTAGCCAGCAGCGCCATCTCGCCCATGGTCAGGCCGTGCCGTAGGGGCATTTCCAAACAGCCGACGAAGGATTTCACAGCCGGGTCAAGCATGGGTCCTTCCACGTGCTCACCGGTAATCGGGTTTGGCCGGTCCAGCACGACGAATTCGATCTTATGTTTCGCCGCGGCCTCCATGGCATAGAGCATGGTGCAGGAATAGGTATAAAAACGGGCGCCGGCGTCCTGAATATCGAAGACCAGGACATCCAGGCCACGGAGCATGTCGTCGTTGGGCCTGCGGCTCTGGCCCAGATACAGGCTCCACACCGGGACACCGGTGACCGGATCTTTGGCGTGGCCGATGTTGGAGTGGTCCTCGGTACCGGCGAGCCCGTGCTCGGGTGAGAACAAGGCTTTCAGGTCCACGCCGGCGGCGACCATGAGATCGACATTGCGCCTGCCGTCGCGCCTCAGACCGGTGTGGTTGGTGATTAATCCCACGCGCTTGCCGCGCAGCGAGGCGAAGTTTTCCTGCGCCAGCACGTCGAGCCCGGCAAGCACATCGCCGGCTCGAGCGGCCGGGGGCTGGGGCGGCGGACGCTCGGCGAGGACGGCTGCCGGAGGCGCCGCGTCCAGCACCAGGGCAGCGGCAGCGACATTCGCCACACGCGCCCGCAGCGGTGAGATCGCCGGCCGCAGTTTCGGGTGCACGCTGTTGGCCAGCAAGATCACATAAGAGCCGGTTGAGGGATCGATCCAGAGCGAGGTTCCGGTGAACCCGGTGTGGCCGTAGGAGCCGACGGGATAGAGGTCGCCACGCGGGCTGGAATAGGGCGAATCGATGTCCCATCCGAGGCCGCGCAGGACCGGCTGATCGGCCGGCGACTGCGGCGTGGTGAAGCGACGCACGGTGAGCGGGCTGAAAACACGGACGCCGTGCCGCTCGCCGATGCCGAGCATCATTTCCGCGAATTTCGAGAGATCGGCAGCGGTCGTGAACAGGCCGGCGTGCCCGGCGATGCCGCCCATCAGCCGGGACCTGGGGTCATGCACGACGCCACGCAACGGCTCCGCGGTTCCAGGCATCAGCTCGGTGGGCGCGATGCGGGCGTACAGCTTCGCCGGCGGCTGAAACATGGTGTCGGTCATGCCCAAAGGCTCAAACACCTGCTCGCGAACGTAATCAGGCAGCGGCTTGCCGCTGAGCCTGTGCACGATCTCGCCCAGCAGGATGAAGTTGATGTCACTATAGGCAAACCTTGCGCCCGGACCCGCCACCGGCTGTTCGATGAGCGCCTTGTGGATGGCGACGTCGTAGCCGGACTCCGAGGGTGCGAGCTCGAGGATCGGCCGAAGCCCGGAAAAGTGGGTCAAGAGCTGGCGGACCGTGATCTCGCTCTTGCCCCCCTGAAACTCGGGGAGGTATGTGGTGACGCGGTCGCCGAGCCTGAGTTTGCCGGTCTCGACGAGCTTCATGATGCCGGGTGTAGTGGCGATGACCTTGGTGAGGGAAGCCGCGTCGAAGATCGTATCCAGGGTCATCGGCTCCCGCCGCGGAACCAGGGCGCGCGCTCCGTAGGCTTTCTCATAGATGATCTGCCCTTTGTGCGCGATAAGGACCACGGCGCCGGGGATCTGGTCAGCGCGAATCGCGTCCTCAATGACCGCGTCGAGTGCCGCGCTGGCGCCGAAGCGCGGTTCGGGGGCGGGCGCGGCGGGGGGCGGCACGACCCTCGGCGGCACGATCCTGGGCGGCGGGGCGGCTGCGGGAGGAGAAGGGGGCGCAGGCGCGCTGGTTTGATATGCCCCTACCAGGGCTGCGAACACCGGGATGAGCCACAATCTCATGTCGACCTAGAGGAACCTTCTCGCAATATCTTCCAGCATGTTCGCCAGCTTCACGTCCGATTCCGTAATACCGCCCGCGTCATGGGTCGTCAGGTCGACGGTCACGCGTCCGTAGACGTTAAACCACTCGGGGTGATGATTCATCTTCTCGATCGCAAGCGCCGCCGAGGCCAGGAAACCGAAGGCATGCACAAAATCGCGGAAATGGTACTCGCGGTGGAGCTTGCCGTTCGCCAGGCTCCACTCCGGCAGCTCGGCCAAGGCAGACTCTACCTGCCGGCCGCTGAGCTTCTGAAGGGACATTTCTTTCATTTTAGGACGACTTCCCTGCCCGACCGTGTACAGTCCGTACGCGAGGGTGCGCGACATAAAAGTGATACATTCGGGCAGTTGCTTACCAGGCGAGGAAATCTGAGCGTAGGGAGTACGCTCGGCTGAGCCGCGACCGTCAGGGAGCGGAGGAATGCCCGGAAACTTCCATGAGGTACTTCATCAGTTTTGCGTGCTATGGCGTGCACCTGC
>JACOTZ010000145.1 GCA_016178155.1 Acidobacteriota bacterium
ACCGCTTCGCGCCGCCTGGGATCGGGGAAAAGCTCGGCCAGCCACGCGGTTGCAGCGACGAATTCCACGCAGACGCCCACGAAGGTGCCTGTTCTGAGCGCGAGCAGCCACCCCACCGACGTCGCATAGCCGGCCGCGCAGACTCCCCATGAACGCGCCTGACGAGGCGCTGGCCGAAACCGATCGAGCCATTCGCGAGCTCGGGGCCCGCGGCGTCCAGATCTTCACCAACGTCTCCGGCCGGCCCCTAACCGCGCCGGAATTCCTTCCGCTCTTCGACATGATGGCCGACTACGACCGGCCCATCTGGCTGCATCCGGCGCGCGGCGCCGAGATGACCGACTACCGGACGGAAGCGGCGTCGGCGTTCGAGATCTGGTGGACGTTCGGGTGGCCGTACGAAACGAGCGCCGCGATGGCCCGTCTCGTCTTTGCCGGGCTGTTCGACAGGCATCCGAGCCTCAAGATCATCACGCATCACATGGGCGGCATGGTGCCGTATGTCGAGGGGCGCGTCGGCTACGGGTGGGATCAGCTCGGGAGCCGCTCGTCCGACGAGGACTACACGTCGGTGCTCACACGCCTTCGCAATCGGCCTGTCGACTACTTCCGGCTGTTCTACGCCGACACAGCGCTCTTCGGGGCGGGGCCGGCGACCGAGTGCGGGTTGCGGTTCTTTGGCGTGGAGAAGATCCTGTTCGCGTCCGACGCCCCGTTCGATCCCGAGCGGGGCCCGCTTTTCATCCGCGAGACCATCAACGTGCTCGACGCCCTGCCGATTTCGGAGGCCGACCGCGCACGCATCTACTGGCGCAACGCCGTGGAGCTGTTGGGACTCTGACAGCCCGGAGCCAAGAGCCCAGAGCGCGGAGCCTGTACTAGAGTCCGCCTCAACCGGTTCATCTCGCCCTGGGCACCGCACTTCTCGATGTTTGCTTTCTGAGGAGGCCCAACCCCTTCTTCGGCAACCCGCTTGCGGGATCGCTGGCTAGGCTCGGACAGGTGACCACCCAGGCGAACTACTCCCGGTACGCGCAGGTCACGGCGAGGTTCAGCTTCTAACGCCGACGGGGTTCGGGATTCGGGATTCGAAAGCGTCGCACGCGTCGACTCCCACCCACGAATCCCGAGACCCAAGTCCCGAATCCCGAGTCCCAAGCCCCGAATCCCGAGTCTTACTTCTTCACCGGCGCCGGCGGCGGCATGGGCGGCAGGTCGCTGTCGTAGATCGCATAGGCGGCCCACCACTGTCCGCCGGCACGCTTCAGCACCACGACGTACTTGCCCGTGTCCTTGATGGGCGCTCCGCCTTTCACGGGCGTCAATGTTTGCGTGTAGCTTCCCACATCGAACGCCCAGTCGCCCGAGACCTTCGTATCCGAGGGCGTGATGGCCAGTTTCGGGTTGAACTGGTCGAACAGGCCCTGGTTGAATTTCTCGATCGCGGCGCGGCCTTTGGCCGACGGACCGTTCGGCGGCATCTCGACGCCGTCTTCCGCGTAGAGGGCGGCGATGGCCTTCGCGTCCTTCGCGATGACCGCCGCCTGGTACGCGGTTCTCACCTTTGCAACCCCGGGATCGTCCTTGACCTGCGCTGGCGCGAGGCTCGCGGCGACAAAGATCAGAAATAGTCCAATCAGGATTGTTGCGATCCGCTTCATCGAAGCTCCTTTTCTTGTTTCGCGTGGGGCCCCACCCCCACGCGCAGCCGTCGCTTACGCTCCGGATCTTGATTGCCAAGCCGGACTCTCAATTCGTTGCATGTCGGTGGGCGCGCGAATCTTTGGCGCTGTTTCTTCGTCCTTTCGCGGGACCTGTCCACCTTCGTGTCTCAAGGCAGCTTGAGTTGCGCCCGCACGCCCGAAGGATTCGCGCGCGTGGCAACCAACAGATACAGATGCCCTTGCATCAGATCCGACCGATCGCGGCGGGAAAGCTGGATCCAAGGCGATGCCCCGCCGCTTCGCAGCGTGTACAAGGCCGGTCCCACTTCGCCCATCGCGCCCCGATGAATCGTGGCGTACAGGATCTCGTCGTCGGGCCGACCTGAAGGTCGGCTCCTACGGTCTGACTCGGGCGCCAGCTCGCAGCGCAACCGTCCTTCCACGGGATCATACGAGAACTTCGCGCGAACGGATTCGCTCGTCGAGCGGACCCGGCTAGAGCCGGGCACGACGCCGGCCACGTCTGTCGTCTCGACGACGAACATCATGGCGGTCGGGGCGCGGCCGTTCTGCAGAGCTGGTGTGAAGGGCGGCGGGACGCGCACGTGGGTCGCCTGCTCGAACGAGTAGGCGAGCGAGAGCAGCTCAGCTTCCGAAAAGCCCGAACCGAGCAGCTCGAAGCCGACAGGCAGCCCGTCATCGGTGAACCCGGCCTGGACGCTGATGGCCGGAAGGCCCGACTGGGCACTGAGAGAACAGTTCACGCCGCCCTGGCCCTCGCCGATGAGGGCGGCCTTGCGGCGAATGGTCGGATAGACGAGAGCCGTGAGCCGTCCGGTCGACAGCGCGGTCGTGACGGTTTTTCTGAGCGCGGCGCGCGCCTCGAGCGCCGCGCGGTACTCGTCACTGTCGCGGGTCGCGACGGCGTTCCGCCGTCTGAAAGAGCCATCGAGCGAGGAGACGTACAGCCCTCGGTCGAGAATCTCGCCGAGCGACCGGACGGGCGGCTTGGGCGATTGTCGCAGGTAGTCCTCGAGATCGAACTTGAACTCGGCGTTGATCACGCCGCTCGTTCGCAGCAGCCCGGCCATCTCCGGAATCTTGAGGTCCATCGGTTCGGCGCCAAGCGTCTTCATCCGGTCGATGGCCTTCCTGACAATCCCAGCCACCTCGGCATCGTCTGCGACGTCGCCGAAGAGCTCGGTGAGCACGCCGATTCGAGCGCCCTTGAGCGCGTCGGCCTTGAGCAGCTCACGGTAGCTTTTCGGGATATGGCCCTTGCGGGCTTGGGTGGTCGGATCGGCGGGATCGGGTCCCACGGTGGCGTCGAGGGCGATCGCGAGATCCGCGACGGTCCGCGCGAGGGGTCCTCCGATGTCTTGTGTGTGCGAGAGCGGAATGATGCCATCGCGGCTGGAGAGGCCCTCGGTGCCGCGCAGCCCGACGAGGCTGTTGTGCGACGAGGGGACGCGGATCGATCCGCACGTGTCGCTGCCCATCCCGAACACGGCGAAGTTCGCCGCCACGGCGGCGCCCGTTCCGCCGCTCGATCCGCCGGGATTGCGGCGGGGATCGTAGGGGTTTCGGGTTTGGGCCCCGAGTGAGCTGATGCTGGTGTACCCGGACGCCAGCTCGTGCAGGTTCGTTTTTCCCACGATGATCGCCCCCACGTCCCTCAACTTCTTCACCTGGAACGCGTCGTCCGGTGGGATGTGGCTCGCGAGCGCGATCGATCCCCCGGTGGTCGGCATGTCGGAGGTGTCGAAGTTGTCTTTCAGGACGATGGGGATGCCGTGGAGCGGCCCGCGCGGTCCACGGGACGCCCGCTCACGATCGAGGCTGTCGGCGCTCTCGAGCGCGCGAGGATTCAGCGTGATGAACGCGCTGATGTCCGGTCCGCGGTGGTCGTACGCGTCGATGCGCGCAAGGTACGCTTCGACGAGCTGACGCGAGGTGACCCGGCCGGCGGACATCGCCGCCTGCAGCTCCTCGATCGTCTTTTCCATGACGTCGAACGGGGCCGTGGGTCCGTGAGCGCCTCGAGGGCTTTGCTGACCACGTGCCGCCAACCCGGACGCGGCGATGACCGACGCACACGCGAGGGCGATCCAAGGCCTCATGAGCGTGAAAGTATAGCAGCCGAAGAGCCGTCCGGTGCACCGTGCCCGCGACGAGTGGCGTCCGATGTAACGTTACAGGTGTGCACGGCGCGGTGCTGGGTCGTTGGCTGGACGCGCTCGAGGCCAGGCACCTGACCGGCCTGACGTTCAGCGAGGTGGTTCGGGCGCTGCGGGCGCTGTCGGGGCGATACGTCGAGCGCCGCGCGCGGCTGGCGTCGGCGCTCGACACGCGGGGCAAGCGCGCGGCCTTTGCGCTGTTCTACGGTCCGCTGCATTTTCTGCTCGTTCGTGAGATCGTGCGGGCGCTCGGCGTCCTGCGGGTGCCCCGGCTCATGGATCTTGGCTGTGGGACCGGTGTGGCGGGTGCGGCGTGGGCGCTGGCCTCCACGCCTCGGGCGACCGTCACGGGAATCGATCGGCATCCGTGGGCGGTCGCCGAGACGGCCTGGACCTACCGGATGCTCGGCGTGCAGGGCCGGGCGAGGCGAGGGGAGCTCGTCGGAGCGCGGCCGACGCTTGGAGCGGCCATCGTGGCCGCGTTTGCCGTTAACGAGCTGCCCGCGGAACGCCGATCGCTCGCGCTCACCGGGCTCACGAGAGCGGTCGCCTCGGACCACTCGCTCCTCGTCGTCGAACCGATTGCGCACGGCGTCGCGCCGTGGTGGGACGAGTGGGTCGACGTGTTCCAGCGCCTCGGCGGCCGCGCCGATGAGTGGCATGTGACAGTCGATCTGCCGGAGCTGCTGGCAAAACTGGATCGCGCGGCGGGACTCGACCACCGGGTCCTCACCGCGAGAACCATCTGGGTGAGAGCTGAGGGCTAAGTGGTCCGTCGCCTAATTACGGCGAGGCACCGAGGGCGCCGAGGCACCCGGCCGGCAAGGCGCGACGAGCGAGAATACCGGGAGTATTTGAACGAGGAGCAACGCACGCTTTTTCCCAGACTGCGCTGGGAACAAGAGGTGCTCCGGCGGAGCACAACGGATGACGCAGCGGACTTCTGCCTCGGCCAAACCAGCGGGGGCTTTCTCACCTGGTGGAACGAGCTGTATCCGGGGACGCCGCTGGATCCGAAGCGGCTCGAGCAGATGGCAGGGGACGTGAGTCGTCGCATCTTTGCCTTCGCCAAGAAGCACGCGATTCCGATCATTCGATGCCCCCTCGGCGACAAGACCAAACACGCGCGGGCGGAAAAACTCCTGCCCAAGGACCCCGCCTTCCAAGGCGTGTTCGCCATCCTCGTCGCGCGCGCCCCCGGCCTGGTGTGGAAAGGACGGATGAACCGCCGCGGCAAACTGGTCCTGCGGCGGAGCGAGCCCTGGCCCTGGGTGCAGCACTACCACTTTCACATTGTCGACAAGGACTGGGGCCATTTCACCATCAAGATGAGTGGCCATCCACCCTTCGGGATCCAGGTGAGTCTCAACGGCCACGAATGGGTCGAGCGCCAAGCCCGCCGGCAAGCCATCTCGTGGGTCAAAGAGGGCAACTGTTTTGTCGGGCTGAGCGACTTTGACGCGCTGGACCAACTCGGGCGGCACCTGCGCGCGCCGAGCGGCCTGGGCACGTTGGCCGCCGTCGTGGACCGCTGGGTCTACTCGGCGTGCCTCGTCTTTGCGCTGGACCGCGAGGCCCAGGAGCGGTCCCGGTTCCGCTACCAGTATTCCTGCTACCAGCTCGAATACAGCCGGAACCTGCTGTTCCACAGCGGGCGCGACATGGACGCCGTCTATCAGGGACTCATCGAGCGGACGCGCGGGCTCTTGGATGTGCGCACGCTCCGGACGATCTTTGGCCGCCACAAGCGCCCGCATCGGGACCGGCGCACCGGGGCGCGGGTCGAGCTGGTGATCGAGCACCCCGAGTACGACCTGACCGTGTTCAAGCTCGTCTTCGGCAAACTCACCCTGAAGATCTATGACAAGAGTCGACGACTGCTCCGGATCGAGGTCATGGCGAACCACGTCGAGGAACTGCGGTGCGGCAGGCGCGTGGAACGGTTGCCGCAGATGCTGGAGCAGCTGGAACGGATGGCCGTGGAGTTCCTGGCCGTGGTGCAAGCGGCTCACCTCAGTTATCTGGACACCGGGGCGCTCGACGAGTTGCCCGCGCCCACGCTCCGTGGCACGCAGCGTCTGGCTGGTGTTGACCTGCAGAAGCCGCGGATGCGCCTGGTGGCTCAGGCCGTGGTGGCGCTCGCCCCGCAACCGGGAGGCTTTACCGCCGCCGACTTGGCCCAGCGCGTCCATGACCAGAACGGTCCCGCCACGGTCGACTACACGCCCCGGCGTGCCGCGTACGATCTGCGGAAACTGCGGGGCAAGCAGACCGTCGACCGCGTGGATCGGACCCGACGATACCGGGTCAATCCCGCTGGCGTGCGCGTCTTGGCTGGCCTGCTGATCTTGCGGGAGAACGTTCTCAAGCCGGTCCTCGCTGGCGTGCATCGCCCCCGACGAGGCCATCCTCCCGCGAGGGTGGCCACGCTCGACGTCCACTACGACAACCTTCGACAGGAGATGCTCAAAACGCTGCGCACCCTGAAGCTCGCTGCGTAACGGGCCGCGCGCCACTGGACACCAACATGTTCGTCTTAACTTGTCCGTAGCGGGGCAGCC
>JACOTZ010000273.1 GCA_016178155.1 Acidobacteriota bacterium
AGCGCTTGTTTCAACCGCCGGATGCGGAAAACCGCACGTCCGGTGGTGTGGGAGGGTGATGGGGCGCAATCCCCATCACTCGACCCAATCTCGGTCAAGCTGCGTCACGAAGTGACATGGTTATTTCCTGACAGTCCCTAACTGCTGCAGCTTCGCGCGTCTAAGCGCTGGAGGTCAAATGCTTCGGGCGAGAACGCCGGTCAGTGTCGTCGTGGCGCTGACGCTGGTGTTGCAGTCTGCGGCCGAACAGGCGCCCATTCGGTGGCGGGCGCTGCGAGGCAACCTCGCACCCGGGGACCGGCTGGAAGTTCACGCCTTGGCCGGGCGCAAGACGACGGGCCGGCTGGAGCGCTTATACGTCCGAAGGGCTGGTCCACTCCGGAGGCGGCATGATTCCGAGAGAGTCGATCCGGGGCCTACAAGCTGGTGCCCACGGGGCGAGCCTTCGCGATCTCGCGATTGGCGCGGGCGTCGGCGCCGGGGCGATCGCGGGCGCGGCGTTGGCCCGGGGCTCGGACTTGAGCGGAGGGATCGCCGCGCTGGCCGGGCTGTTCGGTGCGGGCGTCGGCCTGCTCGCGGGATGGCTGATCGGGCGCACCGCATGTTGGTGTATGATACAGGCCCGGCGGCTCACCGTTAGTCGCCAGTTGCAAGCAGCCTGCGGAGTCTATAGGAATTTGCTAGCTTGTCACGAGAGGTTCCCGAATGCGACTTTCCATTGTGAGTGGGGGATTGATTTGCGTGTTGGCCGCTGGCGCGGCGGCGTTCCAGGAGGCCCAGCCGGCCCGAAGCCCCGATGTGCCCTACGTGCCGACGCCGGAGAACGTTGTGCTCGAGATGTTGAAAATGGCCGACGTGAAGAAAGGGGACGTCGTCTACGACCTCGGCTGCGGCGATGGCCGCATTGTGATCACAGCGGCGCAGAAGTACGGCGTCAGAGGCGTGGGTATTGACATCAACCCGGAGCGGATCAAGGAAGCGCGGGAAAACGCAGACAAGGCGGGAGTTTCCCATCTCGTGCAGTTCCGCGAGGCTGACCTGTTCACCACCGATATCAGTGAGGCCAACGTGGTCACGCTCTATCTGCTCACCACCGTCAACATGAAGCTGCGCCCCAGGCTGTGGCGCGACCTCAAGCCGGGCACGCGCGTGGTCTCCCACCAGTTCGAGATGGGCGACTGGAAGGCGGAGAAGGAGGTGGACCTGGAAGGGCATCGCGTGCTCCGCTGGACAATTACTCCCGCGCTGAAGGCTGCGGCCGGCAAGCAGGCGGCGGCGCGGTAGTTGCGGCGGCCCGAGCGCACCGCTTCAGTTTCCACCGTGGCCTCGCGCATGCGCCCCGTCGTGCCGCAGGCGCCTTGGCGTCCAGGAGCCTCCGCTGGGAAAGAATCGAGTGGTAGGGGGGCCCTCGTACCTCCGACTTACCCGCTCGCAGCACAAGCGGGCTGACGCTCAGGCCCCGGGCAAGTATTCGTCAGGCGCGCCCCGTCGCGGCAGGTTCTAGGCGCTCCAGTACCGTGGGCCTATCCGCGGTGCTGCATGTTTCGGCGCCGGTCTGCTGCGTTCGCGCCAGGCGTCGGTCGGTCGCAGTCCCTACGATTCAACGCACCTGCGGGCGGCGCGCTTCGCGCCTTTCTGGACCGCGCGTGCGCCGTCTCTCGCCGACAGGAGAGCTGCATCCGTGACCTGGCAGGTCCCTGGGTTCGGAGGAAGACCCCGGGGGCTGCGGTACCGAAGACGGATGCAGCAGAGATAGCATACATCACGAAAGGTCTCCGGCGGAGTATCCTTTAATGACGCTGCGCTGGAGGCTAATGACGCTGCGCTGGAGGCCCAGCAGCAAGCGGGTCCGAGCGATGAAGGTTCCATGCTGGCGCGCCGGCAAACCAAAGCCCGGCAGGCCCGTGGACGGCCATATGTTTTGCTCTCGCGGGCGGGGATGAATCAGGGCGGCGCGTGGGATATGATGACTGCTCGACTATGCCACTGAGTTCAGCTCATCGCGCGTTGGGGTTCTTGGCGGTGCTCGGTGCACTGCTCGCGTCAGGATGCGTCCAGGTCGAAGAGCGCGGAAGCTCCGCGGTGGGGCGGGTCGCGCTCGCGTTCGAGGCGAATGCGGGCCAGGCGGATGCGCGCTACGATTTCGTCGCGCGCGGCGCGGGGTACGTGGCGCTGCTTTCCGCATCGGAATCGCTGGTAGCCCTCGGGCGTCCGGGCGAGCAGAGCGTGAGCGTCCTGCGGCTGAGGCTCGAGGGCGCGCAGCCGGCCGCCAGCGGGACCGGGATCGAGATGTCGCCGGCGCGCACCAGCTACTTTCTCGGCAACCACCCCGGGAAATGGCACACGAACATCCCATCATTCCGTCGCGTGAAGTATTCGGCGGTCTATGCCGGCATCGACCTGGAGTATTACGGTACGCAGGCAAAACTCGAGAACGATTTCGTGGTGGCGCCGGGCGCGGATCCGGGGCAGATCCGGATCGGCGTGGAAGGCGCGGAGCGGTTGGAGATCGGCCCGGCGGGGGAGCTGGTGATGAAGACGCCCGCGGGCGAGCTGCGCTGGAACCGCCCGGAGGTGTATCAGGAGAACGGCGGCGCGCGGACGGCGGTCGAGTCGCGCTACGAGCTGCGCGCGGACGGCAGGGTGGGATTCGCGCTCGGGGAATACGATCGCCAGCGCCCGCTGGTTATCGACCCCGTCCTGTACGCGACCTACATAGGACGCTACGGCAACGAGGCGCCCGGCCGGATCGCGGTGGACGAATCGGGCAATGCCTACGTGACCGGAATCAGCACGTCGGTCGATTTTCTCTCCGCGCCCGGCACGTTTGCGAAGTCGCCGGGATCGGGCGACGTGTTCGTCATCAAGCTGAACGCGGCAGGCGGGACAGTGTGGTCAGCGTATCTGGGCGGCCGCGTGATCGACTTCGGCACGGGCGTGGCGGTGGATGCGTCGGGCAACGTGTACGTGGGCGGCGTCACGCGCTCACCGGACTTCCCGGTCAGCGAGGACGCATTCCGCCGCGCCTACGGCGGGACGGGCACTCCGGGCGACGCCATGACGGCCGGCGACGGGTTCGTGGCGAAGCTGAACACCACGGGTACGGCGCTGCTGTATTCCACGTACCTGGGTGGCGACGGGCTGGACAACGTGCTGGCGATCGCGGTGGACGCGAGCGGAAACGCCTACGTCACGGGATCAACCAAGTCGACGAATTTCCCAACCTCATTCGGAGCCTGGCACACCGTGCACTCGGGATCAGCCGAACCGGAACTTTTGCAGACGGGCGACGTGTTTATCACGAAAGTGAATCCGCTGGGAACGGCGCTCGTCTACAGCACGCTCGCCGGCGGCTCGTATGACGAAGCCGGACTGGGAATCGCGGTGGACCCCGCGGGCAATGCCGTGGTCACGGGGTTCACCACGTCGCCGAATTTTCCGCTGCGGACCGGGTTGCAGGAAGCGATCGGCGGCTGGGGCGGTCAGAACAACTTCCGCACCGGCGACGCATTCCTGCTCAAGCTGAACGCGGCGGCCTCGGACCTGGTGTTTTCGACGTATTTAGGCGGGCGGCGCGACGATGTCGGGTTTGGAGTAGCGGTGGATGGGGCAGGCAACATCA
This sequence comes from Acidobacteriota bacterium, assembly GCA_016178155.1. Classification (GTDB taxonomy): domain Bacteria; phylum Acidobacteriota; class Terriglobia; order Bryobacterales; family Bryobacteraceae; genus JACOTZ01. The sequence goes on from JACOTZ010000273.1 coordinate 3,623, forward strand.
TCGTAACCGGCAGCACGCTGTCGGACACGTTCGCGACCACCTCATCGGCGTTTCAAACCGCGTACCGCGGGGCAGGTGGCGAGATCTTCTGGTCGGCGGGCGACTGCTTCGTGGCGAAATTCACGCCAGCGGGCGCGCGCACGTGGTCGACACTGTTGGGCGGCACACAGGACGACCGCTGCACGGCGGTTGCGGTGGACCGCGACGGCAATGTCTACGTCACCGGCAACACGTTCTCGTCCGACTTCCCGCTGACGCCGGATGCGGTGCAAAGGACACTGGCGGGGCAGGGCGGGCAGCTCCATTTTGCGACCGGGGATGCCTTCGTCGCGAAGCTCAATGCAGCCGGCTCGGCGCTGCTGATGTCGACGCTGTTCGGCGGCAACGGCGACGACATTGGCCTGGGGATCGCGGTGGATCCCGCCGGCAACATCTACGCGGCCGGCAGCACGACATCGGGCAACCTGCCGACAACGGAAGGCGTTCACCAGCGCAATTATGGCGGGAATTCGATCGGCTTCTTCCCGCAGGGCGACGCTTTCGTGGTGAAGCTGGGCGAGAGGCCGGTGGAGCGGCGCGTGACCGTGAGCTCGATCGTGCATGCGGCGAGCTATGCGGGCGGGGGCGTGTCGCCGGGGCTGATCGTGACGCTCTATGGCGAGAACATCGGGCCGGATGCGCTTGCGGGATATGTTCTCACGGCGGGAGTGTTCGCGGACCGGGTTGGGGACACACGCGTACTGTTTGACGGCGTCGCCGCGCCCGTCGTCTACGCTTCACGGACGCAGACGAGCGTGATCGTACCTTATGCGGTGGCGGGTAAAGGCTCGACGCAGGTAGTGGTGGAGCAGGTGGGATTGCGCTCGCCCGCGCTCACGGTTCCGGTGGTGGAGACGGCGCCGGGACTGTTTTCGGTCGACGCGACCGGCCGCGGGCCGGGGGCGATTTTAAACCAGGACTACACCGTAAACACCGCCGCGAACCCGGCGAGCCGCGGCGGCATTGTACTCCTCTATGGCTCGGGAGAAGGCGTAATCGAGCCGCCGCAGGGCGACGGTCGCGTGACCAGCTCCCTCTCACGGCCCCGCGCAGCGGTATCGGTCACGATCGGCGGGCAGCCGGCGGACGTGCTGTATGCGGGTACAGCGCCGGGGCTCGTCGCTGGTGTACTTCAGGTGAATGCGCTGGTGCCCGCGACGGTCGCGAGCGGGCCGCAGCCGGTGGTGGTGACGATCGGCGGCAGATCGAGCCAGGTGGGAGTCACGGTCGCGGTGCGGTGAGGCGCCGAATTGCTGTTCGAGTAGGCCCCTCGAGCGTGGCTGGAAATACGGGCTTCCACAACCCATCACGGCGTTTCGGCGGAAAGCCGATTGGGGCGGCATGGGTTCTATGCGACAAAACCCGGGCAATGGTCGCGCCTCCAGTCTCGCCTGGATTGGAGCGTTCTATTCGTTCTGGAAGGCGCGACCTTTGTGACAGTGGGGATTTCACATCGCTTTAGCCGAGGTTTCGTCAGCGACAGGATTTCGAACCGCTTGCTGACGCGCGCGGCTCAGTAAGTGCCGTCAAATCAGCAGAAGCGTTCTGAGCCACGACCGTCAGGGAGTGGTGGTGACGAACCTCGGTTAGTGTTCGGGGGGGCCTCAGACGTCGTCAGTGAAGAGGTTGCGGGCGCCGCAGCGGGGGCATCGATAGTCTCGTATCCAGCCGCGTTTGACGCAGGCCGAGGCGCGCAGCCAGTCCGACGGCGCTCCCGAACCGCATCGGATGCACACGTTGGTCCAGGCGCGTGTGTTCACGTTTCCGACATTTCCGAACCACAGCACCCAGCCGTACAGCGCGGTCCGCGTGCCGAGCCGGCGGTCCAGTCTGCGCAGGAGGTAGGTGAGCCAGCGCAACACCGGCTCGGCGCCGCCTGCGAGCAGCCACAGCTTCCGGGGAGCGCGTGACCGCCGGTTGTGCCGGTTCAGGAACGAGAGCGACGTATACAGCACGCGCGTGGCCCGGTGCGGCAGGCCGGTTGCAGGTTCGACCGCGTCGATGACGTCGCGCGGCGAAGTGAACGCATTCACGTGGCCCCCTCCCCGCGCCAGCCAACGGTAGAGCCGGTCCGTAAAGGTCGAGGCATCCGGCACCGCGATGTAGATGGCGCCATCCCGCCGGGTCACGCGTCCCATCTCCGCGAGCGCGCGCTCAAGCTGCTCGAAGTGCTCGAGGCTGTGATTCGACACCACCAGCGCGAACGCGCTATCGCGGAACGGCAGCGCGGCCGCGCTGCAAAGGACGAAATTTTCGGGAACGGCGGCGGGCCGCTCGCTATCGGCCCGGACCACACGCCGTGACGGCGGCGCCTTGAAGCTGCCCGACCCGCAACCGAGGTCAAGCACCAGCGATTGCGCTGCCAGCCGGCGCAACACTTCCTGCATAGCTCGACTTTATGACACGGGAGTGCGCGGGCTGTGGCAGCGCTTCCTTGCAACTCCTGGGCCGCCGGGTTGCGCGATCGCGGGGGTCCGGTGTCTCACGTGATTGGAGGGCGCCTGCCGTGGTCTCCCGCGATTTCGGCGAAGACGCCGGAATCGCGCGGTTTGCGTCATGTTGTCCGAAACCGCTCATCGATCTCGACCTGGTACCCGCTCGCCAGCCGGTTCGACTCGTTCGCCATCCCGACCACCGCCATCAGCTCGGCAAACATTGCGTCGGTCATCCCGGCCTTGCGCGCCGCCGCGGTATGCGAGGCGATGCAGTAGCCGCACTGGTTGGTTGCGCTCACCGCGAGATAGACCATCTCCTTTGTCAGCGCGTCGAGAGCGCCTGGCGCCATGATCTGCTTGACGCTCTCCCAGGTGCGCCGGAGCGCCACCAGGTCGTGCGCGATCGCCTTCCAGAAATTGTTGACGGAATCAACCTGGCGCGTCGCCATAATGTCGTCGTAGATGGCCCGCACATCCGCGTTCGCCTGCTCGTATTCGATCATGCCGAAGGTAGCCATGGAGGCATTCTACGCATTCGCAAGGGCCCGGGCGCGCGCCGCCGCGAGCGGGCCGGAAAGTCACACCGGGCAGGCATCAACGGCTCTCAGCACGGCGGGTCGCGGGCCGGGCGCAAGTGCCGGGAAGCAGCGGGCGCGAAGATGAGGCGGCCGGCGCGAGTGGAAAGAGAGCGCTGAACTATGCTCCCGCGCCGGCTGCGCCGCCTACCTCTACCCAGCCGCGGCGGCCGGCGCTCTCGACCACCTTCTCGAGCAGTTCCATGATGCGCAAGCCGTCGGCGAAAGTCGGGTATTCGACGGGCGCGGATGCGTCCGCTACCTTGCGGTAGAACCGGCGGAACATCTGCTTGTGCGTGTCATCGTAGCCCTCGCCGTGGCCTCCGGGGAGGTCGGCGTAGGTGGCGGCATTCGGCTTCAGCAGCGATGGGTCTTTCAAGATGAGCTGGTTCGGAGAGTTGCGGCTGCCCACCCACAACTCGTCGGGCCGCTCCTGGTTCCACATGACTCCGCCCCTGGTTCCATAGATCTCGACCTGGAACCGGTTCTTGCACCCCGCCGATACCTGGCTGACGGTAAATGCTCCGCGGGTGCGCTCGCCAAGGTGCAGCAGCACGGCGCCGTAATCCTCGGTGGTGATAGGCACTTCCTCGTAGTCCTCGGGGTGCAGCGTTTTGCCGGTGAAAGTCTCGACCGCGTGCTTCGGGCTTTTGCGGACCTTATGGACGGTCTGCAGATCGGCGCACAGGGCCGTGATGCGCAACCCCGTCAGGTGCATGATCATATCCATCCAGTGCGAGCCGATGTCGCCCATGGCACGCAGCCTGCCGTTCTCCTCCGCGAGCACGCGCCAGTTCCAGTCGGTGTCGTAGAGCAGCCAGTCCTGCGAATAGGTGCCCTGCACGACCAGGATCTCGCCGAGCTCACCGGCGGCGATCATCTGCCGGATGTGCTGCAGCACCGGGTAACAGCGCAGGTTATGATTCACGCAATTGGCGACACTCCGGCTTTCGGCGAGGGCGGCGAGCTCGCGCGCCTCGGCGGCCGTCATGGTGAGCGGCTTCTCGCACAAGACCGCTTTACCCACCTGTACCGCCGCCTTCGCGATGGCGCAATGGGTCACGTTGGGCGTACAGATATGCACGGCCTGAATCTCAGGATCCCGCAGCAGGTCGCTATACTCCCCCGTCGTGCGGTCGACGCCGATCAGGTCTCCGAAGCCTTTGGCCTCTTCCGCGGTCTTGGCAGCGACGGCTACGACCTCAACGTTGCCGAGCCGGCGAATCGCCTCCGTGTGGACCTTGCCCATGAAGCCCGCGCCAATCACCGCCGTCTTGATTTTTCGCATCATGATTCCTCTCGCTTTCTCATAAACATGTGCGCATTGCGGGAATGCGGCTCACATCGTCCGGACCCGCGCCGCGCGCTGAACAGACAGGATAAAGATTCTGGATACACTGTACCGCAGACACTGCTAAACTGGGATCTCCGGCGAGCGCGGCGCCCCGTTGCGGGCGCTCGTGTCAGAGCACAATTTCGTCAGAACCGCCATGGTAGTGAAGATCCGTCTTAAGAGCAGGATGCCTCTGGTACTGTCGCCGGTCAGCAGCCAGAAGCTGGCGCTCGCGCTGTCCACTCTGCTGGTGCCCGCCTCGGTCGCCGCCTACGTTCTCGGATGCTGGCGTCTCGGATCGGATCTGAACCTCACCGGCGAGTTTGCCATCCGCCGGGGAATCTTTTCCCACTGGCAGGTGTGGATCGCGCTGGGGGCGGCCATGCATATCCTTTCTTTCGGGCTTGGACGGTACGCACGCCGCAGTAGCTTCCCCGGGAGTGATGCCCGGCCCATCTGACCGGTAGCCGCTGTCTTTACCGGCACATCGCCGGCGAAACGCCCTACCCGAAGTTCGTCACCGACAGGATTTCGAACCGATTGCTGACGCGCGCGGCTCAGTAAGTGCCGTCAAATCAGCGGAAGCGTTCTGAGCCACGACCGTCAGGGAGTGGTGGTGACGAACCTCGGCTACGGCCGAACTCACACGCGGCGATCGCCGTCCGGAGCGAGTGCATGTCATTCGCGAAGTGGTAATGCAGCTCCACGTGCGCTCAAGTGCGATCGCCTCTGCAAGCACCGGCGCTCGGCTGTGGACGCGGGCCATACCCTGGCTGGCGCCCCCGGCCATAGGCGAATTCAAGGCCATCGAAATTGCCACAGCCGGGTGCGAGCGGACCGATAAGGAGTTGGGGACGCCGCGAGCCGGAGAGCTTTTCTCCGTTAAGGGCAACCGGGAGGAGAGGCTGAGCATCTAACCGTGTTCGGGGGCGGCATGTTAGTTGAACTGGAGTCGGCGATCAATCCCGCACTGAAAAGAGTCGCGGAGACTTCCCAGGAGCATGCCCCCGTGATCGGGTACCTGCTGACGCCGGTTGCTCTGGGAGCGTACGCCCTGGCGCTGTGGCGGCTCGGGGCGGACCTCAAATGGGTCGGCGCGTTCTTCCTCTCGACGGGCCTTTTCTCGCATTGGCAGGTCTGGCTGGCCATTGGGATCGCGACCCACATCATCGCGGCATATCTGAAGGGCCGTGGCGAGCCTGGCGCGTCAAGCCGCTGGACGGGGCAACCTTGAAATCTTGAGCACGGGAGCGAAGCGATCAGCGGCCAGCGTTCAGCGTTTGGGATGAGCGCGGTCAGCATGCGTTTTCACCGCGATGGCGCACTTCCTGCTCGGCCTAGCGACTGCAGCTTGCGTGCAATTGAAGAGAGAAATTCTCAGTTTGGCCTGCCGGAAGCTCGTGTGCCCTCCCGCATGCCGCTTGCGAACACGCGCGGCTCGCAAGTGTCCATGCTGAGCCGGAAATCGTAAAGGAGCGGTTGATGAAACATCGGGGGGACACCCGTCAGCTGTAACTCTGCTCTACGCGTTGCCTGCACCGTGATGGCGCCGGGCCTGAGTTTTGGGCACGCGCTGCTCGAACAGCACCTGGGACGGCGGCCGAGCGCGATACTGCGGATGGCGCACCGCCGGTCACCCCCGGTTAGCACGGTGTGGTCGTAAAAATTGCCAGTTGGTCCCGTCTGCTATCCTGAAGCAGGCGGTGGCGCGCGTTTCATGCCCCGAGGCACCCGGTTTTATCCCGGCTACTCTTCTTCGCGTTTCTTTCCCGTCGGCGTCAAGTGGCTGCTGATCAGTAATATCGGGCTTTTTGTCCTTTATTACATCAGTGTTCTGACCGGGTACTATCCCTTGTTTCACTCGTTCGGGCTGGTCCCCGCCGACGTGCTCGGCCGCTTCGCGGTCTGGCAACTCGCGACCTACATGTTCCTGCACGATCCGTTCGGGTTCAGCCACATTCTTTTCAACATGCTGACCCTCTGGATGTTCGGAGCCGATCTCGAACGCACTTGGGGAACGCGCCGGTTTTTGAACTTCTACTTCCTGTGCGGCGTCGGCGCGGGCATTTGCGTCGTGGTCGCAAACCTGCTGTTCGGCGACCTGCACACGCGCACCATCGGCGCCTCGGGGGCCATTTACGGGCTGCTGCTCGCCTTCGGCATGCTCTACCCGGACACGCAGGTCCTGTTCAGCTTTCTGTTTCCGATCAAGGCCAAGTACTTCGTGATGATCCTGGGCGCCATTGCTTTCCTGAGTTCATTCGGAGCGAGCGGCGGCGGCGTGAGCCACGTCGCGCATCTCGGGGGCATGATCTTCGGCTACGTCTATTTGAAGACCAGCCGCGGCGTCCGCATCGACCTCTGGGGTCCGATCGAGCGGCGTTACCGCGAGTGGAAGGTGCAGCGCGCGCGCCGCAAGTTCGAAGTCTATCTGCGCAAGAAACAGGACAAAGACCGCTGGGTGCACTAGCGGGTGTCCCGCCTGGTTTGGCGACTGCTTACGGTCGCGCCTGCAGCATGAGCGCTTCCAAGCCGCGCGCCCGGACCACTGGCTGAGGTTCGTGGCTCAGAAACGCTCCGCTGAAAACGTGGCATTTGCCACCGTGCGCGCCTCCCACCACTCGCCCACGCTCGAGGAAGTAGGCTGGCCGGCCGCGGGTTGCGGAAGGTCCGCATCGACTGGCCGAGGCGTGCGCCGCGGATCGTTCTGCCAGCGCCGCCTGCATCCGCGGTCCGGGCCGGCAGAGACATGCGGGCTCGCGGCCGTCCCCGGGAAACCCGGGAAACCGGGAAACCCGGCCCACTTCCGCCACGTCTTTCATTCTGGTATCCTGCGAGAGCGGGGGACTCCTGCCGATGAAGCGTTTTTCCCTTTTATTTCTGTCGCTTGCCCTGTTGATCGGAGCGCTCTTCTCTTTTGCCCAGCAAGGTCCCAATCGCGAGGGGGCCGAGACGGTGGCCCGTCCGCGCAAGCAGGACGTTCCCGCCGAGCCCGAGCAGGAGAAGATCCCTTCGAAGTTCGGCAAGAAAGATAAAGAGGTTCCGCAGGGCCCGACGTTCCGCAGCGACGTCATTACCGTCAATCTCGAAGTAGCGGTCCTCGACAACAAGGGCCGTCCGATCCCCAACCTCAAGCGTGAGTTCTTCCGCATCCTCGAAGACAACACTCCGCAAACCGCCAACAATTTCTCGGTGGGCGGCGAGGCGCCCATGACGGTCGCCCTGGTTATCGAGTTCAGCAATCTTTTCCAGCAATACTGGAGCGAGGCCTGGTACCAAACTCTGACGGCCGCTTACGGCTTTCTTGAGACGCTCAAACCCGAGGACTACGTCGCCGTGGTCGCCTACGACATGCGTCCCGAGATCCTGGCCGACTTCTCGACCGATAAACGCGCGGCCTACGAGGCGATGCAGCGCCTGCGGATCGCGGCCTTCTCGGAATCGAACCTGTATGACGCGATTGCCGATACGGCCGACCGCATGAAGGACATCGAGGGCCGCAAGGCGATTGTCCTGATCGCGTCCGGCATGGACACCTTCAGCAAGCTGACCTTCGATAAAACGCGCAAGTCGCTCCAGGAATCGGCCGTGCCGATTTACGCCATCGGCCTGATGCAGGCGCTGCGGGAGTGGTATGATGCACGCGGCTACCTGGGGCCGATCGCCCGGCTCGACTTTCTGCAGGCGGACAATCAGATGCGCACGTTTGCGAAAGAGACCGGCGGGCAATCGTTCTTCCCGCGCTTCTACGGAGAGTTTCCGAGCATCTTCCAAGCGATCTCGCAGGCCCTCCGACATCAGTACTCGCTCGCCTACAACCCCGCCAATCAAAACCGGGACGGCAAGTACCGCAAGATCAAGGTGGAGCTGGTGAACCCCGCGACGAACCAACCGCTGAAGATCACCGACGAGAAGGGTAAGCCGATCAAGTATTCAATCCTGACCAAGGCCGGCTACACCGCACCGCGCGAAGTCGAATAGGCTCGCTGCTGCCCCCACCCGCAGGTGGGATGTGAGCCCGGTCGCGACCCGTGAATCAGGCGAAATCCCCTGGTTCCGAGATTGATCCCGCGTGCGTTGTCAAGGACTCGATGTGGCGGATTTTCAAGGCAGTGCAAGAGTCTTGCGGTGCTGTCTTCCAGTCTGTTATTTTCGGCTCGTCCCAATGAAATCCCAGAGCAGCTCCACCCCATCCACGGCACATATTTTGCTTATTGACGACAGCAAGCAGGGTTTACTGGTGCGCAGGACCCTGCTCGAAGAGGCAGGCCACCGCGTTACCACTGCGTCGACTCCGGAACAGGGCCTCGCCGAGTTCGCTAAGACTCAATTCGATCTCGTGATTACCGACTACCGCATGCCAAACCTGAACGGTGTTGAGGTGATCGCGAAGATCCGGGAAGCAACTCCCGAGATGAAGATTATCCTCATTTCCGCTTTCGTGGAGGCGCTGGGCCTCACCGAACAGAACACGGGCGCCGATGCCGTAGTGCCCAAGAACAACACTGAAGTCGTGCACCTGGTTCGGACCGTCGACCGGCTCACGCGGCGTTCTCCACGAAAACCGAATGCGCGCGCCGCCGCCAAGAAGAAGGCTGCCGTAAAATAGCGGCCGATAACAACCGCGCCGTAAACTGGAAGTGGAGACGGTCGCGCCCGTGGGCCGGCCAGTGGGGAGGCGGTCGCGGCGTGGCAGGCGGTTGCAAAATCCGGATCATCCTCTGGCGAGTCGTCGCGGCGCTTGCGCTGGTGGGGGCGTTCGGTATCGCGCTGGTCGAGGCGAGCCGGTCGCCTAAGAGCCAGAAGCCTAAACCCACGCCCGTCCAGAAGCGGGTTCCCCAAGCTAAATCCAAGCCGAGCGCGGCGGCGATCGAACGGCAGATCGCGCAAAGATGGATGCGCCAGATGAGCCTCCGCCAACTGGTGGCGCAACTGGTCGTGATCACTTCCTACGGCGAAGCGCCGCCCAAGCACTCACGGGAGTTCAGGAACTACACGAAGCTGATCCGGGATACCCGCGTCGGCGGGCTGATCGTCATCAATCGCGTGCAGAACGGCTTCGTCCGCCAGGCCGAGCCGTACGCGATGGCGGCGTTTCTGAATCGCATGCAGCGCCTCGCGCGGGTGCCGCTCCTGGTGGGAGCCGATTTCGAGCGCGGCGCGTCGATGCGGGTTGCCAATACGGTCAAGTACCCGCACCTCATGGCGTTCGGCGCCGCGGGCGACCCGCAGCTCACGCGCAGGCTCGGGCTGGCGACGGCGCGCGAGGCACGCGCGCTGGGTGTCCACTGGGTTTTCGCGCCTGTTGCCGACGTCAACAACAACCCGGACAATCCAATCATCAATATTCGATCATTCGGCCAAGACCCCGCGGCTGTGTCCGCGCACGTGCGCGCCTTCATCGAGGGCGCGCACTCGGATCCCGCCGCGCGCGTGCTCGTCACCGCGAAGCACTTCCCCGGCCATGGCGACACGACCGTGGACAGTCATCTCGGACTCGCCACGGTCAGCGCCGGACGGGAGCGCCTCGAAAAAGTGGAGCTGGCGCCGTTCCGCGCCGCTATCGCGCAGGGCGTAGACAGCATCATGACCGCTCACATCGCTCTACCGGCGATTGAGAAGGAAGAGATCCCGGCGACAGTTTCGGCAGCGGTGCTCACGGGATTGCTGCGCGACGAACTGAAGTTTGGCGGGCTGGTGGTCACCGACGCCATGGACATGCAGGGCCTGAGCAAGCAGTTCGACTCCGGCGCGGCGGCCGCGCGCGCTCTCGAAGCCGGCGCGGACGTCCTCCTGATGCCGCCCGATCCCGAGGAAGCGATCCGGGCCGTGCTGGCGGCGGTCAAGAACGGCACTCTGACGCGCAAGCGGATCGAGCAGAGTGCGCTCAAGGTGCTGATGGCGAAGGCCCGCCTCGGGCTGCACCGCAAGCGCCTCGTCAATCTCGAGGAAATCAGTGACGTGCTCGTGAGCGAAGAATCGGCGGCCCTGGCGCAAGAGGTGGCGGACCGGGCCGTGACACTGGTGAAGAACACGGCCAAGACGGTCCCGATTGCGCAGCCGGCGAACGCGTGCCTGTTTCTTCTCAGCGAAAGCCGCTACGGGCAGCAGGGCCGTGCCCTGATGGCCGAAGCGGCGCGTCGCGCGCCCGGGATGCGCGTGACGCTGCTCGATCCCACGGTCTCGGCGGCAGAGTTGGATCGGGCCGCGGCAGGCGCTGGAGCCTGCCCACAGGTCGTGGTGGCCGCATTTGTCTCGGTCGCCGCCTACCGCGGCAAAACGGCGCTCGCCGGCAACTACGAGTCATTCCTCAGGGCACTGATCGCCCGCGGCAAGCCCGTGACGCTGATCTCGCTCGGCAGCCCCTACCTGGTGCGCGCCTTCCCGGGCGTCGGGGCATTCATGACCACGTACAGCACCGCGCCTACGTCCGAAATCGCAGCCCTCAAAGCCCTGTTGGGCGAGATTCCGATCACAGGCAAGCTGCCGGTCACGATTCCAGAGCCAGCGCAGTAGACGTTCGCCCGAGCGCAGCCGCCGCCTCCCGCCGGGGGCGGCCAGTCAAAACCGGTAGGTGAGGCCGAGATCGATGACTCGCGGATCATAGAACGTGCTGGTGATGCGCCCGAATTGAGTCGAGCTGATGCCCTGATCGCCGACAAACCAGCTTGTGTTGTTGAACACGTTCGCTGCGTTCATCCGGAATTCGATCGTGTGCCGCT
>JACOTZ010000274.1 GCA_016178155.1 Acidobacteriota bacterium
AGAAGCGCGAGGGCTACTTCTGATGCGGCCGTCGGTCGCCTGCGACGTCATGGAAGCTCCCCGGCAGGCCACGATTGAAGAGTTCCTCGCGCGCGAGCAGGCGAAGGAGCTGCTGCGCTTCACGACCGCGGGCAGCGTCGACGACGGCAAATCCACGCTCATCGGCCGGCTGCTGTACGATTCCAAGGGTGTCTACGAGGACCAGCTTGCGGCGGTGAGGAATTCGAAGCTCAACCGCTCCTCCGGCCCGATCGATTTTTCGCTCATCACCGACGGCCTGCGGGCCGAGCGCGAGCAGGGCATCACGATCGACGTCGCCTACCGCTATTTTTCGACGCCGAAGCGCAAGTTCATCATCGCCGATACGCCCGGCCACGAGCAGTACACGCGCAACATGGCGACGGGCGCCTCCACCGCGCAGCTCGCGATCGTGCTGGTGGATGCGCGCAAGGGCGTGCTGCCGCAATCGCGGCGGCACGCCTATATCGCCGCTCTGCTGGGGATCCGGCACCTGGTGGTCGCGGTCAACAAGATGGACCTGGTCGACTACTCGCGCGAGGTGTTCGACGGCATTTGCGCCGATTTCCGCGAGTTCGCGCGCGACCTGGCCATCCCGCACCTGTACTTCATCCCGATCAGCGCGCTCGAGGGCGACAACGTGGTCACGAGCAGCGAACGAACGCCCTGGTACCACGGCCGGAGCCTGCTCGCGCTGCTTGAGACGGTTCCGGTCGAGGACGAAAACGCGCCGGAAGACTTCCGGGTTGCGGTGCAATACGTGATCCGGCCCACGCTCGATTTCCGCGGCTACGCCGGCCAGATCGCCTCCGGGACAGTGCGGCCGGGCGATTCGGTGATGGCGTTGCCGTCCGGCCGGACCAGCCGTATCAAATCCATCGTCACCTACGATGGCGAACTGGAAGAAGCGTACCCGCCGCTGTCCGTCACGCTCTGCCTGGAAGACGAAATCGACATCAGCCGTGGCGACATGCTCGTCTCGCCTGATGCCATGCCGCACGTTTCGCGCCGGCTCGATGCCATGGTGGTGTGGATGCAAGCCGCACCGCTCGAGCCGGACCGGCCCTACCTGATCAAGCAGGGCACGCAGCAGACGCTTGGGTCGGTGGCGAAGATTCACCACAAGGTGGATGTGAACTCGCTCGCCAGGCTGGAGGCATCGTGGCTGGAGCTGAACGAGATCGGCGCGGTCTCGATCGAGACGCACAAGCCGCTGTTTTTTGACGCCTACCGGCGCAACCGCGCGACCGGCAGTTTCATCCTCATTGATCCGGTGTCGAACCTGACAGTAGCCGCGGGCATGATTCTGGAGCGCGCTGGCGAGCCGCGCGCGCGCAAGAAGAGCCTGCTGGGTGTGGAATTCGAGCGCAGCCGTCTGACCCCGGCGGAGCGCTACTCCCGCGCCGGCCATTCTCCCGTGACCATCTGGCTGACCGCGCGCCTCGATGCCGCCTATATGCTCGAGCGCGAGCTGTTCGAGCGCGGCTGCTGGGTGCACGTGCTCGCCGATGATGTGGAGAGCCATCTGCTGCCTGACCTGGCGAAGATGTCGGCCGCGGCCGGGCTGATCACCATCTGCTCGAGCGCCTTCAGCGCGCCCGATGACCGGGAGCGCGCGCGCGACCTGGTGGGCGCGGACCGCTTCCTCGAGGTCGACCCCAGACGGCTGGCGCCAAACGATGCGGAAGCAGTAAGGTACATCTGCGCACTCCTCGAGGAGCGTGGCTTCATCCGCAAAGATACGCGGGGTCTGGCGGGCGAGGGGATCTGATCAGCGCTTTGGCGACGCCCCGGACTTCGCTTTGGGTGTCTTCACAGCCGTTCCTGGCACTTCGATCTTCTTCTCCTCGCCGTACAGCGTCACCAGCGGATGTTTGGCCACGAGGCGGTATTCGTAGGCGCGGCCCGGCGTTACGCCGGTGACCGTAGCGGTGACCGCACCGGGGACGATGCGCCGCACAGCCGGCAGGTCCCGCCAGGCCTCGGCCCGCTCGTAGAGATCGGTGACGCCGCGCAAAGGCCTGTATTGGAAATGCATCTCGATGGCCGGCGCCTGTCCCATCTCCCGCAGCTCGCCCCGGAGCACGATGGCACGCCGGGCTGCGTCCCAGGCCGCTGTGCCCGTGGTGAGGCGCGGCGGCCGAAGTCCGGGCTGTACGTTCGTCAACTTGACTACGATGGGATTCGGCCATTTGCGATTGGTGTACATGCGCTGCGCGCGCATGACATTGAGCTCGAGTCCCTGCGGCGTTTGCCGGAAGCGAGGCGTCGCATCGGCGTCGGCAAGGTACTCGAGGGTCTTGCCGTCGTGGCCGAGAACGCTGATTGCGGCGCCGGGCGCCGCCTTCACTGACCGCAGAACGAACTGTTTGCGGTCGCCCAGCTTCCAGTCCGGCAGTCCCGTGAGGAATGCGTAGACCGCGCTGCCATCTTTCCTCTTCGTGAACCAGATATTCCCCTCGTTGGTGATCACCCAAGGGCGCACCGCATAGACGGCTTCACTGTTGACGAACATCCAGGAGGCGATCTCGCGCAGCAGATTCTCCTGCTCGATCGCCAGCTCGCCGTTGGGTTTCGGTCCGACGTTCAGAAGCAGATTGCCGCCCTTGGCGCGGGTCTCGATCAACATTTGAATGAGTTCGGTGCCGGTCTTGTAATGGTCGTTTGTGGGCTTATAGTTCCATTCGTTGCCCATGGTGATGCAGGCTTCCCAGGGCTGGTCGAGGGGAACGCCGGGAATATACTGCTCGGGCGTCTCGATGGCGCCGCGCGTGACCACGATGTCGGGCTGCAACTTCCATGCATGCTCGCGCAACCCCTCGGGCGGGCCATCGAGGAACATCAGGTCGATCTTGCCGTAATTGGTGAGCAGCTCGCCGATCTGCTCCTGGTCATACCGCAGGAGCGCCGGCACGTTGGCGGGCGCGACCTCCGGGCGCCTGCGGTCGACGATGATGTTGTGGCGGTGCAGGAACAGGAAATCGTCGGGCGAGAAATAGAAGCCGGGCGCAATGCCCTGGCGGCGGAAGGCATAGACCAGATCAGCGGTGATATCGCGCCCGAACGGCGTTTTCATGACGTTGAACTCGGTGGTCTTCGTACGGAACATGCAGAAGCCGGCGTGGTGTTTGGTGGTAAAGACCATGTAGCGCATGCCTGCCAGCTTGGCGAGCGAGGCCAGCTCGCCGGCATCGAAGCGCTTGGGGTTAAAGTGCGCCGGGAGCTGGCTGAAGAAACGCTCGCGGTAGTCGAAGTCGGCGCCCGCGAGCGAATGGCTGATGACCGAGCCGAGCGGGCCGTCGACGCTCCAGTGGATGAACAGCCCGAAGCCGGCATCGCGAAACCATTCCAGCCGTTCGGGTTTGTTGCCGGTCTGCGCAGCGGCGATCGCCGAAGTCAGGAGCAGGAGAGCGGCAGTTCGCAGCATCAGACCCCGATGGTAGCGCAAGGCGGCAAGCCCCGATCTGGGGCAATTGTCCCTTGGCGAGATACTTCAAAACCGCAGCTTAAGAACGAAATTGAGCTGGCGCTGGCCATGTCCGTACTCGTTCGTGATGGAGCCGAAGGCGCTGCTGGTCACGTTGAGATTGGGAGCAGCGAATTGCACGTGGTTTAAGGCGTTGATGCCCTCCAGGCGGAACTGCGCCACAACCCGCTCGGTGATATGGAAGTTCTTCGCGAACGAAGCGTCGAGATTGTTGACCCCGTCGCTGCGGACTCCGCTCAACCGCAAAGGAAATGTGCGCACGTTGGAACCCAACTGGAAGGCGGTGCGCCGTTCAAAACCGGCATCGGTATTGAACCACCGCTCGGCCCTTCGCTCGCTCTTGGGCAGAGGAATGTCGCCGAGATTGCCATTGAAGATGATATCGCCTAAGGCGAGCGGCGCTCCGGACTGGCCCTCGTAGGAACCCTGCACTTGCCAGCCGCCGACGAGCGCGTCGAGCCAACGCGGCGAGCTGCCGAGCAGGTTCCTCTTTCGGCCGATCGGCAACTCGTAAATGACGTTTAAGGCGAAGCGGTGGGTGGCGTCCAGATCCGAGATTGTCTCCGAGGGATGGAGATCGGCCGGGTTGAGGTAGGAGATTGCCTCCATGAACTTCGACCAGGTCCAGTTCGTTTGGAACAAAAGACCGTGGGAAAAGCGCTTTTCCACACTCACGGTCATGCCGTGATACCAGGAGTAACCGTCGTTATCGGCAAATGTAACGCCGGTGAAGTGGGAATAAGGCCGTAAGAGCTGGGATCGAGCGATGGTCCTGGCGACCAGAGCAGTGCCGTCGAACTCGGGAAGGCCGTAAAACGGATTGGCCACGCGCTGGTTGAGGTAGTCGATCCGGGCCTGGTCGCGCGTGGGACTCGTGGAAAGGTACTCATTCGGCACCGCGGCGATCTGCTGGGTGGTGTCCAGCTTGGCGCCGCGATTCCCGATGTATCCAATCTCGACCACGGTTCGCGCCGGCAGCTCCCGCTGGATATTCAAGCTCCAGCGCTGCATGTACCCATCCAACCTGTTCGGGTTGAAAAAACTGATCGACCTTCCGACCGCCGTCGCGATACCCGTAGCGGCCCCCGGGGGCGCCTGGATGCCGCTCGGAAACGGGTTTGCCAGCGTGGCCTGGAAGGTCAGCCCGTTGTCGGTCGTGGGAATGATGGGCGTGGCGAGGCTGAAGCCAGTCTGCGTGACATTGTCGAGATCGGCGCCGCTCGCCACATAGAAGATGCCGTATCCGCTGCGCAGCACGGTCCTGGGCGTGAGCTGGTAGGCAAGGCCAAAGCGCGGGATCAAGTTGTTCCAGTCGCCGTTCCACAACTGTCTCGGCTCCTGATCCGCTCCCGCGAATGTCAGCCCGCCCCTGACGGCGAAGCTGGCGGCGGGGATCTCCGGGATCGGACTCGCGCTGTAACTGGCTCGGGCGCGGGCTTCGAACGGTTGCGGCGTGTCGTAGGCGAAGCCTCGAATCGTCCGGTTAAATCGCTCGGTCGGCGGCGAATTGTACTCCCAGCGCAGGCCGGCGTTGAGCGTGAGCTTGGGGGTGACGCGCCAGTCGTCCTGGACGAAGTAGGAGAGGAAGTGGGACTGCTCGGCGCGGCTCGCGTTAACACTCACATGGCCGGCAGTGGGGATGCCGAGCAGCAGGGAAGCGAGCCCCTGCCCGATGGATGCGCCCGCCGAAGTATCCAGCGGACCCTTCGTGTAGGTGTTGCCGAAAGTAAAAGCGGGCGCAACGTTGCCGTAGGCGAAAGCGTTATCGCGATACAGGCGGTATTCGGATCCGGCGCGAACGGAATGCTTGCCGCGAATCTTCGTGAGTGTGCCGCCGACCGTGTGAGAGTAATTCGACGCGATGCTGCCGCCCGCCTGTCCCAGGCTGGTATGGCCGGTGACCGTGATGGCCGGGAAAGCCACGCCCGAATAGTCGGTTTGCCGCCTGATCATGTCGACCAGGCCTTGCTGGAAACCAAGCGACGCCAGATCGAATCCGCGGTTGAGCGGAGCGCTATAGGGTTTCTGGTGCACCAGGCCATAGCGAAAATTCAGCAGCATCGTCGGGCTCAGGGTAAAGACGTTATCGAGCGCCCACCTCGAGCCGGACGGGTTGTTGCGGTTGCCGAAAGCTTCGGACGGGAAGTTCTGGGTGCGCTGGTCGAATTCGCTGAGCCCGTACCGTATAAAGGCCCGCCAGCGCTCAGTGAAGGTGTGATCGATGCGCGTCGCGAAGGAGCGGTACTTCCAGAGTTGGTCCTGGGCGCGAACGTAGTTGTTTCTGCCCGTGCGGTCGCCGGGTGTGTTCGGCTCAGGGTAGTACTGGAGGATTCTTGCGGCGATCGGGTCGATCCGGCTCGCCGGCATGATGTTTTCCGGAAACGCCTGGCGAACGGTCCGTCCGGCGGAATTCAACTGGCCCGAAAGCGGATCATAGATCTGGATCTGCGCTGGCAGCAACTGCGAGAAATCGCCCTGCCGTTGTGCCGAAGTGGGAAAGGTGGCGGTGTTCGATTGCTGGCGGCTGACCTGCAGGCCCTCGTAACCCGCGCTCCAGAATGTCCGGTTGCGTCCGTCGTAAAGACGGGGAAGGACGACCGGGCCGCTCAACGTCGCACCCCAACGCTGATACCGCCACGGTGGGTTCGCAGTATTGCGTTTTTCCTCGGTGATGGGTCCGGTCGTAGGGTCATATAGCCAGCGGCTTTGAAACCACGGCACCGCGCGGATAGGGGAGTGCAGGCCGTACGCGGTTCCGTGCAGCGTGTTGGTGCCGGACTTCGTGGTGAGACTGACAACGGCGCCGGCGGCGCGTCCGGCGCTGGCATCATACGTGGTTGTCTGTACGCGGAATTCCTCGACCATGTCTTGCGGCGGCACCATGTAGGTGGACGAGCCCTGACTCATATTCGGAACTCCGTCCACCAGCGCTTCGCTGTTGCCCGTGCGGGTGCCGTTCACGGCCATACTGCCAATCAGGTCCATGGTCGGGTTTCCGGGGCCATGGCCCGGCGTTCTGACGCCGGCTACGAAGCGCACGAGATGGTAGGCGTTCCCACCTGCGATGGGCAGTTCCGTGACACGGCGGCTGTCGACGACGGCACCCACCGAAGCGTTGGCCGAATCGATCAGCGGCGCATCAGCCGTCACCACGACGGAATCGGTGACGCTGCCGATCTCGAGCGAGAAGTCGAGCGTAATGCGATCATTCACCCGGACCTGGATGCCGTCGCGCGTCGATTGCTTGAATCCCGACAATTCGGCGGTAACTCGATAAGTTCCGGGTAGGAGATAGGGGACCTCATAGTTCCCCTGCTCGTTTGTCGCCGCGCTCAAGGTCACGCCGGTGCTGACGTTGGTCGCCTGGATCTGTACTCCCGGAGCAGGGGCGCCGGACGGGTCGGTCACCCGACCCCGGATAGCGCCACGCGATTCCTGAGCCCACGCGATGGCGGGGAGCAGGCAGCAGACAAACAGTAGTTTGTATCTCATCCTTCGCTTCCGATTCGGTTCTCCATGATGAAGAACTCTTGTTAACACCGCCGATTATATATCCGGCCGGAAGGGCGGGCGCAGCACGAAGGTCTCGTGAGAACCACTGACTACAGGAGGTTCAGTACGCCGCTGAAGAAAATGCCGCCGGCGTGAAGGCGCCCGGCGCGCGGGTAGGGACCTTGCGCGGCGGAGACGAAGGTGATAAGGAAATGCGGGCGTCAGGGCCGCGGCGGCGGCGCCGTGGAGGACGGCGCCGGCTTGCCGTCCACCGTGTGGGGCTCCATCAGTTCCACGCGCGTGCCGTCCGGATCGAAGATGTTGAGCTGGCGCTTGCGATTGGTGCCAGTGCGGATCTCGAGCGGCCGCGTGTAGGAGGCCCGGTCGGGACGCGACTCCAGCCGCTTCAGCGATGCCGCCATGTCCGGCACCACCAGGCACATGTGATGTTGCGAGCCGCGGGCGTTCGGCGCGGGCTGCTCGCGGTATAGCATGAACTCGATATAGTCGCTGCCGTCCGGCACCTGCATGTTGATCCACTGCAACTCGGTGCCGCTGCGGCTGCCGCGCCAGATCTCGCGGAAGCCGAGAAGGTCGCGGTAGAAGCGCATCGAGGCCTCCACGCTCCCCACGATGATGCCGACGTGCAGGATGCGCTCGGAGATCCGCGACTCTCCCATGTGCCGGCCCTTCTCGCGCATCGACCAGCCATCGGGCTCGTACTGCACGATCTCGAGCGTGTGCCCATCCGGGTCTTTTACATTGAAGTTCGAATTGCCGATGCGTCCCTTGGGCACACGCTCCGGCACTTTGATGCCGCGCGATGCCAGGTACTTCCGCATGCCTTCCGCGTCGTCCGTGTAAATCGAGATGTGGTGCAGCCGGTCCTGTTCGGGCGCGAGTCCCGGGAACAGCTCGACATACTGGTGGTCGTTGATCTTGATGAAGGTCAGGCTGAGGGAGCCGTCAGCGTTCTTGAGCGAGAACGGCTCGGCGTATCCCAGAAAGTCTTTATAGAAGGCGCGCGACTTCTCGATGTCGCTCACCCGCACGGCGAGGTGGGCCACCCCGAGGATCTTCGGGCGCTTCACCTCGGCCGCCAGTGCCGGCAGCAGCGCGGCAGTGAGAAGCAGGATTGTCCGCATCATTCCTTTTCGAGTACTTTCGCGCCGAGCGCTCCTCCGAGCGCCGGCAGCAGGGTCAGGAAGAAGAAATTCACAAACAGCACCATTACGATGCCGGCCGGCGACTGCAAGAAGCGGACGGCCTCATCCAGCATCTCGGCATTGCCCTGCTCGGCGAGCAAGTCGCGCAGGGCGCCAACTCCCGGACCCATGCTGAGACCGATCATCGAGATCGTGAAGAGGACCACGGCGATGACGAAGGCGAAGAGGCCCGCGATCCATCCCAGCCGCATGCCGTGCGCCGGGGTCAGAAAGACGTGGCTGCGGCGGTTATACACCCACACCGACCAGAAGCCGCCGCCGAGCAGCAGCAGGAGCTGGAAAAACGGCCCCAGCGGCATCACCGCGGCAAACGGGAAGAGAATGCACATGAGCGCGGCGGTCAAGAGGCCGACGCGTACGGCCGTCGGATTCCGGAAGCTGATCTGCGGCCGCTCGCCGGGCAGCGGCACGCTGATCGACTGCGGCTCGACCGGCCGCTGCACCGGCTGCTCTTCCGCTTCCGGCGGGACCAGCTCGTATAGCGGCCGGCCACATTTGTGGCAGAAGCGTGCATCCTCCGGCAGTTTCGCGCCGCACGTACAGTACCCGGCCACGTCCTCAGTGTACTGCGGCGTCCGGCGGGAGGTCTCGACCTTGAGATATGTGCGGGCTCCTGACTCGACTCCCGCGACCCTTGGATGAACGACCGCTGTTCTTCCGCCGCGGCCCCGGTATGCACGGCAAGCGCCCGGCCTTCAGTTCTGTATTCTGGATTTTGTACTCTGCGTCCTTTTTATGTCTCTTCGTCTTCTCGTCATTTCCAACCCCACCGCGCGGCATCTCGCAGCGCTCGAAACGCTCCCGGAAGACACCATCATCACGACCGGTAACTCAATGGAGATGCTGGCGGGAGCGGCGCCCGAGGCTGACGTCATCCTGAACGGGATGAACCGGGGCGAGCTGTTGCAGGAAGTCTGGCCGCTTGCATCCAAGGTGCGCTGGGTGCACTCGCTCTCGGCCGGCATCGAGAACATCACGTTTCCCGAGCTGGTGAACAGCTCGGTGCCGCTCACCAACTCCCGCGGCGTCTTCCGGCGCTCGCTCGCAGAGTTTGTCCTCGCCTCAATGCTTTTCTTTGCCAAGGACCTGCGGCGCATGATGCGCAACCAGCAGGCCGCGCATTGGGAGCAGTTCGACATCGAGGAGTTGCATGACCGCACGCTCGGGATCGTCGGCTATGGCGAGATTGGACGAGCCGCCGCCGAGCGCGCCCGCGCCTTCGGGATGCGCATCGTGGCTCTGCGCCGGCGGCCGCAGCTCTGCCAAATGGATTCGCTAGTGTCGAAAAGCTACGGCAGTGACCAGATCGGTGAGCTCATGGCCGAGTCCGATTACGTGCTCGCCGCGGCGCCCCTGACGCCGGAAACACGCGGCCTCATCGGCGAGCGCGAGCTGCGCGCGATGAAGCCAACGGCGGTGATCATGAACGTGGGCCGCGGTCCCGTGATCGACGAGCCCGCGCTCATCCGCGCACTCGAAGAGCAGTGGATCCGCGGCGCCGCGCTCGACGTGTTCGACACCGAGCCGCTCCCCGCCGGGCATCCTTTCTGGCGCCTCGAGAATATCTTGCTTTCACCGCATTGCGCCGATCACACCGCGACCTGGCTAGAAGAAGCCATGCAGTTCTTCATCTCCAACTTTCAACGCTTCTCCAGCGGCGAGCCGCTCGAGAACGTCTGTAACAAGGCGGCAGGATACTGATGGTCAGCGGCGCCGATATCGAGCAGGCGCGCGCGCGCATCGCCGGACGCGCGCACCGCACGCCCGTGATGACGTCGCGCCTGTTCGACGCCGAGGCCGGCGCGCGCTGCTATTTCAAGTGCGAAAACTTCCAGCGCGGCGGCGCGTTCAAGATCCGGGGCGCGATGAACTTCCTGTTGTCGATGGCCCGCGAGGATCTGCCGCGCGGGGTCGTTGCGTATTCATCCGGCAACCACGCGCAGGCGGTCGCTATCGCCGCACGCGAGCTCGGCGCTGCCGCGACCATCGTCATGCCCGCCGACGCGCCCCCGGCGAAAGTGGAGGCAACCAGAGCCTACGGCGCGCGAATCGTGAGCTACGACCGCTTGCGGGAGGACCGCGAGGCCATCGGCCGCCGCATCGCCGCGGAGACGGGCGCGACGCTTGTGCCGCCCTTCGACCACGAGTGGACCATCGCCGGTCAGGGGACGCTGGCGCTCGAGCTGCTCGAGGAAGTGCCGGAGCTCGATGCGCTTGTCGTCTGCATCGGCGGCGGTGGGCTGATCTCGGGCTGTTCGGCCGGCGCGAAGCACGTGAAGCCCGGCATCCGAGTCTTCGGCGTCGAGCCCGAGCTGGCCAATGACACCTGGCTGTCGCTGCAGGCCGGCCTCCGGATCGAGATCCCGCCGCCCGCGACCATCGCCGACGGCTTGCGCGCTCCCGCGCCCGGCAAACTGACCTTCCCGATCATTCAGCGGAACGTCGAGCGCGTCCTCCTTGTGTCCGAGGACGAGATCCGCGCCACCGCACAGTTTCTCGCCAGCCGCCTCAAAATCGTGGCCGAGCCCAGCGGC
>JACOTZ010000146.1 GCA_016178155.1 Acidobacteriota bacterium
GGATCTGCATCGACTCCGGATCCTGCCAGCTTCGCTCTAATCGGCTCACGCTGTTGTAACGGGCGAACAGGATGGTCATGCAGATCGCCGGCACGAGCCACGGCCGGACCGCCGCGAGTCGCTCGCCGCGAAGAACGATCGAGGCGGCGGCACTGGCCAGGGTTCCGGCGACCACGGCCAGCCCCAGCAGCGCAACGTAAATCGACGATAGGTCGCGCGTTGGGATGAACGAGACCGGCAGCGCGCCTACAATTGCGAGCAGCAGCCCGAAAACCAGCACCTTGCGCCAGGGTCCGGCAAGCACGGCGACTACTAGCGTCAGCAGCACTACGAGGATTTCGCCGGTTGATGGCTCGTCCAACATCGCCGCGAGCCAAAACCACCAGTTGGCGGCCCACGTTTGCACGGTGAAGTCCGGGTGATAGGCGCCCTGGTGCGCCAGCCCGTACGGCGTCGCATACACCCTTCCAATCACGAACGCCGCAACCACAAGCGATCCCAGCACCGCCGTTCTGCCTTCACGCGACAGCCAACGCGGCAGCTCGCGCGCTCGCGCCGGCGGCCAAAACAACAACTCGTAGATGGCAAGGATCACCGGCAGAGTCACGGCCATCTCCTTGGAGTCGAGCGCCAGCACGAGAAGCGTGAGCAGGGAGGCTGTCTGCTTCCAAGTGGGCAGCCGGCCGCGGTTCCTGATCCGAAGATAGTAGGCCAGCGCCGAGTAGTAGAAGAAGAAGCAGAACACGTCGTAACAGTAGCCGGTGTTCCGGTAAAGGAGGGCCAGCGCGGGGTGGTAGCAGATCGCCAGCGATGCCAGCAGCGCGACAGTGTAGGCCAGAGTTCGGCGCCTGGCCGTGCGCGAGAAACGCAGAACCAGCATCCTCGTTCCGTGACTTCCGGCCGCCATGGCAGGGGTCAAAGAGCAGGTTCGGCGGTTCGGTCTTGGTGGCGGGCCGCCTTTAACCCGGCGCCGAAGGAGTTCACAACTGCCTCGGAGTTCGAGACCAGCCGAGGGCTGTTTGCGCGAGAAGCAACGTTGCTTCGGATTCAATCGACAGGAATGCCCGTCCCGCGGAAGGGGCAGCAACGAACGCTGGACCGCAGGTAAAATCAGCTATAGATGCGACAGTTCGATGTCATAATCGAGCGGGACGAAGAAGGAATGTACGTTGGTTCCGTTCCGCAACTTCCCGGGTGTCATACACAAGGGCGTTCATTGGACGAGCTTATGGAGCGTATACGTGAAGCCGTCGAACTCTGCCTTGAAGTTGAGGGTGCGCCGGCTCAATCACTGGAGTTCGTGGGCATTCAACGGATCCCAATCGCTGCATGAGCAGGGCTCCCCGCCTCACCGGTGATCAATTGATCTCAGTTCTCGAACGGGCCGGATTCGCAGTCACGATTCGCGGCAGTCATCATTTCCGCGGCATGAAGATGGACGAGCAACAGTGGTCCCGGTTCACTCGAGTCAGACCATCGGGCCTGGACTACTTCACAAGATCCTGCGAGACAGCCATCGGCGCTTGCCATAGAAAGTGCAGTGAGCAGCAGACAAGGGCCTTATAAAACGCCGAGGCGTGTGCACTAGCGAGCGTTTTGCCTCTACGGTGCGACGCAGCGCATACGCGAAAATCGCCAGCTCCAGCGCTTCTACCAGAGAAACTTGAGAGCCATTTGGATCTGCCGGGCCGGACCCGCTCCCGTGATCACCCGAAGTTGCTCGACGTGATGCTGTTGTTGGGCGCCTGGAACTGTGGCGTGTTCAGCGCGTTGAACATCTCGACGCGGTACTGGACCGTGAATCGTTCGCGGATCGAATAGTTCTTGAAGAACGACAAGTCGATATTCCTCACGCCGGGATTTCGGACGTCCGGCAGCGTGCGGCCGACGTTTCCAAATGTGAAGGGCGCCGGTATCGAGAACACGCTCGTGTCGAACCACTGGTTAATGCGGCTGTCCGTCGTGCCGCCGGAGATGTGCGCGCTGCGGCCGTTGTTCACGGCGCGCTGTCCGCTGAAGATATTGGTATTGTTCGGAACACCGGAAATAAAGATCGGTGTGCCCCGGGACAGTGTCAGGATTCCGTTCGTCTGCCAGCCCGAAAGCAGAAAGTCCCCGATACCGGAGACCCGGGAGCCGAGCGGCTTGCCTTTTCCGAAAGGAAGTTCGTAAACCCAGCTGGTGACAAATCTCTGGGAAACGTCCATCGAGGAGACGGACCACTCCAGCCGCCGATTGTAATTATCGAGGCGGCTCCCAGCGATCGGACCCAGCCAGCCAACGGTTGAGGACGCGTCGTCCATGAGCTTGCTTGCCGTGTAGGCGACGAGAAAGCTCACACCCTGGCTGAAGCGCTTTTCCGCTCTCAATGTCATTCCGTGGTAGATGGAGTCGGCGCCGGGCTTGCGGGACGAGCCGACGCCAGTATACTGCGGGAACGGCCGCAAGAGCTGGTTGCGGTTCACCTGCCGCAGGCTGAGCGAAGAGGTGGGATCGGTAATCACACCGAGAAACGGGTTATCCACGCGGTCCAGCAGCGCAGGGCCCCTCGACATGAAGGACGGCGGCAACTGGCTGTAGCTGCGGCCGCCGTCGCCGTCCGGCAACTGCGTGCCGCGGTTCCCCAAGTACCCGATCTCAATCAGGATGTCGCCCGGCAACTGCTGCTGAATATTTAGATTCCATTGCTGGATCATGCTGCTGACGTAGTTATCGAACAGCGAAGCGCCGATGCCAAACCCCAGGTCAGTCGCATCTGCTCCGGCGTGCCCTGGCGGAAGCCGGAAGCCGTCCTTGAACGGATTATCCAGCCTCGTGTTGATCGTCCGCATGTTGTCGAAGGTGAAGTTTCCGCTGGTTGTGCTGGTAAAGCCCTGCATGCCGGACGTTCCAGTCGTCCCGGCAGCCTGCATCACGGAGGGCATGTAGGCAATCCCATAGCCAGCGCGAACAACAGTACTGCCGGTGAGCTGATAGGAAAGACCGAAGCGCGGCCCGAAGTTGTTCGTGTCCGTCGGCGTCTGACGGCGATTGTCCGACGTTACGAACCGCATCGCACCACGCAAATCTGCGCATGAGGGACAGAGCGGGGAAGCCGTAACGAGCGGGGCGATCGGCGACCGGGCGTCGAGATCAAAGTACGACAGCCGATTGAACCGCTCTGTGCGCGGTATGTCGACGTCGTAGCGCAAGCCCAGGTTCAGCGTCAGTCGATTCGTGACCCTCCAGTCGTCCTGCACATAAAACGCCCAGTAGGTGCTGGCCGTAGCCGAAGCGATCGTGTGGCTCATGTCGGCGCTCTGGCCTAGTCCCAGCAGGAACGAGGCAAGGGGGAATCCCTGCAAGTTGTTCGCGGTGGTAATTTCACGCTGGGTCCAGCCCCGGCTGAACCTGAATCCGCCGGACGGCTGCCCGTGCTGCTCGAAATTCACGAACAGCTTCCGCCACTCGCCTCCGAACTTCAGATTGTGGCTGCGCATCTGCTTCGTGAGGCTGCTGCTGATGACGTGATTCATGACGATATTCGTGATCCTGGTCCAGTCGTTGGCCCCGAGATTGCTCGTGGTACCGCCCATGTCGAATCGTGGGAAGTTCAAACCGTTCAGGGCGGCCTGATCGTGGTAGCTCGCAGGAAATCCGAGCTGCGTGATATCGAAGCCGTCCGACATATTGCGTCCGCGGCTTCCATTCCTGCCGAATCCGTAGCGAACATTCGCGATAAGACTCGGGCTGATCACATACGCGTTATCGAAGGCAACGCTGTGTGTGCGCCCGTTGCCCTGACCGCCCACCGGCGCTCCTTCGTTATCCCAGGGCACGAACGGCCGCCCTCTGCTCCAGCTTGTGGAGTACCGCAGAAACGTCCGCCAGTTGGAGCTGAAATTATGGTCTGCGCGGGAATCGAACCGGTTGTTATCGCTGAGACTCGAGCCGCTTCTTACGTAGTTGTTCGCGTATGTGTACGGGTTCGTCGGCGCTGTATTGGGCTGCGGATAATACCGGATGACGTTATTCGCCACGTTGTTGATCCGGTCTCGCGGAATCACGTTGTTCGGAAACGGGGATCGAACGAACTGATTCCCTTCCTGGCGAACCGAGGTGGGATCGTAGATCGTGATTGGTCTCCCGGCGGCGTCCTGAAGCCCGCTGAAGTTGCCCTGGCGCCAGGCATCGGCAGGGACCGTGCCCGTGAACACGCTCTGAGTGCGGGCGCGTGTACCCTCAAAACCGGCGAACCAGAAGGTTCGGTCCTTGATGATGGGACCACCGGCGGTCCCGCCGAACTGGTTGCGCTTGAAACCGCTCCTCTTGCGGCCGGCGCGGTTTGCAAAGAAGTTGTTGGCATCGAGAACATTGTTACGGAGAAACCAGTAAGCCGAGCCGTGGAGCTGGTTGGTTCCCGATTTCGTGACTACGTTGATCACACCCCCCGAGAAGCGGCCATACTCGGCCGACAAGGCGTTCAGTTCCACCTTGAACTCCTGCACACTGTCCACCTGAGGAGTGTAAACGATGCTGTTGATTCCCACGTTGTTTTCCGGAGCCGTATTGCTGACGCCGTCCAGCTGGACTTCGCTTGTGGCGTTCCGCCCACCTCCCAGCTGCGGTGTGCCCCAGTTCGTGACCGGAGTCACGCCCGGCGAGAGCGCGGCCAGTTCAAACGGGTTGCGGCCGTTCAGCGGGAGATCGACAACGCGCTTGTTTTCGATCACCTGTCCGACAGTGGCTCGCGACGTTTCCAGCAGCGGTGCCGCCGCTACGACCTCGACCGATTCGGTCACTTCACCGACCGGCAACTGGAAGTCGAGCTGAGCAACCTGCTCCACGTCCAGCCTGATTCCACTGCGGCTCATCCGGCGGAACCCAGGCGCCGTCAGTTCGATCCGATATGTGCCGGGCCTCAGCAAAGATAACGTGTAGTAACCCACCTCGTTACTCGTTGTGTGGAACGTGACCCCTGTCTGCTCGTTGGTGAGCGTGATGGCTACTCCAGGCAGCGCCGCCTGGCTGGAGTCGGTTGTGCGCCCGGTTATCTGGGCCATCTGGCTGAAACCTAGCTGCTGGGAAACCGCAATCACCAGCAGGAGGGTTGAAACTCTGTGGATTGGACCCAGCCACGCTGGGTGCAGTTTGCTGTCGGATGGCATCGACCGGCAAAGCATCGGAACCTCCTTAGGGACCTATATTAGGAAAGGTAGATCCGCCGCGCAACCGTCCGTCCTTGCCAGCGCACCGGCATACAGGGCGTGGCAACATGCGGTCCTCCGCAGCCCGAATTCTCTCTCGCGGCTCATGCGGCCAATCAAGTCGCGAAACTCGCGAGTGCGGTCTGGGCGCCCGGGCTTGCCTGTGCGATCTCCGGATCCGGGGGATCACGATGAGCCTGGCGAACGGCGTTCCCGGAAGGTGTCAGTGGCCGGTAGAGGTAGCACCGACCAAACCGCCGGAATCACAACGACCGCTGTTCGCGGACCTCGTTGAGCCGGCATCAGCCAATCAGCTTCCACAAGGACGGCCATACGTCCGGTCTTTGGGCCCGCGAGGCTCGGGCGTGGAGCCCCCGCGGGCAGATTCTCTTCGCCCCCACACCGGCAACCGCGATCCGCAGGGGACCGCGTGTCTGCGCCCGGCCCGGCTCGCAGGCCGGCGAGCGGCGCATTTCCACTTGACACCGCAATTATTCAAGATAATAATTGAATAGTTGACCATGCAGCCCGCAGCCAAGCGCGCCTTCAAGGACCGGCTGTACGAGCAGTTCGCCCGCATCACGCGCGCGCTGGGCAATGCGCGGCGGCTGGAGCTGCTCGACCTTCTCGCCCAGGGGGAGCGGACAGTCGAGCAACTGGCGGCGGAGACGGCGCTGTCGGTGGCCAATGCATCGCAGCATTTGCAGATCCTGCGCGCCGCCCAGCTCGTGGAGGTTCGCCGGGAGGGCACCTATGCCCGCCACCGGCTGGCGGGCGACAAGGTGCTGCACGCCTGGCTGGCGCTGCGCGATCTGGCGGAAAGCCGCTACGCCGAGGTCGAGCGGCTGGTGGAAACCTACTTGAGCGACCGCTCCGGGCTGGAGCCGGTGACGGCCGCCGAGCTGCGACGCCAGCTCAAGGCGCACGCCGTCGTATTGCTCGACGTGCGGCCGCGTCTGGAATTCGACGCCGGCCATATTCCCGGTGCGCGTTCGATCCCGATCTCCGAGCTGGCTTCGCGGCTCAACGAGCTGCCGCGCGGCAAGCAGGTGGTGGCGTATTGCCGGGGGCCGTACTGCGTGTTCGCCGATGAGGCGGTCGAGCTGCTGCAGAAACACGGACTCAAGGCCCGGCGCCTCCAGGAGGGTCTGCCCGAGTGGATGGCGATGGGAAACGCCGTGGCCGTCTCACCGGCCGGAAAGACCACGGCCGGCGGGCAGGCGCCGGCTTCTCCGGCTACCGGCCGGGGCGACTCGCCGGGGATGAGCGTAAGCCGCGGCAGCAGCGCACCGAGGCGGCCGCGAATTTCGGAGGAGAGCCATGAAACAGATCGACGTCGATACTCTTCGCGGCTGGCTGGAGGAGGGCCGCGAACTGTCAGTCGTGGACGTCCGCCCGGCCGCCGAGCGCGCGGAATGGTCGATTCCGGGCAGCCGGCACGTGGATGCCTATGAGGCGCTCAAGAAAGGCGAAGCGGGACCGCTCGCCACGCTCGCGGTTGCCGCCGACCGGCCCATCGTCACCGTGTGTGCGCGCGGCAAAACGAGCGCGGTCGCGGCACACGAACTCAGCGAGCGCGGCCTGGAGGTTTACTCCCTGGCCGGCGGGATGAAGGCGTGGAGCCTGGCCTGGAATACGGCGGCGATCGATCTCTCCGGCGGCACGCGCGTCGTGCAGGTGCGCCGCACCGGCAAAGGCTGTCTTTCTTATGCCGCCGGCCGGAAGGGCGAAGCCGTGGTCATCGACCCGGCCCTGGCGCCGGAGGTCTATCGCGAAATCGCCGCGGCGGAAGGCTGGCGGATCGTGGCCGTGATCGAAACGCACGTGCACGCCGACCACCTCTCGCGCGCCCGCGCGCTGGCGCAAATCAGCGGATGCCCGCTCTACTTGCCGCGCACCGACCGCGTCGCATTTGCGCACACGCCCGTCGATGACGGCCAGAAGATCGAGTTTGCGGGAGAAACGATCGAGTGCCTGCGCACGCCCGGCCACACGGCCGAAAGCACGTGCTATCTGCTCACGGGCGCGCTCTTCACCGGCGACACGATTTTTCTAAACGCGGTCGGGCGGCCGGATCTCAAGGCCGGCGGCACGGACGAGGCACGCGAGCGCGCGCGCCTGCTCTACGGCTCGCTTGGCCGCCTGCGGGCGCTTGACCCTAACATTGTCGTGCTGCCGGGTCACACCTCCACTCCGGTGGCTTTTGACGGCGTTCCGCTCGCCGGCCGGCTGGGCGATCGGCTGGCGGCGATCGACAGGCGCTACGCCGGGGAGGAGCAATTCATCGAGCAGGTGGCCGGCAATCTCCCGGAGACTCCTCCGAACTTCACGCAAATTGTCGAGCTCAACGAAGCCGGCGAGTTGCCGGATAATGATCCGACCGACCTGGAGGCGGGAGCCAATCGCTGTGCGGCCCTCTGACGCGCCGACGCAACTGGGGCTGCGCGCCAACTGGCGGCAATTCACGCTGCTGGTGCTGGTGAACGCGTTCGTCGGCGGGATGGCGGGCATGGAGCGTGTGGCGCTGCCGCTTCTGGCGGAGCGCGAATTCGCGATCGCGTCGCGCACCGCCATCCTCTCATTCCTGGTCGCCTTCGGGCTCGTGAAAGCCGCCGCCAACCTGTTTGCGGGCCGCGCCAGTGAGCGCTTCGGGCGCAAGCGGATCCTGGTGGCGGGCTGGCTGGCCGGTCTGCCGGTACCGGTTCTCATTCTGCTTGCGCCCTCCTGGGACTGGATCGTTTTCGCCAACGTGCTACTCGGAATCAACCAGGGCCTCTGCTGGTCGACCACGGTGATCATGAAGATTGACCTGGCCGGCCCGGAGCGCCGGGGGCTGGCCCTGGGTCTGAACGAATCGAGCGGCTACCTGGCGGTCTCCGCGGCGGCGCTTATCTCCGGGTATCTCGCAGGCGCATGGGGACTGCGCTTTGCCCCGTTTGCCATCGGCGCCACCCTTGCTGTCGCGGGCCTGGTGGCGTCTTTGGTGCTCGTCCGCGAGACCCTGCCACACGCGCGTCACGAAGGACGCGCCCGACCGGCCGCCGCCATCGGCTTCGGCGAGGTCTTCCGCCGTACATCCTGGAAGGACCGCACACTTTTCGGCGCCACCCAGGCCGGGCTAGTCAATAACCTGAACGACGGCATGGCCTGGGGCCTGCTGCCGCTTTACTTCGCGGGGTACGGCCTGCCGCTGCCCAAAATCGGCTTTCTCGCGGCGCTCTACCCGGCGGTGTGGGGCGCCAGCCAGCTTTTCACCGGCGCCATGTCGGACCGTGTCGGGCGGCGCCCCCTGATCTCGTGGGGGATGTACGTGCAGGCAGCGGCGATCGGCCTGTTGGTGCTCACACACGACTTCGCGGGGTGGACCGCGGCGAGCGTGCTCCTCGGCCTGGGCACGGCGATGGTGTATCCGACCCTGCTCGCGGCCGTCGCGGATGTCGCCCATCCCGACTGGCGCGCCTCCGCGCTCGGTGTGTATCGCCTGTGGCGCGACTCCGGCTATGCCCTCGGCGCGCTGCTCGCGGGCGCGGTCTCCGACCTCGCCGGCGTTGGCTGGGCGATCGGGGCGGTGGGGACCCTGACGTTTTTTTCGGGCGGGCTTGCCGCGCTGACGATGAAGAATGCCGCCCCGGCGAGGAATCCGGCCGCAGTGCCGCTGCGTACATAAGGCCCGGTATCCGGGGAGGCGGCGACTGCGCGCGGCCGCCGGCGATTTGACTTTAGCCGAAGTTCGTCGCCGACAGGATTTCGAACCGCTTGCTGAGAAGGTGTGAAAAAATTGATTTCGGGCCTCTTCTCCACAGGCTAACCGAATGCAAACATTGGAGGCCGGAAATGGTTTTTTCGAATATTTCACACCTTCTGACGCGCGCGGCTCGGTAAGTGCCGTCAAATCAGCGGAAGCGTTCTGAGCCACGACCGTCAGGGAGTGGTGGTGACGAACCTCGGCTAAATCTGACTTTCTCATCCTCACCACGATCGTTGCGAGCGCAGCGCAAGTGCCGGAGACAAGGTGATCGAAGCTTGTGCCCGGAGCATACACGAACCCTCCCTCGAGCACGGCGGCCGCAATGCAATAGCGGGCTTCCGCCGATCTCGCACCGCCGGAATTCGACCCCGGCCCCTGCTCGATGTACGCCCAGTATGTGCGGCGTGCGGAGATGCCAGGGACTCGGCCGCACGCGCTAAGCGCTGCCACATAGTGCCTGCGGCATCCCGTAGCTTTCAGGAAACCCTTTGGCCACAGAACGAGCTGGCAGCCGTTGGTGCGCGGGCTCCTTGCGAATGGGTGGACGAGCTCGATAATGGGAGTTGCCAATACGCGCCCCACCCTAGATGCGCGGCACAAGTGGCGCCCCGATGTCGCAACACAGAACTTTCGCCGTTCAGGGATCGTTTTCTACCGACAATCCTTCTCCACAACAACCTTCCCGCCCAGATCCAGATCAGCCAGGACCTGCAGGATCTCCATTTCAAGCGAGGCCAAGGCCGAGGTTTCAACTTCAACGGTCAGCTCGACCCTTGCCTGGAGTTGCTCGGCGGATCGCAGCTTGGGTATGATCTTTGACCCGAAACGATTCCACAATTCTGGTGGCACCAAGCCCCTCACGCGCAGCACGGTCTTCGTGGGCGTTGCCGGGACACCGGGACCAGCCGGCAATGCTCCGGATTCAGGACTGACGAGAGTGAAGGCGGCGGGTGCCGGAGTTGTTTCCGGCAGAGTTCCTTGCACGGCAGTTGCTGCCGCCGCCATGCTGTCTCGGAGTGCCTTGGCCCGATCCTTCCGAATCACGAAAACGTCGTAGACGAAATCAATCTCCTCGGGCGGGAGCTTCTCGTTGAACCATAGGCGATTGAACCCGCCTTCCAGCCGCTCACCTGCGGCGAAGCCCATGTCTCCGCGTGCCACCATCTCCGGGATCTTCTCGCGCAACACCTTGTCCGGATCTACCAGGCGCGTCAGCGAACCGTCCAGAAAGCACTTTCGCAGACTCGCTAACGGCCAGGTACCCGTTTCCTTGAACGCGGCGGGCCAGTTCCGTTCGAGGTAGCTAGCTCCGACGCTGTCATTCAA
>JACOTZ010000299.1 GCA_016178155.1 Acidobacteriota bacterium
GAACTCATTGATTCCACTACCGAGCCCCGCCGCGTCTTCATTGCCTTTGGTGGCCCGCAGCGGGCCATGGGGTACTCCCTTACGGTCGCGGCCCGGTAGCCCAATGACCGTGCTGAGCCGCGCGCGTAAGCAAGCGGGCTCCGCGCTATTTTCGACGGTTGCTAACGCGCGCGGCAGTACAGTCGAGCCGCGCCGTCAAAGAGCGGAATTTCGTGCCGGGAAGTAGCTAAACCACCGCCCGCACAATCAGCTCCAGTGGCCGCGCGCCATAGTCGGCGGCCTCGGGATCGGGCTTCCAGCCGTCGCGCGAGCCGTCGTAGGGCGGCGGCTCGAGGCCGGTGTTGGCACGGCTGTACTGTTCGTCCCGCCCGCCGAGCTTATACGCCACCAGGTCGAGCGATGGAACCACGTACAGGCAGTGCCCGCCCGAACCCATCTTCCAGAACGCCTCCCGCGGCGCCCGCGCCGTGCCTTCCGCGTTCACGTTGAACTGCAGGCTATACGGGTAGTGCGGGTTATAGCGCGACCGCCGGCCGCACTGGCGAACGTAGTCCGCGGGCACGAGCTGCCGCTCGCCCCAGCGCCCCTCGCGCAACAGCAGGTAGGCAAAGCGCAGCATGTCCCGGGCGCGCAGCGCGATGCCGCCTCCGCCGGGCGTGTGCCTGATCTCGGGACGGCGGTATCCCCATCCCCAACGCCCCCATCCCATGGGCCGGGCCAGGTGCTCCTCGATGTACTGTTTCAGCTCCATGCCCGCGACCTGGCGCAGCACGATCGAGACGATGTGAATCCCCGCGGTGGCATACGAGTAGCCTTCGCCAGGCCTGCACCATAGCGGCGTGCGGAGCGCATTCTCATCGACTGTCGCGGGCCAGCCGTCGGGCCCGGGTGGGTCGATCTGGACGGGCTTGCCGCGCACGTAACCCGGGTTGTTGCCGCGAATGCCTGACGTCATCGCGAGCAGGTGACCCAGGCGGATCTCCGCGCGCGCCGGATCGTCCAGGGGAAAGGCCGCTGCCGGCAGATAACGGGTAGTCCAGACGCGCTGGTCGAGACCGTCGGGAAATGCATCGCGGCGCTCTTGTAGCAGAATGCCCGCCGCGATGCTGGTGAATGACTTCCCGACCGAGGCGCCGTTCGGAGTCGCCTCCCGGTGGCCACGGCCGAAGTAGCGCTCGTAAACCAGCCAGCCGCGGCGCGCCACCACCAGCCCGCCATGCTTGGTATTGCGCTGCAGATACGCAAATGCTTCGTCCAGCCGCTCACGGTCGAGGCCCGCGACCCGGCGGATCTCCGCCGGCGATTCGAGCGTGCGCCAGCCGCCGCGCTCATCGGACGGAGGGAAGTAGTCGTTGCGCCGGGCGAGAAGGAACGGCGCGGCGAGGAGCGATCGTCGCGAAACGCCCACGCTGATATATACTTGCCGCACGAGCTTTCATTCTAGCGGCGCGATCGGGAGGAACTGGATCGCGCGGCCAAGGCGGGTATCGGTGATCTTCGGGCCGAACTATGGAGTCGTGCTCCTGCTTCTCTTCCTGGTGGGGGCCGCCCCAATTGGGTTGCTGTTCGCTCTGGCAGGCCTGATCCTCAGCCGGCGGCGACAGGGTCGCCTCCTGCGCGCTAGGATCTCGTTCGGCTGGTTCGCGGTGGTCTCTGGTTTCGTCTCGCTGGCGTTTCTTCTGCTCATCGACTCCCGTGCCGAGGCGAAGATCAGCATTTCGTGGGTCCATGGTATTGGACTCCTGGCCGTGGCGCTGGGGCTGGTGTCGGTGAGGTCCGGACGCAGAGCGAGGCGCGTTGAGCAGGGGAGATGACCAGATGCATCTTCCGGAGGCACATCCATGATCGCGCTTCTGTTCGTGCTGGCCATCCTACTGGCGGCAAATGGCGCGCTGCTTGCCCTAGCAGGCATTGTCATGAGCTGCACACGCTCGGCATCGGCTCGCCGGTTTGCCATCCCGCTGGGCTGGATCGCGGTGCTGGCAGGTGTTCCCTTGCTCATCTCAATTGGTGCGATGCACCTCCACGATCTCTTCAAGGGAATGGTGAGGACCGAAATCACCTGGATACATGGCGTCGCGTTCCTGCCCGTCGTGCTCGGATTGCTCTCCGTGGTGTTGGCCAGGCGCTTGCCCGTAAGGCCGATGAGAGAACAGAAGCCTCATCAGGTTCGCCGTCAATGGCGCCTCACCCGGCGGGGAATCGCCGCAGCACCCATCCTCGCAGCGGCGGCGCTCTGCGGATTCGGTGTCGCGGCCCTGCGGGCTCCCGTTTCGTTGCCTGCTTTTCCGCAACGCGCCTCGGCGACAGCCTCCGGTGAGCGCATATACCTGAGTCACAGCGATGCCGGACTTGTTTCGATCCTGGATGTTGCGAGCAACGCAATCGTCGCCCGCATCCCGGTCGGTTATGGCGCAGGACATCTGGTTTTCGGTCCCAGCGGAAATCGCATCTATGTCTCGACCGCCGATGCAGTTGCCGTTGTCGATACCGGTCGCCATGCTGTGGTCGGCAAGATTGAGCCGGGCGGTTACACGGCGCTGGCGATCGCGCCCAACGGCGCCCGCCTTTACGGCGTCCGCGGACTCGACGAGGGCCACTCCGTGAACGGGACGGTGAGCGTGATTGACCTTGGCAGCGGCACGACACGGGCAACCGTCCGCATCATCGGGGGCGCGCCTTCAGCCGCAGCGCTTACGCCCGATGGTCTCTGCCTGTATGTTGTCCATGGCTACTATGGCTCGCACGTGACAGTGGTCGACACCGTCACCCTCTCTGTTGTGCAGGGGGCGACCGTGGAAGACACGAATTGGGGAAGCCTGGCGGCCAGCAACGACGCGACTCGCCTCTTTGTCCCCAATGGCACGTCCGGCCAGGGACGTGTTTCGGTGATCGATACGGCTACCAATAGAATGATTGCGGACGTGCCGATGAGAGGAAATCCCCATGCTGTTGCCGTGCCCCCGGCCGGAAACGTCGTTTATGTCGACCACAGTGACTTCGTCAGCGCCGGTGTATCTTTTCTCGACACGGCGCGTAACCGCGTGACTGACACCTTACCGGTGGACGAGTATCCGACCGGCATCGCCGTCAGCCGGGACGGCTCGCGCACATACGCGTTGCACAACCAAAGCAAAACCGTTTCCATCATCGATACTGCCTCCCGCATCGTCAGCCGACTGCAGATCGATCCTCCTCCCACTCGAATCGCAGCACCGGCCCCGGCTCCGGATCCGGCATCCTTCGCCGCGCGGACACGCGCCTACCAGTCTCTCGCCGCTGCCCATCGCAGGCTGCGTTGGTCGCTCATCCTTGGTTTTCTGGGCGCACTGGCCGCCGGCGTACTCGTTGGCGTCTCGTTGCGCCGCCGGGCGCGATCGAGCGTCTGGGCGCTGCCTTTCGCGGCGCTGACGGCGTTGCTCTGGGTCGTTGCCATGTGGATGCTGAGGTCTGTACCTGGCGAGCACCTCATCTACATCTACGCTCCACACCGCGCCGCATTCAGCAATGACTGGCTGCGTGTTGCGCTGTTGTCGGGTCTGCTCACGGTCCAGTTCACGGCAGTGGTCCTTGGATGGAGGCCCAGGCAGAGAAGCACGCAGCCTGCAGAAAGCAGCCCATCCACGCTCAAGTGATGAGACGAGCGCCTGCCCACATTTCTGATTACCGTCGCCTCGCGAGGTCCGCAGAGACAAGGCGCGCGAAGGCCGCCGCCCGGAGGCGACGGCGCGCGAGCGCAAACCCGGGAGCTGCGGCCCCTCTGCAAGCCGCAGGTCCAGCGCGGATGAGAGCCGCGGGCTCACGTATCCGTTCTACGGCAAGCGGACGAGCTGGCGGAAATCGACGCTTGGAGAAGTGCTGGTGGTGGTACCGGCAATCGTCCCGCGGTTATCAACCCAGTAGTAGTTGGAACCGCTTTCCAACGTCATCTGCCGTCCCGTCTGCCGATCCTCCCACTCCTCCACTCCCCGGCGGGCATTGGCTGCCATTCGCCAGATTCGATCCTGGGATGCCACCCGGTTGCGATAGGCATCGTTGATGATTCCGGAAATTTCCTGATTGGTGCGGGCGACGATCCCCGCGGACCTGCCGATTGCTTCTGACTGCATGCGGACCCAAACCGGGTTCACCTGATAGCTCCTGAGCATCTGTTCGAGCACCGCCTGGGCGAGCCATACGTTTCCGCCGCTTGCGACGTAGCCGAAGAAATATTGTGGACGCCACCAGTTGCCCACCTGCGTCCGTGCCAATCCCGTTGAGGCGAAATAATATCCCTGCAGCATCTGGCCTCCACT
Source organism: Acidobacteriota bacterium (assembly GCA_016178155.1). Classification (GTDB taxonomy): domain Bacteria; phylum Acidobacteriota; class Terriglobia; order Bryobacterales; family Bryobacteraceae; genus JACOTZ01. The sequence continues at coordinate 4,296 of JACOTZ010000299.1, forward strand.
CGCGCAGGTAAAGGCCGTTTCGCCGGCGGTCAAGCTCGCATAAATGCCCAGGCTGGACCACTCAGTGAGGACCGCATTCATAGCACGTACGGTGTCATCCCGATTGCGCGTCCCTTCGTGACTGAAGGCTAACCCTGAGCAGCCTTTGGCCAGTTTGGTCTGTGCGTACTCTCGGGCAAATGGGGTCCCCGGCACATAACGCCGCATGTAGTAGTTGTTGCCATACCCGGCTCGATACCACGTGCCTTCCGGATAATTGATGCCCAAATACGAGAATGGCTCCATGAAGATCGGAACCTCGGCGTCCCCAGCCGTGATCCGGATCTGACCGTCGGGAGAACTGAGTTCCATCGCTCCCCGGATGTCTATGACGCTGAAACGGAAGAGCCCTCCGTTTACCCTCCAGCCTTTCGGGACCTCCACGCTGAACGAGTTTTCGCGCGGGTCCTGCCATCTGATGTACTCGAGCGAAGGGTTCTGCATGCCCGACGCCGGCGCAGAAGAGCCGCGGAGGCGGAAGCTCTCCAGGATCGCCGACAGCACATCGGGCTGATCAAACACCGGCTTCGGGGCCGTCACCCCGTAAAGGTAGCCGACAGTGACTACGGGGCTGGCGATCCACGTGAGAATGGAAACGGCAGGGCGGTCTCCGGAGCGCCCGCGCAGGAGAACGGTTGTGGATCCGGCGGGCTGTGGTTGCCCCCATGAGGTATCCTGCCAGAGCTTGCCGGCGGCCCGCCGAAGTGCTTCCGATGCGCTCGCCATGTCAAATGACCCCTGGCGCAGAACTACAGGCCAAATGATCACCTCCTCCCGATTCAGGCCGCGCAGCTCCACACGGCCCGAGGCCTGATCTCCGCGAACCTTCCATCCGGCTGGAAGCTGGACCGAAAACCCCTGGGCGTCCTGGTGCGTGCCCCAGCCTGCTGGCGCCTTGGCACTTGCTCTCTGGGGAGTGTCATTGCTCTTCACGACGTTCTGGCACGCCGCGCAGCCCGCAAGCCAAACCCCCGCGGTCAGATGGAGCAGTCCACCCTTTGCTTTCATACGATCCCCGCGTTCTTGTAGTCCTGAAGATTTGAGCAGATAATTCTACACCCCTGACGGTAGGACCGCAAGTTCCACGAGCGAGGTCCACGAGCGAGGGAAGACACCTGCTCCCATGTAATAGCATCGAGGCATGCACGCAATCCTCAAGGCGGCGGCGATCGGAATTGTGCCTGCGGTGCTCCTGGTCCTATACTTGACACGTTTCCACGGTCTCCGCGTCGAGCGCGACGGCAGCGGCATCTGGCCGATGTTTTATTTCCACAAACCCGAGCCATTGGCCGCGATGGAACAGAACCGCGCCGCGGCTCCTGTTGAGCGCGCGAGTCCGTCCGCCGAAAGCGCGCCTCCAGCGAACGCCGCGCCGGCCGAAGAAAGAGCCACCGCGAGGCCCTACTGGACCGATTTCCGCGGCCCTCGCCGCGACGGCCATTACGATGAGATGCCGATCCTGACCAAGTGGCCCAAACAAGGGCCGCCGCGGTTGTGGCGCAAGCCGATCGGCGGAGGCTATGCGTCGTTCGTGAGCGCCAACGGCAAGGCGTTCACCATCGAGCAAAGACGCCATCAGGAGGTCGTCGCCGCGTACGATTTGGCCGGCGGCCGCGAGGTGTGGTCGCACGCCTGGGGCGCGTTTTTTCAGGAGTCCATGGGTGGCGACGGGCCCAGAGCGACCCCGACCTGGGACGAGGGCCGCCTCTACGCGCTGGGCGCCGAAGGCGAGTTGCGCTGCCTCGATGCCGGCGCCGGCCGCCGCATCTGGTCAAAGAACATCCTGCGCGAGAACGGCGCGCAAAACCTGACCTGGGGCATGGCGGCAGCTCCGCTTGTTGTGGACGACAAGCTGATTGTGCTGCCGGGAGGTCCGGGCGGAAAATCCGTGGTCGCGTATAACAAGCTCACCGGAGAACCGCTGTGGCGCGCACTCGATGACAAGCAGGCCTACACCTCGCCCATGCTGGTCACGCTCGCCGGCCAGAAGCAGATCCTCATTGTCAGCGCGCGCCGTGCCCTTGGGCTTACTGTGGATGGCAAATTACTGTGGGACTATCCGTGGACGACCGAGTACGACATTAATGCCGCGCAGCCCGTGATCGTCGGCCCGGACCGCTTCATCCTCTCAGCCGGCTACGACCACGGCGCCGCACTCGTGCGAGTCGCCAGGACAGGCGACAGCTTCAGCGCGACACGGGTGTGGGAGAACAACCGCATGAAGAACAAGTTCACCAGTTCCGTGCTGCACGGTGGCCACATCTATGGCCTGGATGAGGCCATTCTCGCGTGCGTCAATGCCGAAACAGGTGAATTGAAATGGAAAGGCGGCCGCTACGGATACGGCCAGGTGGTGCTCGCGAGCGGACACATCATCGTGACGGCCGAGAATGGCGACCTCGCGCTCGTCCGCGCCACCCCGGACCGGCACGAAGAGCTGGTGCGCTTCTCCGCGGTCGAAGGCAAAACCTGGAACCACCCGGCGATTACCGGCGGCGTCCTGCTCGTGCGCAACGGGCTGGAAATGACTGCATTTCGTATACGTTAGTGGCACACGGAGTCGGCCGTAAAGTACAGAGTTGAAATCTCGATTCCAGTTGCTCACCTTGGACACGTTCCGAACCCTGGCGGCATGAGATGACGTCTGCTCGAACCAGCGCAAATTCGGTTCGCACCAACTGCATGCGGGCGAACTTGGCGCCTGTGTCCAGGCCGGGCGCCCGGCAGGAGTCATTCTCGAACTACGAGAGTCCGAGCACGCTAGCTCCTTCTTGGCGCAAAATTCCGCTCCTTGACAATCGCGGCTCGCTCCCGTGTCGGTTGTGCTGAGCCGCGCGCGTTAGCAAGCGGTCCATCTCGTCCGTTTCGGGCTTCTTGCGCCGGGAAGTAGCTAGCTCGGAGGTGAAATCCGCGAGTGGGGACGCCGGAACCCACGCCTTCGCCTGAGTGGAGCCGTTGGACAACTGGGCGGTGGTTACTTTGCCTCATAACGCAGGGCCTGTGAATTTGCCCTCAATGCCTCCCACCGCAATGGGCGAGGCAGCACGGGGAGGATCGGACGGC
>JACOTZ010000057.1 GCA_016178155.1 Acidobacteriota bacterium
AATGTGCGCGACTGGGCGCGCCAATATTGCCAGGTTGCGTAATCGGCGCCGGTGCCGACGCCCTTCTTCTGCTGCCCGAGCAGAATGAGCCGCTCGGGTTCGGGGAGGGGCAGCGCGCGCAACAAGTAGGCGTTCACAAAGGTGAACATCCACGTATTGGCGCCAATGCCGAGAGACATGGCCAGCACGGCTACAACAGCGAAGCCGGGGCTTTTGCGAAGCATGCGCAACGCGAAACGGAGGTCCTGCCAAAGTTCGCGCACGGGTTATCGATTGTATGTACGGAACTAACCTATCAAAGTTCCCGGGGCCCGTCCCGCCGAACGCGCTAACCGCGGCGGCCCGAGTTCGTTGGGCGGGACATTGGCTCGTGCGCCGAACTCGGGTGCGGCAGGCCTCCCGCCCGGCGGCCGCTCACAATCAGTCGCAGTCTTCGAGCACTTCGTCGCGCTCCTTCGGGATACAGGCCGCAGCATAATCAGCCACAATTTCGCGGCCATTTGGGCGCTCGTGTGCGCCTGGCGGGCTGACGCAGTCCTCAAAACACGGAGCGATCACATCTGTCTCGAAACGTGGTTACGGCGCGGGGAAATCATGTCGCGGGCAGCGTTCCTACTTCCGCTTTTTCAGCCCGTTTCAGCCCGGCGAGTCGACACCTGATGCCGGAACGGTTATGCAGTATGAGGCAGCCGTTCATTATATCCCTGGCTGTGCGCGGAGGGCCAGTGCTATCCCCTCGAAAGTTGTCGCCAGTCTTGCACCTCATGACTCGCTCTCGCCTTCTCGCCGCCGGCAGCGTCGTGATGCTCTGCGCCTTGACGGCGCCGCCTCCGCTTGTGGAGCTGGCAGGAATGGCCAGCTCGGCATCGCAGCACGCTCGGCCGCTGTAATCGACGTCCGGCGCGGAACGTTCGCGAAGCCGGTGGCGACACAGAGAAATGCGGCCTAACTCCGGACTAACTCGCGCCGGTAAACGACGTAGTTTCGCGCTACGCGGCAGCCGAGTTTCTCCGCCGTCCTGCGCGACGGCCAGTTATCGTCGAGTACCAACGTGTAGCTCGCCGATTTGTATCCCGCGTCTATCATGGCCAGATAACTTTTCGCGCCCATGGCCACATTGACGCCCTTGCCCCGCATCCGTTCCGATACTCCGATCGACAACAGCATCCCGTGATCCACTTCACGGCCGCACATGAGCTGGTTCAGATCGGGTAGCGACCACACGACGCCCACGAGCTCGCCATCCGCCTCGGCGAACACGTTGAACTCCGGGTTCATGTGGTCCTTGCTTTCGGCAAACAGTCCGGCGACTTCTTCCAGCGTGAACTGCGGCGCTCCCCAGTGATTCGAGAACGTGTCGCGGTAGTTCTCGAGGAATCTGCCGGCTTCTTCCCGCAGCCGCAAGAAGTCCCAGCTCCGCAGCCGCACGCCGGCCGCCCCGGCGCGGTCCACAGCCTCGCGGTACTGCCTTGCCAAGCCTTCATCGAACGTCACCCTGTACTCCACCATGCCTTTCTCGGTGTAAAACCGCGAGTCCTTGATCATCCGGTGGTATCCGGGCGGATTGTAGGTATGGAACAGCGTCGGTGGCTCATCGTAGCAGTCAATCGTCAGCGGCAGTTGCCATCCGTACAGGAATGAGAGGCGCGCATAGCGGCAGCCCTCGTTGCGCAGCCAGTCGCAGGCGGCGTCCAGCAGGATGCGGGCCTCGGCGTCCGCGCCGGTCCTCGCCTCAAAGAACAGCAGATGTCCTGCCTCTTCGCCCCAGTGCCGGTTGAAGGCATCGTCGCGCACCGCCGTTACCGTGGCTTGTATCCTGCCGCCGCGCTCAGCCCAAAACGGCTGGATGCGGCAGTGCACCGACTGCGGAATCTCGCGGCACAACACGGCAAGCATCTCCTCCCGCGGAGCTTCCACCCAGCAGGCATTGCCGTCATAGATCTCACGGGCGAAATCCAGGTAAGCTTGCGCCTCGGGGCGCCCTTCTACCGCGCGGACCATCATTCCCTCCTCTGTCACAATTCATCAGCTTGTCACAGCCGCCACAACGTCTCCGCGGCGCTCAGGCCTGCTCGTAGACCAGGCGGCCGTTCACGAAAACCAGATGCACGCCCCGTGGGGGAAGCTCGGGAACCTCGTAGGTTGCGGGGCTGCCGATGCGGTCCGCGTCGAAGACCGTAATGTCGGCGAACCCGCCTTCGACGAGCCTGCCGCGGCCACGCAGGCCGAACCGGCACGCCGGAGCATCGGTGATCTTGCGGATCGCCTCCGGAAGCGGCAGCAGCCCGGATTCGCGCACGTAGTCGCCCAGAAACCGGGGGAACGTGCCGAACAGGCGCGGGTGCGGCCGCCCTCTCACGTAGAAGCCGTCGCTGATGATGATCGACAGCGGATGCGCCAGCGTCTGCCGCAGGTTCTGCTCGCTCTGGTTGAAGGAGAGCATGTTGACTTCGCCGCGCTGCTCCGCGATGAGATCAAGCACGGCATCCACGGGCTGGCACGCGCGCGCCCCGGCGATTTGCGAGATCGTTTTGCCCACCGCATCCGCCGGTCCCGCGGAAATGAAGATGTCCTCCCAGCTCCAGGCGAGGTTCTCGACGGTTTCGCGCGCGATGCCGCGCCGCGCGGCGGGATCGGCGAGGCGCGCGAGCAGCGCCTCGACGCCGCCCTCGAGCGCCCATTGCGGAAGGATCTGCGTAAGCACGGTACTTCCGGCCACGTAGGGATAGCAGTCGAAAGCGACATCGATGCCCTCGAGGCGCGCGCGCTCGATCTTCTCGAGGACGCGCGGCTGCAGGTCCCAGTTCCTGCGCCCGGCAAGGAGCAGGTGCGAAATCTGCAGCCGGCAGCCGGTGCGGCGGGCCAGCGCGAGCTGCTCATCGACGGCATCGAGAATTCCCGAGAAGTAGCTACGCATGTGGGTCGCGTAGACCTTGCCGTGTTTCGCCGTCACCGCGCACAGGCGCTCCAGCTCCGCAAACGGCGCGCTCGATCCGGGAGCGTACATCAGGCCGGTCGAGAAGCCGGCGGCGCCCTGTGCGAGGCAATCTCCGAGCATACCTTCCATGCGCTCCAGGTCGCGCGCTGCGAGTGGTCCCTGGAGCAGGCCCGCGACCGCGATGCGCAGCGATCCATGGCCGGCGAGCGGGTACGCGTTGACGTGCTCGCTGCGGCGCGCAACCGCGAGGTAGTCGCGCGCGGTGGTCCAGCCCCAGTCGCCGGCGCCGCAGAAGATGCCGTTCGCGAACTCGTGCAGCTCGCCGCGGTGATCGCTCGCCGGGAATGCCGAGAAGCCGCAGTTGCCGGTGATCTCGGTGGTGACGCCCTGGCGCACCTTTTCGTGCCTGGGTTCGAGCACCTGCAGGTCCGAGTGGCTGTGCGCGTCGATGAACCCGGGAGCGACGGTGAGGCCGGTGCAGTCGATGCGGAGCGCGTCTGCGGGCGCCTCGAGCCGGCCGACGCGGGCGATCCGATCCCGGTCAATCAACACGTCGCCGGCGAATCCCTCAACGCCCGTTCCGTCGATCACCGTACCGCCGGCCAGCAGAGTGCGCATCACAGCTCCATGGGGAACGAATCGAGGGCGGCGGGCCCCTGCGCGCCGACCAGGTAATTGTGCTCCAGCCGGACGCCGCCGCGAAGCACCTCCGCGTAGAGCCCCGGCTCACAGGCGATCACCTCGCCTTCGATTAGCGCCAGGTCTCCGCCGGCATTGAGCCACGGGTACTCCCATCCATCCATGCCGACGCCGTGCCCGAGGTGGTGTCTGAAAGAGTCACTTGCGGGCTCGAAGCGGTCGAGGTGGGCGCGCACGGCCTGGTAAATCTCGCGTCCGGTCACTCCGGGACGGATCAAGCGGGAGGCGATGGCGTGCCCCTCCATGACTTGGCTCCAGGCATTTTGTTGCAGCTCCGAGGCCTCGCCGACGACAAACGTGCGGCAGAGGTCGCAGCAGTACCCGTCGACTACCGGGAACAGATCGAAGATATAGAGGTCGCCGTGTTCGAGCTTGCGGCGCGTGGGCGGGCCTCCTCCGTTGATGGCGCGGGTGGCGGCCGCGAAGTCGCCGCGGAGCTCTACGGACGTTCCCGCGGCGTTGACCATGGCTTCATGAATCACGAGATAGGCCTCAAACTCGGTCATCCCGGGCTGGAGTGCCTGCTTCACGGCAGCGTAGCCTGTCTCGGTCAGCCGGATGGCCTCGCGGATGCATTCGAGCTCATCCGGATCCTTGTGCCTGCGCATCTCATTCACGAGCGGGGTCACGTTAACGAGGCCGGGCGGGCCTGCCGCCGCGACCATGGCGGCGCCGGTGAAGCCGGCCTCGATCCCGACCGGCCCAGCAGCGCGCGAGAGAAACGACTCGACGATCGCGGCGGCCTCGGCATACGCGGTGTCGCGCCCGAAGGACCGCTCGATGGTATAGCCGGTGTAGCGCTCGATCCGAGCGGCCGCGTGTTGTGCCGGCTCGTTGTTCGTAATGAGCAGGTTGTCGCCTGACGCCTTCATGACGAACACCTGCGGCCAGGAGGCGTCCACCAGCGCGCCGCTGAAGTAGTACACCGTCTTGGGATTCGACACGACCACGTCCGCCAGACCGTGGCGTTCCATCTCGGCGAGCAGGCGGCGCTGCCGCTCCCGGCAATGATCTATCGTGAGCATCAATCAGTTCCCTTCTCCGAAGCTCCCCTGCCGTCAGACCGCAAGCGATCATTGTCACTGCGCGTGTGCCGGGCAGCGCCCCTCAGTCCCGTTCGCGGGCTGCCGGGCGATCCGTGCTCGCGCTCCTATTCCACCTCGAACCTGCGCCCGGCGAGCAGTCCGCCGTCGATCACCGCCACCGCGCCGGTGACAAAGGCCGACTCATCCGAGGCCAGGAAGAGCGCGTAATGCGCCACCTCGTGCGGCTCGCCGATGCGGCGCAGCGGATACATCTCAAGCAGCCTGGCGTAGCCCGCCGGAAAGCGGCTCCAGTATTCCATACAGTTTCTGGTCGCGATGGTGCCCGGGCAGATGATATTCGAGCGGATCTTCCACTCGCCGTACTCGGCGGCGACGAGGCGCATCATCGAGATCAGCCCGCCTTTCGCCGCCGTATACGCGGTCTCGCCGACTCCGAACAGCGCATTGACACTCGACAGCGTGACAATGCTGCCGCCGCCGCGCACGCGCATGAGTGGAATGGCGCGGCGGGTACAGAGAAACGGCCCTTTGAGGCACACGTCGATGGTGCGGTCCCACACGGCCTCTTCGAGATCGCAGACAGTGGTGTCGGGCTCGGAGCTGATGGCATTATTGACCAGCACGTCGAGTCCTCCGAAGAGGCGTTCGGCTTCAGTGAAAACGCGATCCACGGCAGCCGCATCGGCGACGTCGGTCTCGACGAAATGGGCGCGGCCGCCCTCCTCGAGAATGGCACGCGCGACTTCCCCGCCCTGCGCGGCGATATCCGCGATGATGACGGCCGCGCCCTCGGCGGCGAACAGGCGGGCCATCTCCGCGCCGATGCCGCCGGCGGCGCCCGTGATCAGGGCCACCTTGTTCTTCAGTCGTTCCATGCCCAATCAACCGTCCCCCGGGGCCAACGAGTATCATAGTGCTGCGCGAGGTCATTATGAAATACACACGCCGTCGATTTCTCGAAGTGCCTGCCGCCGCGGCGGGCGTCCTTTCCGTCCCGGCGGTCCTGCCGGCCTTTGCTCCGAGCGATACCGTCCGGGTCGCCTTTATCGGCGTCGGAAACCGCGGCTCGCACCTTCTGCGCAACATGCTGCAGGTGCCGGGCGTATCGGTGGTCGCGGTCTGCGACATCGTGCAGGAGCGCGCCGATGCCGCCGCCAAGGCGGTGGCCGATGCCGGCGGAAACGCGCGCGTCTGGACCGACTTCCGCAAGATGCTCGATGAGCAGAAGGACATCGACGCGGTGGTCCTCGCCACACCCGATTTCACGCATCGCGACTTTGACATCGCGGTGCTCGAGACGGGCAAGCACCTGTACGCCGAGAAGCCGCTCGCGGTCACGCCCGCGGACTGCAAGATGGTAGTCACCGCCGCCCGGCAGGCGAAGGGCATCTTTCAAGTCGGATTCCAGTTGCGGCACGATCCCAACCGGAACGCGTCCGAGCGCTTTATCCAGTCGGGCGGGCTGGGCAAGGTGCTGATGTGCCATGGCATCCGGCACGGCGGCGACCTGCCACGGCAGATCCCGTGGTACTTCGACCGCACGAAAAACGGCGATATCGTGGTCGATCAGGGCATTCATATCCTGGACCTCTTCACCTGGGCGATCGGCGACCACCCGCTGCGCGCGCTCGCGTCGGGCGGCACGAATCTGTTTATCGACGACCCGCCCGGCCGGACCGTGATGGACAATTACAGCCTCATCTTCGAATATGCCGGCGGCGTGCGCGTCAACTTCAGCCATCACTACTTCGACCCGCCGGGTTTCACCGGCGTGCAGGAGCGCGTTTTCGGCAGCAACGGCGCGATCGAGCTGCCGAAAGCGACCTGGCAGCCGCGGGGAAAGCGCGAGCCGGTCAAGCTCGAGGTCGAGAACGCCGACAAGAACGGGGACTACATGTCGCTGGCGGCGTTCGTTGATAACATCCGTGGCAACAACCGCAATCCTTTAAACAACGCTGAGTCGGCGATGCGGTCGACGCTGCAGGCGATCCTGGCCACGAAGGCGATCTACGAAAAGCGCATCGTGACCTGGGACGAGGTGGCGGGGTAGCGCGCCGTCCCGCATACCGCTTGCTAACGCGCGCGGCCCGGAAGTGCTCATTCTGAGCGGTTGTCAAATATAACGCGAGACACCACACTGGCGCGCCCCCTGGTCGCCAGAGCGAGCTTGGCTTGGCCGGACGCGGCGGCACCCAGGTCTACTGCTACACGCTCCCTCACGGTCACGGCTCAGAAAGGATCCGCGAGCCCGCGGCGCGGCGGAAATGGGGGATACCGCTGAGTCGGCCAGGGGAGACCGGCCCACAAACAGTGGCGCTAGCCGAGGTTCGTCACCACCACTCCCTGACGGTCGTGGCTCAGAACGCTTCCGCTGATTTGACGGCACTTGCTGAGCCGCGCGCGTCAGCAAGCGGTTCGACATCCTGTCGGTGACGAACTTCGGCTAGCGCAAGAGCTGGTCTTTCGTCAGCCTCAGGTTCCGGTAATCGGCATTGGCGATCACGTAGAACCAGTCGGCGAAGCGGGCATTCAGGCTGCGCGAGGCGTTCTCGCCGGCGCCGGCGCGCGCGGCATCCCAAGTGGTGGTGACGAAGAGATAACGGTCGCCGCCGGCGGCCTTGGCGTCCGCCGCGGCGGCGGCGACATCGCCAAAGCGGATCTGGTAAGCCACGCCGTTGGCCATGTCCACGGTCATTTCGCCATCGGTGGCGAGGATGCGGCCGGTCTGCGTCAGCAGAAATCCGAACCGCCGGAGCGCGAGCGCGGTCTCCATGGATAGCTGCATGCGGCCGGCCCGCAAGTCGCGAGCCATGTCCGGCGGCTTCGGCCGGGCATCCACGATCTTGAGGCCGTCGAGCGTGGCCGCGAGGCGCTTCACGGCGTCTTCCCTGACCGCCCCGGCGGGCGATTTCCATTGGCCGTTTTCGTGCGTGATGGGCACGCTATCCGCCTGGGCGAGACTGCCCGTCAAGGGGTCGAAGGAGTAGCTCGCGATCGTGATCCCGCGGATGGAGGCGGAGGGCATGCGGAGCAGTCCGGAGTTGACCCAGTCGGCGAAACGCGCCGAAGGGTCGGCATCCGTCTTCACGGCGTAGGTTCGCTTACCTCCGGGCACGCGAACGTAGCGCCATCCGGGTTTCCCCTCGACGGGCTTGCCCAGAATGAAATCGGCGAGCACGCCCTTATGCGCATCGCGCAGGGTCACGCGCTTGCCGCGGCCCTGGAGCCCGCTGGCCTTCTGGTCCAGCGGATCGATGACGCCGTACTTTGCGTGGTCCCCGGCAAAATTCGAA
>JACOTZ010000058.1 GCA_016178155.1 Acidobacteriota bacterium
ACGGACCCTGCCTGGTTGGACGACAACCGAGCGACAATAGGTCCAGCATGAATTTCGCGTTGCTGCTGTTGCTGTTCGTCCGCCCTCTCTCCGCGCAATTGCAATCGGTCGACATGCGCGTTTCCGGTCTCGACTGCGCCTCGTGTGCGGGTTCGGTGGAGAAAGCCGTCGCGCGGATCCGGGGTGTCGAAACCGTGAGCTTCACCGGCGAGCGCGTGATCATCCGGTTGAAGCAGGACAACGCGGTGACTCTCGGGCGCATTCGCGACGCACTCAAGGGCATCGGCTACACGCCGAACGAAGCGCGGGTGACGGTGCGCGGGACGGCGCGAAACGATCGCGGCAGGTGGCTGCTGGCAACGCCGTCGGGCTTGACATTCGAGATCAGCCGCGGCAGCCGCGAGGGCGACGCTCTTGCGACCGGCGTCGTCCGGCCCCCAGTGGGTCCGGGCGCGCGGGAGCGCATCGAGGTGGAGTGAGGTGCGGCGCTCGATCGCAAGGGCCGGTTGTGGGCGGTCGTGGTCGGCATCTCGCGCTACCGGAACATCCCGGAGGCGCGAGTTGGGTTCGCTCTACGAAGCGCGCCACGAGCATACCCGCGCCGTCGAGGCCTTCGAAGCCTGTCTGCAGCGTGCCGCACGGGGTCCCGACGAAGCTGTGGTGGGGGCATCGATTGCGCGAAAATCGGCAGATGCTGGAGCGCAGGCCGCCGACACTGCGCCGGTAGATACGAATTACGACGGTTTGCCAACGCGCCCGGCTCGGAAGTGTTCATTCTAAGCCGCGACGCCAGAGCTGCGACAAAGCCGAGTGCCCCCGAGGCGCACTTGCACACCACGCCGGCGGCGGCCGAGTGCAATGCGGAGGAGAGCGGGCGCCGGCTGGGTCCCCCGCCTCAGAACATGTACTTCAACGACAACTGCAACTGGAACGGTGAGTCGACGCTGATGCCCGCACGGTTGAGCGTTCCGTCAGGCAGGTGAATGGTCCGGAAGGTCGCGAGCGGCGTCTGCCCCGGTCCCCAGCGCGAGCCCAGCGCCGTCGTCGAGCTTTCGTTGGAGGAGGTGCTGTAGAAAAACTGCTCGGTATTGAGGAAGTTGAACATGTCCGCCGCGAACGTCAGCTCGTGGGACTCGAAGAAACGGAATCTCTTCGAAACGCGCAGGTCATTCGAGAAGGAGTCTTCGTTGCGGAATTGGTTCCGGCCGAAATGAGCGCCGTTGACGATCGGCTTATCGGTAAACTGCCTGTCACCATTGCTGTCGGTGCCCGTGAAGGCGCTGAACGGCAGTCCGCTGCGCCAGCTCATGATTCCCGATACAACGAAGCCTGCCGGCAGATCGTAGGTGCCGCCGAAGCTCCAGCGATGGCGGATATCATTGCGGCTCCAGGTGTACTCCCGCCTCAGGTCGAATGCATCCTCGTAGGCGATGCCGGCGAAGTTCCGCTCGTTGGAGTCATCGTCGCGGTTCCACGCCATCGTGTAGGAAGTGATGAACTGAAAGCGGCGCGAATAGCGCTTGTTGAGCTGGAGAGTTAAGGCGTCATACATGGAGCGAGCGCTGCTCTGCTGGCTGCGCAGGATTCCGAAATTCGGGTTCGGCCGAGTGCTGGTATTGAAGAGCGGCCGTATCTGTCGCGGGTTTGAATTGTCCAGACCGGGAGTAGGCGGGAAGAGATTCACGTCTCGGATCCGTTCGAGATTGGTGGTGCTGAGCCGCACCCACTCGAGCGACACAGCCAGGTTCGTGGCCACCAACTGCTCCAGGCCGGCGCTGAAATTCACGCTGCGCGGGTTCTTGAAGTCGGGCGAGAAGAATGAGGCATCGGGGCGCAGGCCCGCCACTCCCGCACCCGTGAAGTAAACCGAGTTCTGCGCGCGCGAGGTATCGGGCACGAAGGGGAACACGAAGTCCGGCCGCGCGGCCTGGACCTGCCGGATCTGGGCCGGATTGAGCGTGAAAGTGACCCCCACGTCCGGGTTGCCGGCGGAGTTAAACGCCTGGTTGAGCAGCAGCATCGGCGTGCGTCCGTAGTAAATGCCGCTGGCGGCCCGGAACACCGTCTTGCCGGTGCCGAAGAGGTCGTAGCTGAGGCCCAGGCGCGGCTGCCACTCCGTGGGATCGTTCGGGATCTGCCGGCTTTCCGGCAGCAGCGGGTTGGGCGCGTTCGGCTGCGGGTACCAGACACCCTCCCAGCGGAGACCGCCGGTCAGAGTCAGCCGCGGCGTGATTCTCCAGCTATCCTGCGCGAATGCGGCCACCTCGTTCGTGGCGACTTCAAACTCCCCGGAACCGAAGAAAATACGAAACTGGTCCGGCACCGCGCCGGGCACCTTGTTGCGCACATTCACGAAATTCTGAATCGTGTTGAAGACGTAGACGCCGCGCCAATTGCCGCGGAAGATCTGCGCCACATGCGCGCGATTGTAGTCGAACCCGATCTTGAGGTTGTGGCCGCCTTTGATGATCGAGAAGTTGTCCGCGATCTGGATGCGATCATCGTCCTGCACAATCGGCAGGAACGACACACCTCCGAAGAAACAGCAGCCGGAGACCTGCACCTGGGGGCCGGTCACCGGGTTGAAGTCCATGCCCTCGCCGTTGTTCTGCCGGGGCCGCGACTCGTAGGAGTACTGGCCGCGCAACTCGTTCAACACGCTGGGAGTGAGAACGCTGTTCACGTTCATGACAATGGTGTGAGTGGAGTCCTTCTCCGTTCCGTTGTTCTCGGACACACCGGTTGTTACACGGCCGCCGAAGGTACCGTTGAGCGCGTTGTTGCTGCTCCAGTTGTAGCGTCCGATGAGCCGCGTCCCCGCTGTCAACTGATGGTCGATCTTCGCTAGATACGTTTTCACGTCGCTGGTGGAACTGGACACGCCCTGCCGCGCGAGCAGGTCCGCCGGCAACCCCGCTATGTTATTGAACCGGATGACCTGCGCCTGCTCCTGCTCCTGCTGGTCCCAGACGGTGAAGAAGAACGTCTTGTCCTTGACGAGCGGGCCGCCGATGGCGCCGCCGAACTGATGGCGGGTCGGCGCGGTGTCCTCGTCCCACACGTTGCGCGGCGCGAACTCGCGATGGCGGAGATAGTAGAACGCGCTCCCATGGAAATCGTTCGTCCCGGAGCGCGTGATCACGTTCATCATGCCGCCGGTCGAGCGGCCGAACTCGGGAGCGAAGCCGCTGCGCACCACTTGAAACTCGCGGATCGCCTCCTGGCTGACGACGAATGCCTCACCGGAGCGCTCGCCGCCGCGCTGGCCGCCGAAGAACGGCTGATTGAAATCGGCGCCGTCGATGTTGATGCTGCCATTGATGCCGCGCTGCCCCGCGAACGAGACGCCATCGCGCTCGCACTCCTGGTGCACACCCGGCGTGAGAAAGGCCAGGTCCATAAATTTGCGGCCGTTCAGCGGCAGGTTCTGCACCGAGCGCATATCCACCAAAGTGCTGGTATCGGTGCGGCCGGTCTCGACCAGCGGCGCTTCGGCCGTGATCGTGATGGTCTCCTGCACGGTTGCCGGCTGAAGCGCGACATTGAACGTGGCGCTCTGGCCGAGCGTCAGAACAAACCCGCGCTGTACGACGGTGGCGAAGCCCTGCGCAGTCACGGTGATGTCATACCGGCCGACCGCGAGCAACGGAGCGATAAAACGCCCCTCCGCATCGGTGACAACAGTGCGTTCACTGCCTTGGTCCACGTTGCGCAGCAAGACTTTGGCTCCAGGAACGCTGGCGCCGGTGGGATCGACGATGTTGCCCGCGATCGTTCCCGTAGTGATCTGCGATTGGCCGTACAGCGTCTGCGCCGTGCTGAACAGCACGAGCGCGCACAATACCCTCTGAAGAGCCTGGCTCAGAAATTTCATATGGCCCCATTATAGTGAACAACTGTTACGGTGCAATGACACTTGACACCACTTCCTGGTGCGGTCTCCATTCGCCCGAGCCCGAGCGAGCGCCGGTGCAGGAATGCCGCATGGGCCCGCTCACGGCATCAGGTAGGATCAAGAAGAAAATGAGAAATACTCCCTTCCGACTTGACGGCAAGCGTGCGCTCGTGACCGGCGGCGCCAGCGGCATCGGCGAAGCCGTATGCCGCGTGTTCACCCAGGCCGGGGCCTCGGTTGTGGTGGCCGATATTAACCGGGCACAGGCAAGCGCCCTCGCCGAACAGTTGCCCGGCGCGACCGTGGCGGTCTGCGACATCACCGACGAAGCGTCCGTGCGTCACGTGTTCAACAGCTTGAGCTCGCTCGACATCCTGGTGAACAACGCCGGCATCGGCCTGGTCGGCAGCGTGGAAGAGACCGAGCTGTCGGATTTTCAGAGGCTCTTCCGCGTCAATGTGGAGGGGGCCTACCTGATGACGAAATATGCCATGCCATTGCTGACGGCATCACACGGTAACATAGTGAATGTGGGGTCCGTCGGTGGCCTGATCGGCGTCAAGCGCAGATTTGCCTACTGCGCCACAAAAGGGGCCATCATCGCCATGACCCGGCAGTTGGCAGTCGAGTACCCGATGCAGATCCGCGCAAACTGCATTTGCCCGGGAACGGTCGATACGCCCTTCGTCGAGGCGTATCTCGAGAAGTACCACAAGGATGAAAAACAGGAGATGCGGCAGCAGCTCAATTTGCGCCAGCCGCTGGGACGCCTGGGCAGACCGGAGGAGATCGCGCATCTCGCCCTGTATCTTGGCTCGGACGAGGCCGCCTTTGTGAACGGCTCGGTGGTCACGATCGATGGGGGCTGGACCGCGGCGTGAGGGGGGATGGCTACCCGCACACGGGGGCGGGCGCGATCGGGGAATGCGGAGGGACTGGCTTGTTGGATTGCCGCAAAGCTTGACGCCGCTTGTGCCGATGATTAGAATAGCAAAAACACGTGATGGGGAAAATGTTAGAGGGGAGTTGTGCTTCCTTCAGGACTTGACAAACGACGAAAGGAACATGAATGCGTCCGGTGCTGATGACTCGCCTCTTGGCTCTTCTGCTCGCGATTATTCTTTTTGCGCCCCCTTCTCTGGGGGCTACTCGAAAGCGGGTTGCAAAGCGGCCCACCGCCACTGCCTCGAAGAAGGCTAAGGCGAGTTCGAATTCGAGAAAGCGCTCCTCTAAAGCGCGCTTGCGCAAAGCGTCTTTTGTTGCATCCGGCCCATGGCGGGAGCCCACCTTCGCCGACTCGACCACGGGCGACAACATCGATGGTGACGATTTATTGGTGCGCCGGGCGGCGGTCGACGCGCTCGGTCCGTACAACGGAACGGTGGTCGTGACCGACCCGCACACGGGCCGCATATTGACCATCGTGAACCAGAAGCTGGCTTACAAGAGCGGATTCCAGCCCTGCTCGACCATCAAGATCGTGGCGGCGCTCGCGGGTTTGACCGAGGGCCTGATCGACCGCAATACCTCGATGCGGCTGTACGGGCGCACGAGCATGAATCTCACCAATGCGCTGGCGATCTCCAACAATCCGTACTTTGCGAACATCGGCGTGAAGCTCGGCTTCGAGAAGACCGACTACTACGCGCGCCTGTTCGGGCTGGGCGAGAAGGCGACCTTGAACATCGGAGAGGAGCAGCCGGGCACGCTGCCCGAAGCGGCGCCCAAAAACGGCGGCATGGGTATGATGACCAGCTTCGGCGAGGGCATCTCGCTCACGCCGCTGCAGCTCTCGGCGCTGGTGGCGGCCGTCGCAAACGGCGGCACCCTCTATTACCTGCAGTATCCAAGCAATCAGGAAGAGATCGATCATTTTGTCCCGCGCGTAAAGCGGCATCTGGCCATCCAGCAGTCCATTCCCGAGATCACGCCGGGAATGCTGGCGGCAGTCGAGCACGGCACCGCCCGCCGCGCGAGCTACGACCCGAACGAGCCGATTTTCGGCAAGACCGGCACGTGTACCGACAGGCGGACACCGACGCACCTCGGCTGGTTTGGATCGTTTAACGACGTGAATGGCCGCAAGCTGACCGTGGTGGTGTTGCTTACCGGCGGCCGTCCGGTGAACGGGCCCGTGGCCGCGGGCATCGCCGGCCAGGTATACAAGACGCTGTCACGCAACAACTACTTCGCGCAGCAACGCACCGTCTCGCCCATTGCGCTCATAAACGGCGCCGTCAATTAACGCCGGACAGGTCTTACGAGCAGTTGGCCCCGGGAGCTACCGGGGCGAAGCGCATGCCGGCCGCGCTCAGTTGAAGGCTGGCCGCGGATTGCTCAACCTCCCCGCCGCTGAACGCTCCCGTCCTTACGATTCAGCATTCTTGCCTGTACTCAGAACAGCTTCCGCCATCATGTGGATCAGCGTCTCCACACCCATTCCGGTGACGGCCGAGATGGCGAGGAATGGCAAGCCGCGATGTTCCGCGAGCTGCCGCAAGGCTTCGATCCGTGTCTGATCGTGCGCGATATCGAGCTTGGTCGCAAGCACGATCATGGGCTTGCTCGCGAGGTTAGCGCTGAACTGCGCAAGCTCATCCATGATGACGTGGAAATCCTGCACGGGCTCGCGCCCGCTCGCCTCCGATACGTCGACCAGGTGGGCGAGCAGGCGCGTGCGCTCCACGTGCCGGAGGAACTGCATCCCGAGACCCTGCCCGAGGTGCGCGCCTTCGATCAGTCCGGGAATGTCGGCGATTGGGATAGCCGACCAGGCCGACGTCGGCCAGCAGCTTCAACTCGAGCCGGAGATGTCGCTCCTCACCGGGCCGGCCGGGCTCGGCCTCGCGCGGGGTCTGGTGCGTCGCAGTCGCGAAGTGCTGGTTGCCCCGGCCGCCGCGGCCCCCTTTGGCGATGACGAAACGCTGGCCGGGCCCGGTAAAGTCGACGAGCTGCTCCCCGTTGGCCTCGTCGTAAACGATGGTGCCGACCGGCACCGGCAGCTCGATCGACGCGCCGTCGCGGCCCTTGCGGTTGCTTCCCTCGCCGTGCCGGCCGCGCTCGGCGGTGTGCTCGGGGTTGAACCGGAAATGTAACAGTGTGTTGTGATGCGGACTCGCGACCATGGTCACGTCGCCACCCCGGCCGCCGTCGCCGCCGCTTGGACCGCCTCGCGGCACGTATTTCTCGCGCCGGAAAGCAACTACGCCGTTGCCGCCGTTGCCGGCCTTGACCTTGATCCGGACTTCATCGATGAACATAAGCGCCCACGGGAGCCAGCCGCACGGTCTCCCGCTCTTCTTCGCTCAGGGCGATCCGGATCTTGGGTGCGGACCCACGCGCAAATGAAAAGCCGCCCGTCTCCGGGCGGCCCTTGATAACTCCGCTCGAACCGTTAGCCTTGTGGCCGGACGCTGATGAACTTACCCATGCGGCCGCGGTCCCGGAATTCGACGATGCCGCCGGTTCTTGCAAACAGCGTATCGTCCTTACCCAGCCCGACGTTCTCTCCCGGCTTGTAGCGCGTGCCGCGCTGACGCACCAGGATTGAGCCTCCGGTTACCAGCTCGCCGGAAAACGCCTTGATACCGAGGCGCTGCGCCGCCGAGTCGCGGCCGTTCTTTGAGCTGCCTAAGCCTTTTTTATGCGCCATGGAGCACTCCTAAACCACGATGTCGTTGATCTTCAGTTCCGTGTAATTCTGGCGGTGGCCGTAGCTGCGCTTGTATTGCTTTTTGCGCTTGAACTTGAAGATCACGATCTTCTCGCCCCGCCCGCTGCCCGCGACCGTCGCCACCACTCGGGCATTCGCGAGCTGCTCGCCCGTCAGCACTCCGCCGTCATCGTTCACGACGGTGATGACGCCGCTAAACTCGATCTCCGCGTCCTTCTCAAACGGGATCGTCTCCACCTGGATCGTATCCCCCGGGGCGACGCGGTACTGTTTCCCGCCCGTTTCTATCACTGCGTACATGGAATCCTCTTTGTTTTCTGAGGCGCCCCTGCCGCGGGCGCCATTTGGATCCGGTAGGGTCCCCGCTAGAGGACACACACCGAGAGGGCTCGTCAGACGTGCCGCAAACCCTTATTTTACACTAGCCCGGCGGCCGGCTTCGAACTGCCGTTGTTCGGTTGTCCCGATCTCCGCTACACTAGAGTCCTGATCGGTCCGCGCATGCGCCGGTGTCTTGTTCTGATTCTCTTCCTCAGTGTTCCGCTGCTGGCCGCGGCGTCAGACCCGCGCGACTTCTTCGAAACCAAGGTCCGGCCGCTGCTCGCCGCAAACTGCCTTGCCTGTCATACCGCGACGAAAATGGGTGGACTCGAGATGCGTTCCCGGGAGGCATTTCTGAAGGGAGGCAACTCGGGACCCGCGATCGTGCCCGGTGATCCCGATCGGAGCCTTCTTATCCGCGCCGTCCGGCATCAGCACGAACGCATCAAAATGCCGCCGGCGAAGAAACTGAGCGATGCCGAGATCGATATCCTCGCCACATGGATCCGCGACGGCGCCCGCTGGCCTGAGTCTGCGCCCGCCGGAGTCACAGCCGGCGGGCGCGACTTCTGGTCTCTCCAGCCGGTGCGCAAGCCCGCGCCGCCGCGGGGAAAGAACGGGCGCTGGGCCAAGTCTCCGGTGGACCGCTTCCTGCTGGCGAAGCTCGAGGCCAGAGGCTTGCAGCCCGCACCGCCCGCCGACCGGCGCACGCTGCTGCGGCGCGCCACCTACGACCTCACCGGCCTGCCGCCCACACCCGAAGAGTACGATCGTTTCCTGAACGACCAATCGCCCGGCGCTTTTGCCAACGTAGTCGACCGCCTGCTCGCGTCGCCGCGCTACGGCGAGCGCTGGGGACGGCACTGGCTCGACGTCGCCCGCTACTCCGATGACAAGCTCGACCCCACTGGCGAGACGCCGCATCCCAATTCTTTCCGCTATCGCAACTGGGTGATCCAGGCGTTCAACGATGACATGCCCTACGACGTGTTTATCAAAGCGCAGATCGCGGGAGACCTGCTGCCGCATCAGGAAAAGACCGTCGCCGGGCTCGGGCTGTACGCGCTCAGCCCCGAGTTCCAGGACGATCGCGTCGACGTCACCACGCGCGGGTTTCTCGGCCTGACCGTCGCCTGCGCCCAGTGCCACGACCACAAGTACGATCCCATCCCGCAGAAGGACTATTACGCGCTGCTCGGCGTCTTCGCAAACACCAGGCTGCAGGAGTATCCGCTCGCTCCGGCAGCCGTGGTCAACGATTGGAAGGGGCGCAAGAAGCGCGTCGATGACCAGCAGAAAGCGATCAAGGATTTTGCCGACAACCAGGGCTCGCAGCTCGCGCTCATCTTTGCGGGCCGGATTGCGGAATATCTGGAGGCGTCGCGCGCGGTTTCGGTCGGGGAGCACAAGACCGCACAGCAGGCCGGGGAGGACGCCGCGCTCGACCGCGAGATTCTGGACCGGCTCATCAAGTATCGGAAAGAGCCCCGCAAAGATCACCCGTTCCTGCGGCGTTGGGAGAAGGAGCCGAGTGAAGCCGCCGCGCAAGAGTTCCAGGCAGCCCTCGTCGCCGTCTATCACGAGAAGAACGAGATCGACCGCAAGAACGTCATCCGTCTGGGCGGTTCGATGGAGCGGCGCGACCTCAGCCAGGCCAACCTGCTCTCGCTCGACCGCGACCGGTTCGGACTCTGGCGCGCCTTTTTCGGACGCGGCGGCGTGCTTCATTTCACCGAGCAGTCGCTCGCGAAATATCTGCAGGGCGAGTGGAAGGCGCACCTCGAGCGCATGCAGGCCGAGCTGGCGCGGCTGAAGAAAGAGCTGCCCGAGCAGTATCCGTTCCTCCAGGTCGTTGCCGATACCGACAAGCCCGTGAAGCAGCGCCTGTACATCCGCGGGGACCGCAATAACCCGGGCGAAGAAGTGCCGCAGCGCTTTCTGACGGTGCTGTGCGACGGTAAGCCCAAGCCGTTCCTCCACGGCAGCGGCAGGCTCGAGCTCGCCGAGGCCATTGCCGATGCCGGCAACCCGCTCACCGCGCGCGTCGTGGTGAACCGGATCTGGCTCGGGCATTTCGGCCAGGGAATTGTGCGCACGCCCAGCAACTTCGGCCGGCTCGGGGACCGTCCCAGCCATCCCGAGCTGCTCGACTATCTCGCGGCGCGGTTTATCGAGGCCGGATGGTCGATCAAGGCCATGCACCGCGAGATCATGCTGTCGGCCGCCTACCAGGTGAGCTCGGTCCCATCCCGGCGCGGCATCGAGATCGATCCCGACAACCGCCTTCTGGGGCGCTTCAATCGCCGCCGGCTCGATGCCGAGGCGGTGCGTGACTCGCTGCTTTTCGTCTCTGGCGAGCTCGATCTCGCGCCCGGCGGCAAGGCCGAGCGCCTCTCCGAAAAGAATCGGAAGCGCACCGTCTACAGCTACATCAGCCGCAAAAAGCTCGACCCCATGCTGGCACTCTTCGATTTCCCGAATCCGAACAACACGAGCGAGCAGCGCATTACGACGACGGTTCCGCTGCAAAGCCTCTTCTTTCTGAATAGCCCGCTCGTGCTGAGCCAGGCCGAGGCGCTGGCGAAGCGCGTGCGCGGGCCGGGCACGCGCGAATCGGTTCGCAAGGCTTATCGCATTCTCTTCGGCCGCGCTCCGGCGGCAGCCGAACTCAAGGCCGGCGAAGAGTTCGTCAAGGACGATCCGGACAAGAACTGGCCGCTCTACCTGCAGGTTCTGCTGAGCTCGAACGAATTCCTCTTCGTGGGGTGACGCGATGACACGACGCGAAATGCTGAGAATGTTCGGCGCCGGGTTCGGCGAAATCGGGCTGTCCCGTCTCCTCGCCGAGCAGTCTTCGCCCAAACCGCACTTTCCTGCCCGCGCCAAACACGTCATCTTTCTCTTTCTCAACGGGGGTCCCTCGCAGGTGGACACCTTCGATCCCAAGCCGGCGCTCACGAAGTATCACGGAAAAGCGATCCCATCGGGCAATCTCAAGACCGAGCGCAAGACCGGCAACCTGCTGAAGTCGCCTTTCGAGTTCAGGCGCTGCGGCCGCAGCGGTATCGAAATCAGCGAAATCTTCCCGAAACTCGGCGAGTGCATCGACGACCTCTGCGTGATCCGCTCGATGCACACAGAGCGTCCCAACCACGAGCCCTCGCTGTTCATGCTCAACACCGGTGCGCCGCTGCCCGGACGGCCGTCACTCGGCTCCTGGCTTACCTACGGCCTGGGCACGGAAAACCAGAACCTGCCGGGATATTTCGTGCTCTGCCCCGGTCTGCCGGTGATCGGTCCGCAATTGTGGAGCTCGGCTTTCCTTCCGGCGAAATACCAGGGCACCTACATCGCGAACAATGAGAAAGATGCGAAGAAGCTAATCCCGTTCATCAGCGGCGGGCGACCGCCCGAGGAGCAGCGGCGGCAGCTCGATTTGCTCGCCAGGATCAACCGCATGGAGCTCGCGCATCAGCCGGACGAGCCGCAACTCGAGGCAACCATCCAGTCGATGGAGACCGCGTTCCGCATGCAGGTCGAAGCGCCGGAGATCTTCGATATCGGCAAAGAGCCGGCCTCGCTCCGCGCCCGCTACGGCGACAGCGATTTTGGCCGCGGCTGCCTGATGGCCGTACGGCTGGTCCAGAAGGGCGTGCGCATGGTGCAGATCTATTTCGGCAATGGCCAGCCCTGGGACAACCACGACGACATCCTCATCCACCGCAAGCTCGCGGCGCAGGCCGATCCCGCCATCGCCGCCCTGTTGCAGGACCTCAAGGCGCGCGGCCTGCTCGAGGAGACGCTCGTGATCATCGGCGGCGAGTTCGGCCGCACGCCCTCGGTCGAGGTGAGCGGCCTCGTCAGCGTCCAGAACGGCCGCGACCACAACAGCCACGGCTTCTCCCTGCTGCTCGCCGGCGGCGGCATCAAGCGCGGGATCACGTACGGCGCGACCGATGAGTTCGGATTCAAAGCGGTCGAGAAACCCGTGCATCCCCACGACCTGCAGGCCACCATCCTGCACCTGTTCGGTTTCGACCACACAAAGCTCACATACCGCTACAGCGGCCGCGACTTCCGGTTGACCGATGTCGGCGGGACAGTGGTTCAGGAGATCCTGGCCTAAGCTGTGGCGGCGCTATAATTTCCTCCCAGAAAAATGCCGGCTCAAGCGCACCTTCCTAGCGGGAGCAAGCAAAGCGGCAGCATGGACCCGAACGCGCCGGTCACGCAGCAGCAATTGCAGGAGGCACTGGAGAACCTCCGGAACGAATTGATGGAGTTCATGCGCGGCATCGAAACCAACATGCTGCGCGCGTTCCATGGCTACGCGGCCGGCCAGTCGCAGCGCCTGTCATCCGTCGAACATGAACTGGCCGCGGTCAAGAATCGCCTCGCCAAAGTCGAAGACCGCGTCCTGGCGCTCGAGACCGAGCGTCCCAAATAGCTACTTCCGCTCGTACACTACCTTCCCGTCCACCACCGTCAGCAGCGCCTCGATGTCCCTGATTTCGTCCTCGGGACAAGACAGGAAATCCTTGGAGATCACCACGAAATCCGCCAGCTTGCCCGGCTCGATCGAACCTTTCAGGTTTTCCTCGAAGGTCAGGTAAGCGCCGTTCAACGTCCACATCTTCAACGCCTCCTCGCGGGTGATTCGCTGCTCGGGGCCGAGGACCGTCTCGCCGGCGGTCTTGCGGGTGACCGCCATCCACATTCCGAAGAACGGGTTGTACGGATTGATGGCTTCCCGCGAATCGAACCGGATCATGTGGTCCGACCCGCCCGCCACCACCACGCCCGCATCAAACAGCGAGCGAAACGGCAGGAAGTCCTTCATGCGCGACGGTCCGAACACCGGCGCGATGGACTCGCCGTCGAAATGGTGCCACGCCGGCTGGCAGTCGAACACGACTCCCAGCTTTTTCGCGCGCGCGATCGCCTCCGCGTTGGGGAAGTTGCCGTGCGTGACCGTAAACCGGCGGCCCCTGATCGGCTGCTCGCGGTCCGCCGCTTCGTAGGCATCGAGCAGCGCGTCGGTTGCGCCGCCGCCGGCGGTATGCGCCGTCATCTGCCACCCCAGCCGGTTCGCGGTCTTTGCCATCTCGATCAGCGCCTCGCGCGAGACCGCCAACT
This sequence comes from Acidobacteriota bacterium, assembly GCA_016178155.1. Classification (GTDB taxonomy): domain Bacteria; phylum Acidobacteriota; class Terriglobia; order Bryobacterales; family Bryobacteraceae; genus JACOTZ01. Next base: position 13,026 of record JACOTZ010000058.1, read on the forward strand.
CGCCGCGGTAGTCTGGGTCCTTCCAGCCGTACACATCCGTGTTCGGTCCATAGCCCTCGCGCAAGTACGCGGTGCCGAGCAGGATGCCGCCGTCGGCCACCACTTTGATCGCATTCACCCGCAGCCACTCGTCGCCAAAACCAGTGACAAACGGAATCGCCTCCATCGTCTGCCGGATGCGGCTGGGATCGGCGCCTGAGATCGAGTAGGTGATGCTCGTGCGCACACTGAGCTTCCCTTCCCGGCGGAGCTGCTGGTAAATCCGGAAACCCTCGGCGCCCTGGCCGCGATCGATGGTGCTGGTGATGCCGACGGCATTGTACGCCTTCAGCATGCGCGCGAGCACGTCCGCGCGGTCTTTTGTCGTAATATGCTCGCTCGGCCGCAGCTTGCTCCACAACTGCCGCGCGCCAAAGAAGACTCCAGTGGGTTCGCCGCTGGCGTCGCGCAGCATCTTGCCGTTCTTCGGCGGCGGCGTGTCGCGCGTAATCCCCATCTTGGCCAACGCCGCCGAGCTGAGCACGGCGTTATAGCCGGTGTCGAGCAGCACCATGCGCCGCGGGGCGGCTTTATCCAGCTCCCAGCGTGTCGGATAGCGCCGCTCCTTCATGCGCGTCGAGTAGACCTTGGGAACATGGATTACCTGTCCCGCGGGAATCCTGGCCGCGAGCCGGGAAACGTAGGCGAGCACCTCGGGGATGCTGCGCATCGTCGGAATCTGCGTGTCCAGTTCGGCGAGCCCGGCACCGATCGGATGTGTGTGGCTGTCCATCAGGCCCGGCAGCACCCCCCGCCCCTTGAGGTCAACCTGCCGTGTCTGGGGGCCGGCGAGCTTCTTTACTTCCGCGTCGGAGCCCACCGCAAGGAAGCGACCCGCCTTGATGGCGAGCGCCTCCGCGCGCGGCTTGCCCGGCGCCATGGTCGCGATTCTGCCATTGAAGTAGATGACGTCCGGCGTCTCGGCCGCGCTCATGGCCGCGGCGAACAGGAGTGCTGCAAATATCTTCATAAGCCTCTGCGTAGTATAATTCCGGCCACTGACGCCTATGCGACGCCGTGACTTCCTCCGCCTGCCATTCGCCTTCGCCTTGCCTGCCAGTGCTCAACAGGCCATGCGCCAGGCGAAGACGCTCAATCTCAAGATCACCGGCCTCAAGACGTTCATCGTCAACGTCGGCGGCGGCAATTGGGTCTTCTGCAAGGTTTACACCAACCAGGGTCTCACGGGCCTGGGAGAAGGATCGACGACCAGCAAAGAGGCGACGATCGCGCAGGCCATCCTCGAGCACGAGCGCTTTCTCACCGGGAAAGACCCGACCGACATCGAGCTGCTCTGGCAGGGCATGTTCCGCTACCCGCGATGGCGTGGCGGGCCGGTGCTGAACACCGCCATCAGCGCCGTCGAGATCGCGCTCTGGGACATTCTGGGCCAGGCGGTCGGACTGCCCATCTACAAGTTGCTGGGCGGCGCCGCCCGCAAGCGGATCCGGCTCTACAAAGACGTCGGCAGCACGCCCGAGGCCTTCCTTGCGGCGAAGGAGGAGGGCTACATGGCCGCGAAGTCCGGCTTCATCCGCGTGGATAACGATCTTGTCGTGCCGCGCTTCGCCGTGCGCGAGGGCCTGCGGCGAGTCGAGGCCGTGCGCAAAGCGGTTGGCGATGACTTTGACATCTGCATCGACGCGCACGGCAAGCTCACGACGGTTATGGCCATCGACTTCTGCACCGGCGTCGAGCCATATCAGCCGTTATTCGTCGAGGAGCCGACCCAGCTCGAAGATCTCGGCGAGCTGGCGCTGCTGCGCTCGAAAACCAAGGTTCCGCTGGCGACGGGCGAGCGCTCGTTCACGAAATGGGGTTTCGCCGACTTCTGCTCGCGTCACCTGGTCAACATCATCCAGCCCGACGTAGTGCACGCCGGGGGCATTCTCGAGCTGAAGAAGATCGGCGCCATCGCCGAGACCTACCGCATCGAGATGGCGCCGCATAACCCGCAGAGCGAAGTCAGCACGCTGGCGTCGCTGCACGTGGATGCGACCACGCCCGCCTGCACCATCCAGGAATACAGCCCGAAGAACGAGC
>JACOTZ010000059.1 GCA_016178155.1 Acidobacteriota bacterium
GGGCATCCGATCTGACCGGGCGGCTGCGTCCGGTCGCACAAGCCCCCGGCACCGTCACCATTCGCGACATCTCACGCGACGGCCGGGTGCTGATGACGCGCGATATGCGGCGCCTGGAGATCTCCGGAAGAGTCGCCGGCGGGGGCGAGGAACGAACAATGTCCTGGCTCGATTGGTCGCGTGTCCAGGAGATCTCGGCCGACGGCAGCCTGCTGCTATTCGACGAGAGCGGTGAGGGCACCGGCCTGCGGCAGGTTGCGTACCTGCACCGCACAATCGACGGTAGCACGACCCGGATCGGGGAAGGCCGCGCGGTCGGGATTGCGCCTGACCTTCGGTCCGTCGTCACGCTCGACAACGAAAGCCGCACGCGTTTCCAGCGCGTGCCCTTGTCCGGCGGTACGCCGCGAGAGTTGCCAGCCTCCGGTCTCGAGTACCAGTGGGCCCGCCTGTTTCCGGACGGCCAGCGGCTGCTCGCTCTCGCCAGCGAGCATGGGCGGGCGCTCCGCCTCTACGTTCAGCGGCTGGAAGGCGGGGGCAAACCGCTCGCGATCACCCCGGAGATGGTGGTCCGGAACGTAGCCATCTCGCCCGACGGCACGGAAGTGGCGGTGCTCGAAGCGGGCGGCCGCCTGGCAGTGTACCGCACGGACGCCGCCGGCGACCGGCCCCGAATCCTCGGCGACTCCGAGCCGTTGGCCCCGATCCGCTGGAGCCGGGACGGGCAATGGATCTTTGTCCAGCACGTCCGCGCCTACACCGAGCTGCCCTCGCGCGTTTCCCGCATCCACGCCACCACCGGACGGCTGCACGCCTGGCGGGAACTCATGCCGGCGGACCGCGTTGGCGTCAACCAGGTCACCGGGGTGGTGATTTCCGACGACCAGCGGTCCTACGCCTACTCCTACCGGCGTGTTCTCTCGGAGCTGTTCGTGGTCGATGGCTGGCGTTAGACCAGAACAATGACATTTTCTTTTCAGTAGTTTATCTCGTTAGCTCCAATTTAGCTTCGGGCCATTGATTCCCTTTCAGCGCCAGCGTATAAGTGGGCGGAAACCGGCACTTGCCGGCGCTCACATCCACGGAGAGGTAATCGATGAGACGTGGGAGAATCACCGTATCTGCGCTCTTGTTTGGACTGGGTTCGGTCGGCAGTCTGGGCCAGGCGCCAACGCCTCCGGCAGCCCCGACGGAGGACCGCATAGGATTTCCGACCGACTACCAGAACCGTCTGAACGTTCTTTACGTATTCGACCGGCCGGATAACAAGCAGGTCCGAACCGTCTATGCGAACGACGCCGCGTCCTCGGTCAAGTTCGGCCAGCAGTTCAACTATCCATATGGCTCCATTCTCGTGATGGAGACCTGGCGGGCTTTGCAGGATGCGAATGGGAACCCGATTCCCGATGAAAGCGGCCGGTTCCAGAAAGATCCCCGCGCAGTCCCGACGTTGTTTGTGATGCGCAAGGAGCGGGAGTTCGGCGAAGCCTACGAGCAGAACCGGACAGGGGAATGGGAGTACGTTGCGTACCGGTTAGACGGGACGCACCAGACCGCGCCTCGCAACTCGGCGAACTGCGCCATCTGCCATAAGCAGGCGGGCCAGGGTAAGGACTGGGTATTCCGGGCCGCTCTGCATTTCAATCAGGGGAGCGGGGCCGTGCCGGATGCGGTCATCAAGAATTACAGATTTGTGCCCGGCAGCTTGCGCGTAAAGGCCGGCAGCGTAGTGACTTTCTACAACGACGATGTCATCGAACACACCATCACCGACGACTTCGAGGGTGGCGCAGACACAGGCCGCCTGCGCGGGGGCTCGAGTGTTGCGTTCCAATTCTCGGTCCCGGGCGAGTTCAAGTTCCACTGTGCGATCCATCCGGCAATGCACGGCACGGTCGTCGTGGAATGACGAGCGCTGAGTGCGGCGAGCGTCCCTGCGGTACCAGTAATAGAGTGGAAGTCCCACCGGCGACTTGCAGAACGGTGCGCACAACAGCGGTCAGCTCTCTCCTAGTAGTTAACCCAGTCCTAGCCTGCATTTCTCGTGCGCTCGTCGGCGAGGCGCGGCACAGAGGCCGCAGATACAAGGCGCGCGAAGGCCGCCCTCCGGTGGCGTATTTGACATTACGTCGAGGACGGCGGTCGAGCGCAACACAGTAGCCGGGGACCTCTAGGGGCAGCAGAGCGACGGTGCGAGCTGATTTCTGGGGCCGGTGAGTTCACGCTGGTCATCGCCGAGCAGCGGGGTACCGCGCGCTGGACGGGCAACGGTTCCCGGCGGCTCGGGGGATGCCCCTGTGATTCCAGACGGCGGCGCGGCGGCCGCCCTGCCTGACGATAGTATTATTGAAACTCGATGAGTTTTGTGTTGCCTGGGAGACGCTGCGTCCGATGAGCGCCCGTCCTTACATCACGCTGATTCTGCCGGCCTTTAATGAGGCGGCCAGAATCGGCGGCACGATCAGCGAAAGCGCCGCCTATTTCGACTCCCGTGGGAAGACCTTCGAGATCATTGTCGCCGCCGACGGCACCGATGACACGCGCAAGATCGTGCGCGACATCGGAGCACGAGACCCGCGCGTGCGCGTGATCGGACAACCCGAGCGGCTGGGCAAAGGCCGCGGCGTACGCGAAGCAGTGGCGTTATCCAACGGCCGCTTCATCGGCTACGCCGATGCCGACAACAAGGTGCCCATTGGCGAGTTCGACAAGTTTGCGCCGCTGCTCGAGGCCGGTGTGCCGGTCGTGGTGGGCTCGCGCGCGCTCGCGCAGTCGGCCATCGAGCGCAAACAGCCGCTCTACCGTCGTCTCGGTTCCAAAGGCTTTCACTTCTTCATGCAAACCGTGGTCGGGCTGCCCGGCCTTACCGACTCGCAGTGCGGGTTCAAGTTCTTTCCTGCCAACGTCGCCAAGGCGATTTTCGCCACTCAGCGCATCGACGGCTACATGTTCGACGTGGAGATTCTGGCGCTGGCCATCCGGCTCGGGCTCCGCATCGATCAGGTACCGATCCGGTGGCGCGACGATGCCGACAGCCGCCTTGATCTGGTGCGCGGAAACCTGCAGAATGTCCGGGATATTTTTCGTATTCGACTGTCCCTTGACTCGATGGCCGCCGCGGCCGCGCCACTCGCCTCCAGTGCGGCCGTGAAACGCCAGTGACCGGGAGCCGGAGATGAAGGCGCTCGTCACCGGCGCGGCCGGATTCATCGGCAGCAACCTGGTCGACCGGCTGCTGGCGGAAGGACACGCGGTCATCGGCGTCGACAATCTTTCCACCGGCCGGCTTGAGTTCCTGGAGAAAGCCAGGCAGTCACAGTCGTTTTCGTTTGTGCGCGCAGACCTGCTCAATCATGGCGGGCTGGCCGACCTTATGGGGGGCGCGGACCTGGTGTTCCACATGGCTGCCAATGCGGACGTGCGCTTTGGGACGCAGCACCCGCATCGGGACCTCGAGCAGAACACGATTGTCACCTTCAAGGTGCTCGAGGCCATGCGGCAGGCGGGCGTGTCCCGGATCGTGTTCGCTTCCACCGGATCGATCTACGGCGAGGCGGCCGTCTTTCCCACACCGGAGGACGCACCCTTCCCGGTGCAGACCTCGTTTTATGGCGCTTCCAAGCTGGCGTGCGAAGGACTGATCGAGGCTTTTTGTGAAGGCCTCGGGATGACGGGCTATATTTTCCGCTTCGTGTCGATTCTCGGCGAGCGCTACACGCATGGGCACGTGGTTGATTTCTGCGATCAACTCCGCGAGCACCCCGAGCGCCTGCGCGTGCTGGGCGATGGCCGCCAGCGGAAATCCTACCTGCATGTGCAGGACTGCATCGATGCCATCCTGCTGGCGCTCGATCAGGCGAACGGGCGGGTGAACATTTTCAATTTGGGAACGGACCAATATTGCGAAGTGAACGACTCGATCGCCTGGATCTGCGAGCGCCTGGGGGTTCATCCGCGGCTGGACTACACGGGCGGCGACCGCGGGTGGGTAGGCGACAATCCGTTCATCTTCCTCGATTGCAGTCGAATCCGCGGCCTGGGCTGGCGGCCGAAGCTGGGCATTCGCGAGGCGGTTGTGCGGACGGTTGATGATCTTGCAAGAGCCCGGCTGCCGGCTAAGTGAGGGCATATCCATGCGCTTGGGCGCGAAGTCCCGCCAATTTGCGATGTGGGCAGCGGAATTTTGGCAACGCACTTGGCATATCGGGATCGTCCTTGCCGCTTCCGTCTTACCATTCACCTGGTTTCTCACTCACGGTACATTCCGGATCTTTGGGGACGAGTCTTTTGGCGCCGTTTACGACTCGATGGCGCGACACCTGGCACACGGAAGCGTGGCCGTGGATGCCGATGCGATTTCCGGTGAAGCATTCCGGCACAACGGGAAGTCCTATGCATACTTCGGGCCGGCTCCCGCGGTGCCGCGGATTGTGCTGAACAAGCTGTTTCCTAACCTGTACGGGAAATGGACCAAGCTGTCCATTCTGCTGGGCGCGATTCTCAGCATGGTTCTGGCGATGGCGATTCTGCGCCAGCTTCCGCCGCTGTTGCGGCGCGAGAGTCGCGCTCCCGGCCGGCTGGCGGAGACGGTATTCTGTGTCGCGATCGGGCCCGCTTCAACGCTGCTGTTTTTGTGTTCGCGCGCATACGTGCACCACGAAGCAATCGTTTGGGGTGCCGCCCTGCTGCTTCTCAGCGCTTTTCTGGTGCTACGCTACTGGCGTTGCGGGCGCCCGGGTCTTATGATTCTGGCCGGGATGGCCGCTTCCCTCGCATTCTTCACGCGCCCGACTGCCGGCGCCGGCGCGCTGGCACTGCTTGCGGGCGCCGCGGCAGGCGGCTGGGCACTCGCGCGCCACGCTTCCAAGCCGGTTTCACTTGAAGTCCGCCGGGTCACATGGGTTACGGCGTGCTGTATTGTGGCGACCTGGGCTCTGTCGCTCGCTTACAACAAGGCGCGGTTTGGAAGTTGGCTGGAGTCGGTCCCGGTCCGGCTGCATGTGCAGTACACGGAAAAGCGCCTTCAACATATCCATGGCAGCTTGTTCAATTGGCGGGCGGCGCCGCAGAATGCCGCCTCCTACTGGTTGTTTCCGAATCTTGCGCTCACAGGGCTATTCCCGTGGATCGAGAGCACTTCGAAATTCGTCCGAGAGACGGACCGGGTCAAGTACGACTTGATTGAGCCGCACGCAAGCGTGCTCGCGACTGAGCCAGCTCTGTTGCTGTTGGCGGTCTGCGGTGTTGTGGGCGCTATCGTGCTGGCGTGCCGTCGCCACAGCCGTCCTCTCATCTTGATCGGTGCACTGGCGGTCGGGACCGCGACACTGTTGCCCGTCGTGGCGGTTTCCGAGCGGTACGTGCATGATTTGTATCCGTTCCTGGCAGTCGCCGGGGGTTTGGGCCTAGCGTGGCTGCCCGCGCGACCGAGGGCATTCGCGGCCGCAGCAGCCGTACCGCTGGTTTGCTGGGGTGTGTTTGCCATGTCTGCGCTCGCGCTGATTTTCCAACGGGACATTGTCTGGGGCATTCCGGATGAGCGGCGGAGCCAGCTTATCGCGTTGAGTGTGCTGGCGAACCAAACGAGAGAAGTCTTGGCGCTGAAGGACAGAGTCCTGCCGGCACGGTTAGAAACGAAAGTCACTCTGCCCTGCCAGGAAGGCGAGCTGAGAGTGCAGACGGCGGACAGATCTGTGCTGCGCTGCACCCAGAAGCACTGGGAGACGTTGCCTTTCCCAGAGGTGAAACGGTTCCACCTGGTTTTGCCGCCAAACTGGCCGGCGGTGCTCGAGCCCCTAGTGTCCGCGGGCAAATCCGGTGCGGCGGACTTCATCTATATTGCATATCCGGCCGCCGGTCAGGTGCAGATCGGCTACGACCACTGGGGGGGCGCCGGGTATCGCAGCGGCGCGATTGCCGCTGCTCCCGGTGGGTCCATGGACGTAACTGTGGTGATGGATGCGTTGTCGGACACCTTGCTCGTGAGCGTGGATGGCAAAGAGGTACTCCGCCAGCGGGCTCACTTCCACTCCTGGACTTCGGATGAAATTGCTCTCGGCGTGAACGCGCTAGGCGGAAGCGTCGCCCCGAAATTTTCAGGCCTGTTGACGCCGATGTGAGCCGGGCAGAAAAGACCATCGCCAACCGGGTGCCGCGGCCGTCGATGGCGACCGATTCGCGCGGCCTCTACGGACTCTGGCCTGTGACCTTAACTTCGGCGAGACTGAGATAATTCGTCCCGGCAAGCTGGACGCGAACGTAGCGTCCCTGCACTCCCGGCAACTGTATGATGGCCGAGGGGCTCGGTGCGTTCGACTGCCGGCTGCTCCAGGTTCCTACCCGCGTTTGCAGCGTCATCGGAGTCTCCCATGGGCCAAAAGGCGTATCGGAGACGAAAATCCAGTAATCGCCCAGGCGCTCGCCGCAGCAATCGCTCCGATTCCAGATCTCGATGCCGCTGATCACGGCGGCCGCACCCAAGTCCACCTGCCACCAGGCATTCACGTCCAGGCCGGTGTGGGTCACCGAACCGGAACCGATGTTGCCGTCGCTGTTTCCATCGACTGCATTTCGAGCAGCCCAAGCCGCCACTGGGACACTGCTCTGCGCCGCTACCTTGCCCTGCGCCAAGTTGAAAGCGGTTTGGCCTTTGACCTTGACTTCGGCCAGACTGAGATAATTCGAGCCGGCAAGCTGCACGCGAATGTAGCGTCCCTGCACTCCGCCCGTCTGTATAGTTGTCGACGGGCTCGGCACGCTGGTCTGGCGGCTGCTCCAGGTTCCTGGCCGCGTTTGCAGCGTGATCGGAGTCTCTGATGCCGCAAAAGCAGTGTCGGACACGAAGACCCAGTAATCGCTCAGCCGGTCGCCGCAGCAATCGCTCCGATTCCAGATCTCGATGCTACTGATCACGGCGGTCGCACCCAAATCCACCTGCCACCAGGCATTCACGTCCAGGCCGGTGTGGGTCACCGAACCGGAAACAATATTTCCGTTGGTATCTCCGTCGACAGCGCTAGCGGCACTCCAGGCAGGATTTGGGGTGCTGCTCTGAGCGGCCGCTTTCCCCTCGGCCAAATTGGGAGTGCCGGTTCCCGGGGTTGTGCACGTCAGCAGCTGCGGCCCCCCCTCCAGCAGATGCGTGGTGCCCGCCACACGGACGCTAACCGAGTGGGTCCACCCGTCGATCAAGGCAGTCGGGGTTGCGATGTCGAAGCCGTGTATGCCGTTGTCGCCGAGAAAAGTGCCAACGTCGGCACGCAGCACATTGGCGATGAAGCTTCCGATCACCGTGCTGCCATCCAGAAGTTCAATGTTCAGGGATGTGTTAAGCCTATTTCTGTCAGCGGCCCAGCCGCGGATCGAGTCGCAGGCGATCTTGTCGATATAGCCGATGTAGTTAGGTGTGGTGGTGGTGGACTGCAGGTCGAACCGGGCGAGGAATCCATTGATCGAGCTGGGCGCGACGGGCTGGATTCCCTGGAGGATCTGGAGGTCCCTCGAGTCGGTTTGCCCGGCGACCCACATCGCAGTACCGCCGCTCGCCGCGAGCGAACTGCCCGCCTCAGCCCCAGAGCCACCCAGATACGTGGAAAAAAGACGAGTTGTGCCCGTGCCGCCGAGCTGCACTACAAAGGCATCACTGCGGCCTACCAGAGATGGCTGTGTAGCGTTCACGACGGGGAAATCCGAGGACATCGTGGAACCTGCAATCAGGACGGATCCGCTTATTAACCCGATCGCCAGTGCTTCGTCGACGCCTGTACCACCGACGTACGTGCTGAATACTAACCCCGATCCTTGATTGGTCAGGGCCAGCGCGAAGCCATCCTGCACACCGCCAAATGCGGATTGGATCGGGGAAGCGAGCGGAAAATCGACTGAGGACGTCATACCGGCGATATAGGCCACACCCCCTAGGTCAACGGCGATACTAGTTCCTCGTTCGAGGCCGCTGCCGCCCAGGTACGTGCTGTAAGCCGCTGCCGACCCGCCAGGAGCCAGCTTGGTGGCGAAAGCGTCTTGCCAGCCGGACCGCATTCCCCGGAAGGCGTTTACAATCGGGTAGTCCGTGGAGGTCGTTGATCCCGTAATGTATGCCGCACCACTGCTGTCGACCGCGATCCCAAGCGCCCGCTCGTCACCACTCCCCCCCAGGTACGTACCATAGACGAGCACGCCCGCCGGGCTGAACTTGGCGGCGAACGCGTCCTGCAGGCCGCGCAAACCGGAACGATAGGCGTTGCGGATCGGCAAGTTCGTCGAGCCTGTGTCGCCCGCTATATAGGCATTGCCCCAGGCATCCACCGCGACCGCGTTGGCCGTATCGCTGCCGGCGCCGCCGTGCAGCGTGCTGTACACAAATCCTGTACCGCTCGTGTTCAGCCTGGCCACGAAGGCGTCGCGCCCCCCCGCCACCTTAGGCTGTCGCGCGGCGCTGACCGGAAAATCGAACGAGTAGGTCCAGCCCGCGACGATAGCGTTGCCGGCGGCATCCACTGCTAACCCAAAGGCGCGGTCATCATGGGCGCCGCCGAAGTACGTGGCGTACCGGAACGTCTGTCCGTCAGGCGCCAGCTTGACGAGGAATACATCCGCTCCTCCGGCCCTGACCGCCTGCAGCGCTCCGAAGATCGGAAAGTCGAACGAGTCGGTGTAGCCCGTAAGATACAAACTGCCGCTCGAATCCACTGCCATGGCCGTCACCGCGTCTATTCTGCCGCCGCCTAGGTAGCTTGAATACGTCAGTGCCGGGTCGATGACGAGTGCTCGTGAGGCATCGTACGGTCCCAGAGCAAAACTCACGATCCCGCTTTCGTCCAGGACAAAGCTCGCCCTTACCGGAACCCGCCGTTTGCCAATCTCCTGGTAGGCCGTGGGCGGTGCTTCCCGTATCTCGCCCTCGCCGGTTGCGACGACAAGTGCGCCGCCATCGTCCACACGCACCTGCTCGGCCCCCCGGTAGCGCAGGCGTATGTGCTCCGGACGCGCGCCCGGGGCAACCAGGAACTCGGACTTCAGCATCCGCGAGGCGCCATAGACAAGATCGATGCCCGAATACAGACCTCGATACACAAACCCTGTGTAGGCCGGGAGGTTCGCGCGCCAGCCGCTCGCGGCGCCATGGAGCAGATTGGCCGTACCGGTGGGCCGCCCAAGCGGTACTGGGAGAACCCTGCCGGCCCCCGCGAATTCGACGCCAACGGCGATCCCTCCGACCCGGAGTTCCACACCGCCGGCGACAAACTCTCCCGCAATCCCTGCCGCTCTGCAGAAGTTTCGGACACGTCCGCCGGGCTCGGTATAGGAGAAGAACAGGGTCGGCGTGAACGGATTCGGGTCGCCGGCACGCCCACCCGTCGCAGGCGCGCAGAGCGGCGCCATCGCCAGGCAAAGCGATGCGAGGCTGCGCCGTGCCATGGTGGTGCGCCCCACAAGTTGCATTTCGGCGGGAAGTATCCTGCTTTTAACCTTATTCGCTAGAGGTGCCTAACGGCGGCCGTTCGCTGCCTCCGACGGTCCGCGGCAACAGGCGGAAGCAGCGGATCCGAGGCCGCCCTTACCCCGAAGCAGCCCAGCATAAGCTTTGCACGAGCCTGGGATCTGGCTGTTCGGGCAACGGTACAGGCATCAGGCAACTCAAGCCCGCCCCCTTCCGGGTTTCGAGTGGTGCGTCTGGGCGGTCACCCACTCAACCTCGCCGGGTTTGCCGAAAGCGGCAGTCTGAACACACGCCCAGGTACTTTCGTGGGCTGCTGCGCCCATGAGCCAGCGAAATCAGCAGGTGATGAAGTCCGCAGGTCGGAAAAGCTTGCCTCGGGATTGGCACCAAAGCGATACATCAAAGCGCCCGCAGTGCGTGCTCGCCGCTGCCGCCCCTGCGAACTCGGAATTCTCCAGTCCCACGAACGCCCGCATCCGAATCATCGTTCACCTCGTCCAAATCTTAAATACACGGAAGTTCATGATACGAGGGTCGTTCGGGACCGCCTTGTTTTCGCTCTGAGTATGCAGCCTGAGTTTGATCCGGCCCTTAGGCAGAATGAGTCTAATCGTTGCAACACCGTGAACCCTGGCTGTCTGCAACAGCTTCCCGCCGGCGAGAATCTGCAACTCGAGTGGCTTGCCATTCAGCCCGGGCCCGCTCTGGACATTCATGTACAGGGAAATGGGTCCGGTCTTCGGGATCGACAGGTTGATTTCGGCGTCGTTATTCACCCAGCGGAAGCTTTCGCCCCGATAGAATTCAAACGGGTACCATCCGCCGCCTAGCGTAATGCCGGCGTTCGGATCCGCAATCTCTGTGACCGGGTCCGCCATCAGCTCTTCGCCCGCCGCCACCCCGCGCGCTCCGGCGTGGGGTCCCGGCGGCTTCTCCAGCAGCGTCCAGTTGTAGATCCCATCGCGTCGCATTCCGATCACCTTCCAGCCCGCTGCACTTGCGTTCGAAAGGAAGCGACGTGCGAGGGGATCCGCGCCGACAGTGGCATCAGCAAAGAAGATATTGGCCCCACTGCCGTCCAAGACCTTATCCAGCGGAATTTCCGGGGTGACTTGCCGTCGGAGATCGGCGAAAGAGAGCGGCCGGCAGTTTTGCGACCGCCCGATGTAATTGCAGAGATCGTCGGACCAGCCTACCGTAAGCAGAGCGGCGTCGCGCCGCTCGAGCACGCTATGGAA
>JACOTZ010000060.1 GCA_016178155.1 Acidobacteriota bacterium
GCAAGGCCGATCCGGGCGAGCAGGTCACCGTCCGGTTCCGCGGCCAGAGCGCCTCCACCCAGGCCGACACGATCGGCCGCTGGTCGGTCTCCCTCCAACCGCTCGCCGCCGGTGGCCCGGACGACCTCACCGTCCAGGGGACGAACACCATCACGCTGCACGACGTGCTGGTCGGTGATGTGTGGCTGGCGTCCGGTCAATCGAACATGGAATTCACGGTCGGGCGATCGAATAATGCGCAGCAGGAGATCGCGGCGGCCAACTATCCGCGCATGCGGCTCTTCCGCGTGGCGCACAAGGTCTCCGACTACCCGCTCGACGATGTGACCGGGTCCTGGGCAACCGCCAACGCCGATTCGGTTCCCCAGTTTTCCGCCGTCGGCTACTTCTTCGCGCGCCAGCTTCATCAGCACCTCAAAGTGCCGGTGGCGGTGATCGAATCGAACTGGGGCGGCACGCCGGCGGAGTCGTGGACCAGTCTGCCGGCCCTGACATCCGATCCCGCTCTGCTCCCGCATCTCCACGAGTGGGCGATGTCGCTGAGCAGATATCCCGAGGCGAACGCCCGCTATGAGACCGCTCTGAAGAAATGGGAGTCTCAGGCGGCGGCAGCCAAGGCCCAGGGCAGCGCGGTCCCGCGGCGGCCCGGCGCTCCCCAAGGCCCTGGCCATCACTGGACGCCCTCGGGTCTCTACAACGGCATGATCGCGCCACTCACGCCCATGGCGATCCGCGGCGTCATCTGGTATCAAGGCGAGAGCAATGCCGGCCGCGCCCGCGCCTTCCTCTACGAGAGGCTGTTCGGCGCCATGATCCAGGACTGGCGGCGCGCCTGGGCACAGGGCGATTTCCCGTTCCTGTTCGTGCAGCTCGCGAACTACGGCCGCACCGGCCCCGACAGCCACTGGCCCGAGCTGCGGGAAGCGCAACTCAAAACCCTGGCCCTGCGCAATACCGGGATGGCCGTAACCATTGACATCGGAAACCCCGATGACATCCATCCCACAAACAAACAGGATGTCGGAAAGCGTCTCGCACTCGCCGCGCGCGCCGTCGCCTATGGCGAGAAGCTGGTCCATTCCGGCCCCCTCTTCCGCACCGCCGCTCCCGAGGGCGGCGCCCTCCGCGTCTGGTTTGACCACATCGGCGGCGGGCTCACTGCCAAAGGCGGCGAGTTGAAGAGCTTCGAAATCGCCGGCGCGGACCGCAAGTTCGTCCCCGCCGCCGCCCGCATCGAGGGCCAGACCGTCGTGGTCTCGAGCCCGCAGGTCGCGGCACCGGTCCACGTGCGCTACGCCTGGACCGATACGCCCGAAGCGAATCTGTACAACCGCGAAGGCCTGGCGGCGAGCCCGTTCCGGTCGGGAGAATAGATGTTTTCTACTGTGCCGTCCCGCGGACCGCTGGTGAGAAATGAACACTAGCTTCGCGGCGGTCGCCATTTTCGGGCTTGCGGCGGCCGGCCCCGCAACGGATGAGAAAGCCTCGGCCATCCCGACGTTCGAGTCTCTCGGCCTGTACTACAACTCGCCCGCTGCCGCCGGAGGCTGCCGCGTACGCTACCGCGCCGCGGGTACGGCAGAGTGGCGTGAAGGCTACCCGCTCGTCTATGACGAACGCGAGCGGCAGTACCGCGGATCGCTCGTCGGTCTCAAACCCGATACCGTTTACGAGATTCAGCTCGAGGCCGGCGGGAAAACAGCCGCGCTCCGGGCGCGGACCTGGAGCGAGCAGTTCCCGATCGGCAAAACCACCCGTTTGCAGCGGAGCACCGACCAGACCATCCACATCCGTGAAGGCGGCACGGAAACAGCCTGGCATCTGGTGGCGCCGGAGGCCGGCACGAAGTTCGTGAGCGATGTGTTCAATCTCTCCGATTACAACGTCGTGGTCGAGGCCGACTACGTCATCCTCCGCGGCCTGGAGCTGAAGAACGCCGGCATCCATGGCATTCTCATCAAGTCCGGCGTTCAGCATCTGGTCGTCGAGGACTCGCACATCACCGGCTGGGGACGCATCGGCGGCGCGCGGGTCTGGGGCGTCCTCACCGGGTCCGACAGCGCCATCTACGCCGAGAGCGGCGCCGGCCACCTGGTGATCCAGCGCAATCTGATCGAATACCCTCGCGGCGGCGCCAACGACTGGGAGAGCGGGCATCCCTCCGGACCGCAGGCGATCAGCCTCGTCGATTCGCGCGGCGGCAATGTGATCCGCTACAATACCATCCAATCCACCGACGATCACGGATTCAACGACGGCATTGGCGGCGGCGCGAATTACAGCTTCAAGGGCAGCCCCAATCGCGACTCCGACATCTACGGCAACATCGTTTCAAATTGCTGGGACGACGCCATCGAGAGCGAAGGCGCAAACACCAACGTCCGCATCTGGAGCAATTACATCCATCACACCTTCGTGCACATCGCCACCGCCGCCACCGCCATGGGGCCGCTCTACATCTTCCGCAATGTTCTCGGATCGAGCCGCATTTCCCACCAGGACCCGTCCGGCGGCATGATGATCAAGACCGGAATGAATTATCTCAACCTCAACGGCGAGCGCGTCAGTACCGGTCTCGGCTACCGCTTCATCTTTCACAACACCGCCCTGCAGCCGAACGGAGCGCTCGACGTATTCAGCAGCCATGAGCTGCATAATGCCGTCAGCCGGAATAACATCTTCTATTCGCGTGGACGCACCTATCCGCGTGACTTCGGCGCGCCGGGGAATGACTTCGCAAACGACTTGACGGGCGGCTACCTCGGAGGCGGATTCGTGCGCTCCATGTTTCTGCCCGGCGGCCGCCTCGAGTGGTACCTCTCGTCGGCGATAAACCGCATCCAGTGGGGCAGGGTGCAGTACAACCGCAACGGACGGAGCATCTCCATCACCGACCCGATGGTCGAAGTGAAGAATCCCGCGCTCGACGCCGGTGTCCGGCTGCCCGGATTCAACGATGACTACGCCGGCGCCGCGCCCGACATCGGCGCATTCGAAAACGGCCTGCCGCCGCTGCGATTCGGCCGGGAAATGGCGCCGGGATTCTCGCGGCCGCCCTGGGAATTGCATTGAGCCCTCACCCGCGCCGCGAGCGGCGCGGCGCATTCTGAGCCGCAACCGTGAGAAGGTGTGAAAAAATTGATTTCGGGCCTCTTTTCCACAGGCTAACCGAATGCAAACATTGGAGGCCGGAAATGGTTTTTTCGAATATTTCACACCTTCTGAGGGAGCGGTCGCTAGCAATACCTTACCGAACTAGCGGCCCCTCGCCGCACGCGCCCGCCCGCAACCAACGGCGTCATCCGCGCCGGGACCGCCTTCCACGACAAAAAACTGACAACTATTCCCACTCTGCGCCCGCCCGGCCGCCATGCGATACGCTATCAACACAGGAA
>JACOTZ010000061.1 GCA_016178155.1 Acidobacteriota bacterium
CACCTCCGGGGTGCGCAACTGATCGAGCGAATAGTAGAGCCGGACGAAAACCTCCTGCGCCACATCCTCCACATCTTCAGGCCGCCCGATCAGGCGGGAGATCGTCCCGAAAATGCGTTTGCGGTACGCCGAAACGACCTGGTTGAAAGCGGCGTCGTCTCCAGCCCGGGCGTTTTCGATCAGCGCAAAATCCACCAGCATGCGTTCATGTGCTGCCGGCTACCAGCATAGGCGCTCCGGCAAGTAACTAGGTTACAAGGGTTTGGAGAGAAAGGTTGAGTTCTGACTCAGACGGTTAGACGCGCCAGGCGCCTGTTTGTCACGACCCTTGCCGCCGGAAGGGATTGGAGCGCTGCTCCATGGGTGCCGTGTCATCATCCTCACCGGACCGGGGAGTACAATGCCATCTGTACGCCGGGCAGCGGGCAGGGGGGCCTCGCGACCTCTTGGCTTCATCCGTACGCTGGGAAGACGAAAGCGAGCTGACCACCTCCTCCCAGTGGGCACCTCTCAGACCCTCCCCGGGCGTCAGCCCAAATTCGTCACGGCCCGTCACGAACCTGGGTTAGCCGCTGACTGGTGGCCGCCGATTCCTCGTCTTCGCCGCCGGGCAGCCGGAAGTACAGCGCAATCAGTATGCCCGTGGTGGCCCTTCGGCAACCCGGCCTCTCCTCAGATGTTCTCCGATCTGCGGCAGCCCGCGGGCGGCTGACGCAGTTGCCGAGTCCGGTCTTGCCGCCGTCCTTCGGGCTGGGCGCGGCAGACTCACCGGTGGCTTTGCAAACCTCCGTGGGAACTCCCAGCTTGCCTCCGGCGTGGCCCACGGATTCGGACGGCCCCTCCACCTGCGCTGTTCATCGGCACGCCCCTGGGGTTCTGCGGTGCCCGCCTAAGGCGGACACCTGAATTGTGCGAGCGGCGACTTACTGATTTTTTGTTATCTTCGTCCTCAACTGCGAACTCAGGCGCCGATCCGTGTTAGGAAAACATACTTATGTCCGTTCTTCTATTCCACTACGAAACTCTGTATTACCCGACCTCGCATGCCGGTCAGTTAACGGATGAGTACCGGAACTACTTAGTTGGGCTGACCATTCATCGCAGCTAAGAGAACGGTCTAAAAGGGACGTTATTATGAGAGACTAAGGCTGAGATCCTCTGCACGGGACCCGTCACGTCCATGCAGAAGGAGGTGTCCGGTGAAAATCTTCTCCGCATCTCTCGTTCTGGCGATCCTGACGCTGTGTCCGCTTTCCGGGCAACCCCTGCTGGTTGAGACCGACACCATGGAGGGCCAGCTTCTGCAACAGATCGATGTTGAACAGAACGCAGCCAAAAAGATCGAGCTGCTCGAACTTTTCGCAAAGCGTTTTCCGAATCATGAAGCGATAACGTGGGTGCTGTCCCACATTCAGGTCCACTCTCTTGCAGAGAAGCAGTACGACCGGGCGATCGAGACCGGCAAGAAGATCCTGTCGATCGATCCTGATGAGGTCGCGGCGGCGCACAACGCGCTCAAGGCCGCCGAGGGCATGAAGGATGTGGATTTGATTCAGCACTGGTCCGGAGAGGCGAGCCGGATTTCGAGAAAAGTCGCTTCCTTGCCGAAGCCGGAGGAGCCGGAGGAGCAGGAAGCCTGGAAAATTCGTACGGAGTATGCGAGGCAAGTGGAGGCATATGCGGAGTACGCCCTGTATTTCGCAGCGGCGAGCTCGAAGGATGCGCGTCTCAAGGCCCGTCTCATCGAAGCGCTCGAGCAGAGGAATCCCAAGAGTGAATACCTTGCGCTCATGCGCACCGCAGAGAGCGCCGCGGTCCGCCAGGTGGATATCGTAGAGGCCGTGGCGGCGGCGGAGACAGCGTTCAACAAAGGCGAGTACAGAATTGATGCCCTGTTGATGGCCGCAACTTACTACATGGAGCGGCAGCAAGAACCGGACAAGGTGATCTCGTACTCGCTAAAGTTGATTCATATACTCGCCTCCGCGCCTGCTCCTCGGGAGATGAGCGCAGCCGGTTGGGAGAGTAAAAAGAGCACGATCCTCGGCCGGGCGCACTGGATGGCCGGGCTTTTATACAGTGTCCAGGGCAAGTACTCGTTGGCCGACAAACACCTGCGTGCCTCCCTGCCGCTGTTACATGCGGCCGATATGATCGCCGGAGCCTTGTACCACCTCGGATACGTGAATTTCCGCATCGCCGAAGGCGGTGAGCGGATACGCATCCATGATGCTGTGCGCTTCACCGGGGAGTGTGTCAAGATTCCAAGCGCCATTCAGGCCCAGGCAGTCGAGAACCTAAGGGCCATGAAGGCCGAGTACAACCTGCCCGACTGAGCACGGTGCCCCCGCGCAATGGCGGCCGGCGGCGTGCCGATGGAGATCGCGCTGCACTACAACGACAGCTAGGGGCACTGAAACATTCATCGTTCGCCCGGAGTCTGCTTTTCAGTCAGCGCCGAGTTGGCGCCGATCCGCTCGAATCCCTCGGAAAGAGGCCGTGTATGCGCAGGCGCCGTTTTGTCGCGCTCGCCGCGCTGCTGTTGGTTGCTTGCGGCGGGCGAAAACCGGGCGAACCCATCCGCCCGGGATTTAACGTTTTTTCAAAAGAGCAGGACGTCGAACTGGGCCGGCAAGCGGCCGCCCAGGTCCGCCGGCAAGCCGACATCGTCGACAACCCGGAGCTGCGGAAGTATGTACAGGAGATCGGGCAGCGGCTTGCCTCCCCGCCGCAGGCCGGGGGCTTTCCCTACGAGTTCACGCTCATCAATGACAAGAGCATCAACGCCTTCGCCCTCCCTGGCGGTCCGGTGTTCGTCAACACCGGGCTGATCGCCGAGGCCGACAATGAGGCCCAGGTCGCGGGCGTGCTCGCACACGAGATTGCGCACGTGGCGTTGCGCCACGGCACCAATCAGGCCTCCAAAGCCCAACTCCTGCAACTGCCCGCTGCGATTGCGGGCGCCGTGATCGGCGACGCCACGCTGGGCGGCCAGTTGGGTCAGCTTGGTCTCAGCCTCGGCTTCACGGCGCTCATGCTGAAGTACTCGCGCTCGGCCGAGAGCGAGGCAGACGCCCTCGGCGCCCGCCTGCTGGCCCAGGCCGGCTACAACCCGGTCGAGATGGCGCGCTTTTTCGAAAAGCTGGAGGCACAGGGCGGCTCTCGCGCCCCGCAGTTTCTCTCCTCGCACCCCAACCCCGGCAACCGCATGCGTGCCATCCAGGCGGAGATTCAGACCCTACCCCAGGCAGAATACCGGGCCGGTACCGGCCGTTTCGAGAGCATGCAGCAGCTCGTGGCGCGTTTGCCCCAGCCCCACGCCGGTGAGCAGCGCGCCCGCCTCGCCGAACCGAACGCGCCGCCTGACGGAAGCTACCAGCAGATCAATAGCAGGTATTTCTCAATCGCCCACCCGAGCAATTGGGAGGCGCTTGCGGACAACCAGTCCGGCACTGTCGCCATCGCCCCCCGCCAGGGTTTTGTGCGTACGCAGTTCGGCGGCGTCGCCGTGGGATACGGTGCCCTGCTCAGCTATTACCGGCCCCAACGGCGCAATCTGCCGCAGGCAACGGCCGAGTTGATCCGGGTTCTGCAGCAAGCCAACCCCATGATGGAGGTGGCGGGCGGTTCCCGGCGCGTCCAGGCCGGCAGTTCGCCCGGGCTCGTGACCCAGCTCCGCAGCGCTTCGCCCTACGGCGGCACCGAGATCGATTACCTGCTCACCGTGGCACGGCCCGAAGGTCTGTTCTACATGGTATTCGTTGCACCTGAGGGCGAAGTCGGCCGGTTGCAGCCCGCCTTCGAGCGGATGATCCAGTCGCTGCGCTTCCGCGGATAATGCAGGGGAGGAATTCCGCACCGCCGGTTCTGCTCTCGACTGCCTACGCCAGGTCGGCGCTGCCGGCGACTCAGCGCTTAACCGCTCGCCTCAGTACGTCACTTCGACCAGGAAAAGCCCGCGCGCGGGCGCCGTCGGGCCGGCTTTGACGCCCGCGGGCGCGCCGAGCAGGCCGCGAAATCCGGCAGCGTCAAGATTGCCTTGCCCCGCTTGCAGAAGCGTGCCGGCCATGTTGCGCACCATGTGCTTCAGGAACCCGCTGCCGGTCACGCGATAGACGAGCCGCGGCGGCGCGGCCTCGAGCCGCGACCTGAAGATGCGCCGCACCCTCGAACGCCCCAGCGCATCCGCCTCATCAGCGGCGGCGAACGCGCTGAAATCATGTTCGCCCTCCCAGAACGGCGCCAACTCGACCATGCGGGGGACGTCGAGTGGGTAGGGATGGTGATGGACGTACCTCCGCTCGAACGGTGAGCAGATCTCGCCCGTGAAGATCCGATACTCGTACGTCTTGGACAGGGCGTCGTAGCGCGGATGAAAGCCGGGTGGAACCTCCTCGACCGCCGTGACCCGGATCGACGGCGCGAGCTGCCGGTTGAGCGCGCGCCGCAGATTGTCGAGCGGAATCCGGTTCTCGATCGTGACCGCGGCCGCCTGTGCCAGCGCGTGGACGCCCGCGTCGGTGCGTCCCGAGCCGGCCACGTGCACATGTTTCTTCTCGATCAGCTCGAAAGCGGACTCGAGCGCCGCCTGAATGGTCGGCAGGTTCGGTTGCACCTGCCACCCGAACAACTCCGTCCCGTCGTAGGCAATCGTCAGCTTGATGCGGCGCATCAGGTGGGACGCGAGCCCGGCTTCTGCACCGGCACGCCTTGCTTGCACATGGGGCAATCCTCGGGCGGGTAGGCGACGACCTGCAAAGTGGCGAGCGCCACGCGCTTTACGCCCAAATCCGCGCGCCCGCCGCTCCGGTCGATGATCGAGCCGGCGGCGAGAACACGGGCGCCAAAGCATTCGAGGATCTTGACCACCTCGGCAGAGCTGCCGCCGGTCGTCACCACGTCTTCGATCACAACCGCGGTTTCACCCGGCGTCACCTCAAAGCCGCGGCGGAGCGTCATCTTGCCGTTTTCGGCCCGTTCGGTAAAGATAAACCGGACGCCAAGGGCGCGCGCAACTTCGTGCCCGATGATGAGACCCCCCAGGGCGGGTGCGGCCACCAGCTTCACCGGCTCGCCGGCGGCTTCCCGAAGCAGGGAGGCGAGCTCAGTGCCAAAATGCTGCGCATAGCTCGGATATTGCAGCACGAGCGCGCACTGGAGGTATTCGGGGCTGTGCAAACCGCTGGTGAGGCGAAAATGGCCGCGCAGGTACGCGCCCGTGCGATGGAACAGGTCGAGGGCCTCCTCGGCTGGCGTGGTCACGATTGATCTACATCCTAGCAGCACGGCGCCGGCTTGGGTCCGCCGCCGCGTGCCGCGGGTTATCGGCGGGACTCCTCGTCCGCCCCCGCTCCTGCCCGAACCGGCGGATGAGGGTTTTCTCGCAGTCCGAGCCGCGTCCCGGGACGCCCTGCCGGCCCCACGGTGCCGCGCCGGGCTCTCCGTTCCGGCGAACTCCTGTCCGCCGCCGCCCCGGCTCGTCCCAAAAACGGACGCTTGCCCCACTTGCAAGGCTGTCTTTTCATCCGCTTGAGCTCGGCATTCGGCATGCATTCCCCACCGCTGATCCGAAAGGAACCTGCCGGGTGATGCTCCTGCGCTACGATGAAGTCAATCAAGGAAGAGATACCCCTGCGCTTTCGTTTTAAAGGATAGATCTATGAGTCATCTCCGTTGTTTTCTGGCCGCCGCCTGTGGGCTGCTGGTTGCCATGCCTTCCGCCTTCGCACAGCAACCGCAGCTTGATACGAAAGAAAGCTGGCACAGCAACTTCACCCGGAAGTACCTGCCGCCCGAGGTCGCGCCGGTCAACTTCTCCAACTCGCCGCGGCTGGAATCGCTGATCCGTGCGGGACGAATCTACCTGTCGCTGCAGGACGCCATCGCGCTTGCGCTGGAGAACAACCTCGACATCGAGCTGCAGCGTTACGGGCCGCGCATCGCCGAGGCGGAACTGCTGCGCGCGCGGGCGGGCGGCGTGATCCGCGGCATCCCCCAGAGTGTCAACTTCGGACCGCAATCGGCGATCAATCTGCAAACCGGAGGGGGCGGCGCCGGAGTCACGGGAACGGGCGGTGGCGGTGGCGGCGGCCGCGCCGGTGGCGGCGGGGATATCGCCGCCAGCGGCGCGATCATCAGCTTCACCGGAACCCAGATCCCGAACCTCGATGAGTTCGCCTTTGTCGCTTACAACCGGGGCCGCCGGTCTATTCCGCTTGCGAACTCGTTCACCACCGGCACGGCCGCGCTCCGGGTCGATTCCAACAATGTCAACTTTGGCGTCCAAAAGAGCTTTCTGACGGGCAGCACGGTGAGCGTCTCCTACGGCGGCACCGGCCAGAGCTCGAACAACGCGCGGTCGGAAATCAATCCCGTGACCAATGCGAATATGAACGTCGAGTTCTCGCAGCGTCTTCTGCAGGGCTTCGGAGTGGCGGTGAATTCCCGCAATATCCGGATCGCCAAGAAAGAGATCCAGATCTCCGATCTCGTTTTCAAGCAGCAGGTGATGCAAACCGTGGCATCGATCGTCAACCTGTATTCGGATATGGTCAGCGCGATGGAGGACGTCAAGGTCCGGCGCCAGTCGCTTGCGCTCAACGAGAAGCTATACAACGACAACAAGAAACAGGTCGAAATCGGAACGCTCGCCCCGATTGAGATCGTCCGTGCCGAAGCGGAAGTAGCCCGCTCGCAGCAGGAGCTCACGGCGGCGGAAACCCAGCTCCTCCAGCAGGAGACGATCATCAAGAGTTTTCTAAGCCGTACGGGCGTCTCCAGCCCTACCCTGGCCGATGCCCGCATCGTCCCGACCGATTCCTTGCGCATTCCGGACGTTGAGCCGGTTCAGCCCATCCAGGACCTGGTCGCCCAGGCGGTCCGCACCCGGCCCGAGCTGGAGCAGACGCAGATCAACCTGGATATCGCGAAAATCAGCTATGAAGGCACCAGGAGCGCGCTTCTGCCGTCGCTCGATCTGGTGGCCGGCTACACGACGAACGGGCTCGCCGGGCAGCTCAACCTGCGCAATCCCAACCTCGCGCAGTTGCAGCCGGGCATCATTCCGTCGACCGTCAACGGCGACTTTCTCGGCGGACCCGGCACGCTCGTGTCCCAGCTCTTCGGCGGGAACTTCCCCGATTACAGCGTGGGCTTCCGCTTGAACATTCCGATCCGCAACCGCGCGGCGCAGTCTGATGCCATCCGCGACGCGCTGTCCATCCGCCAGGCCGAGATCCGGCAGCGGCAGCAGCTCAACCAGGTGCGGGTCGACGTGCAGAACGCGCTGATCGGCCTGCAACAGGCCCGCGCACGCTACCAGTTCGCCCAGAAATCGCGCATCCTGCAGGAACAGAACCTCGAAGCCGAGCAGAAGAAATACGCGCTCGGCGTGACAACGATATTCTTCGTCATCCAGGCGCAGCGCGACCTCGCCCAGGCTCAGGCGGCGGAGGTCGCCGCGCTGACAGCCTACAACCGGTCGCGCGTGTCACTCGAGCTGTCAACCGGGCAGATCCTTAGCAGCCACAGCGTCGCACTGGATGACGCGCGTCAGGGCCGCGTGTCGCGGCCGCCGACCCCGCTGCCGGATGTCGAGCCCGGCCGCGCCGCAGCCAGCCCGAGGGGCACAGGCGAGTAGTCGCCGGGCGGCGCCCCCGCTTGCCTCCCCGCTGTCGGCGGAAGTGGCGTTTGCATCACCTGCGGTCCGTAAGTGCCACGCGGACTTCTGTACGTTCGAAATTGAAGCGTACTTACAGGGTTGGAACGACCGCAAGGGGTGAATCGTGTAAATTTTGCACTCAATCCGGAGATGGCTCGATTTATACGATTGAAAACAAAAGATCTTTATGGTTGGCTCAGAGATTGCATTTAGGGAGGCGTGAAAACGGCACAGGCTCGAGGAACAATGGTTGATCCCCTGTACGCCTCTGTGGTATACCAACCCTAAGATTCTCAATCTGATTTCCCCATAAACCCCTTCCCGACCAGTTCCTCGAGCCCAAACGCGCCGTCAGCGAAGCCCCCCACTCGCCCGTAGTCAGCGCCTCTTCGTCCGGTTGGCCCGAAACAGCTCCTGTCACGTCCCGCGCTCGCTAACCGAGGTTCGTCACCACCACTCCCTGACGGGTCGTGG
Source organism: Acidobacteriota bacterium (assembly GCA_016178155.1). GTDB lineage: Bacteria > Acidobacteriota > Terriglobia > Bryobacterales > Bryobacteraceae > JACOTZ01. Next base: position 8,135 of record JACOTZ010000061.1, read on the forward strand.
CTCAGAACGCTTCCGCTGATTTGACGGCACTTACTGAGCCGCGCGCGTCAGCAAGCGGTTCGAAATCCTGTCGGTGACGAACTTCGGCTAAGGTTCACGGCTCGTGCTGTGTTTTCAGAGCGCTGCCGAGCCGTTGCTTCGGGCGCGCCCAGCCGTTACGGCGCGG
>JACOTZ010000062.1 GCA_016178155.1 Acidobacteriota bacterium
TCCTTACTTCATCAACTCAACCTCAGCTTGCCGGAACGTCTCCATTCTTATCCAAAATGTAGTGCAGACTCGGCGATCGCCTGAACTGATTCCAAACGGGTTAGGCGATTTCCAGGCCCTTCCGTGACGAAGTTGGGCTAACGCGGTCGCAGACATCATGAACGATTACGAGCGCTTTCGTATCGGTGTAGTCGGTCCCTACTTCGGTAACAGGTTCGATCCGCCACCCGGCCAACCCATGCCGCTGAACGCGCCATTCAACCAAGGGGCCAAACGATTCCAAGCTCCAATGACGCAGGAAGCCATGAGGCCACGGCAATGAGAAACTTCGTTGACGTGCTCAAGCTCATAGTCCAGATTGCGCTAGCAGGGCTCTTTTGCCTGGCAATGCTCTTCTGGGTTTCCGTGGCTTTCTACTGTCTCCGCGGTTTTGCGACGAGCGGGGCGTCTGGAGTCACGGGTTGGCTAATGCACATCGCTGCGCAGCCGTCGGGAACTTCCCAGATTCCGGAAATACCGGACTGGAACGTGATCGGCTTACGTTTTGCAGGAGTCGCAGCGATTACGCTTGTGCTTTGGTTCGCAAATCGTCGGCTACTGACCAGCCTTCGGGGCGAACTGCGGGATTACGTTCGGTCGCTCCGGAATCCTCCGTCAGGGACACCGGGCGTACCGCAAGAGCCGAAGTCCCCGCGCTTGTGACTATGACGTGCACTGAGACTTTGTTCACCGGCAAAGAAAAAGATGCGGAGACGGGCCTCGATTACTTCCTGACGGCAAGATGCGCGACGATGCAGATGGAAAGTGCGCGGATGTGACAAGCGTCACCGTCACAGCGAAGGCTCCAAAGGTGCGTGATCAGGCCGCCGAGGTCCAAGCCGAAATGACTCGGCTTCAGTACGAGGCCTGGAAACGCAACCAGGAGCGAAACAAGCCCAAAGAAGACCCGCTCAGTCCAAGCGGTCAGGAGGCCGCACGGAAAATCCACGACGCCTTAGCAGTACTCCCGACAGTTTGTTCGGTTACAGTATCTGCCAACGCCGGCGCGCCTGGAGGCAGAATGCGATTCGGTGCCGAATACAACACGGATCAAGGATTTGCATGGAGAGGTCGCGCCCAGGGAGGTCTTGGTCCAGTACGAGGAAGAGCCACGATGACGTCGAGTGGCAGAGTGTCCACCAGCGTCAGAGTCGGCGGCACCTACGGGGTGACCATGGGCTTTTCTGCTTCGAATATCAGCTCCGTTGGTCTTAGTGCCAATCTCAGCCGTTTTGCGAGCGTGGGAATCAGCGGACAAATCGGAACATCATACTCGTGCGTCCCTGGCGGTGGGAGTTCGGCGGGAGCTGAGTAATCGCGTTTATGACGGCAACTGTCTGACACGAGGTAACGAACGATGACGAACGTGAACATCGTCGAGCTTGATAATGCGCTTGTTGTGCACACGGAACGGACGCCTTCGTTGGTGGAGGGTGTCCTTTCAGCCGTCGCGACCGCCGTATTTGTCGGCATCGCAGGTTCGTTCGTTGTTGGGAACCTAGGGGCTCTTGCGCTCGCAGTTTTAGCTGCCGCGATCGGTTTCTTCTTTGTCCGGTGGACGCGTAAGTTTGAACTCCGAGTCACTAGAAACGAGTTTGCGGCACAGGGGAAGGTTGGAGACAATCTAGGCAGTTCACGATCGGTGTCCACTTCGGACATTCAATGGCTTGAATACCAGGAAGATACCACTGGTCCTGAGACAGCCCATCATCCCGGCGGGCTGTACGCTATCCTCACGCATCGCACTGTCTGTCTTTTGCCCGATGTTGATGAGCAACAGACAGCCTCGGTGATCGAGCGTATCAAGGACAAATATCCAGACCTTGGTGCTCAGTGGAGCGGGCATTCATCTTTTCGGAAACATTTCATTTCGCTCGGGCTCAACGACGAGCCGCGCTGATTAACGGTTATGACGTACGCCGCAGCAGGCTTGGAACGCGGCGCAGAAACGGGCCTCGATTACTTCGGGGCCCAGGTACTTCTCGGGGCGCAGGGGAGGTTTACGAGCCCGGACGTCACCTTCTACAAGGGCGCAGGAAAACCTGAGCCGTTCGGGAGCGGCGGCCAGTTGACCGGCCAGGTATCATACGCTCACGCCGGCGACACGACCACGATCACGGAGAGCGGCGGTTCGACCCGCACGGTCACGGTCGATGCGGCAGGGCGGATCCAGTCGGCCTCGGCGGGCGGGATCGGCACGCTTCGCAGCCGCGCGCCCAGTCCTCGATGGCGGCGAGCTCGGGGTACAGCAGGCGGTCAGCTTGTGCCGTGACGGCCGCCAGCAGATCGGCGGGTGTTTCGCCGACCTGGAAAAAATCGACGTGCCGGAGGTGAGGAGTTATCACGCGTAACCAGCCAACGGCGCTGCTCTTGATAGCCCTTGGCCAGTCAGGAGCCAGCGGCTAACCGCCGGGCAGGCCGCGGTTACATCGAGTTAGAAACTCGCGCCGCAGTCTCCGCGCAACAGAAGGAGTGCGAGTTTCTGGAGAGATGGTTGGGGTGAATCCCCAACGTGAGACAGCCGGCCGTGCAGACAGTTGAGTCAGGGTCGTATATGCAGCGCCAGTAGCGTGATCGAGTTACTTGCCGCCGGCTTCGGCAACGATCTGCGGCATGGGAAAGCGGTGCCGGCCCTGGAAGATCTCGCCGAACAGATCGAGGATCTCGGCATGGATGAGGCCGTTATCGACCAAGACGTGCGGTGACTGAAGGGTGACGGAACCGCCCCGCATATCGGAGGTGGCGCCGCCGGCCTCCGCGACCATCAGGAGCCCGGCCGCCATATCCCAGGGATTCAGGCCGAACTCCCAGAATGCATCGAGACGGCCGCAGGCAACATAGGCGAAGTCGAGCGCCGCCGCACCGCCGCGCCGGACGCCGTGGGTCGCCATCGCGAGCTGGTGGTAGAAGTGGATGTTGATGTTCTGGTGGCGCTTGCGGCTGGGGAACCCGGTGGAGGTCAGCGCATCGTTGAGCCGCTCCACGGCCGAGACGCGGATCCGCCGGTTGTTCAGGTAAGCGCCACCGCCACATTCCGCGGCGAAAAGCTCGGGCCTGGTAGGATCGTAGATCACTCCGGCCACGAGTTCTCCGCCCTGCTCGAGCGCGATCGTCACGTTGAAGACGGGATAGCCGTGCGCGAAATTCGTGGTGCCGTCAAGCGGATCGACGTACCATTTAAAGTTCGATGAACCCGCATAGGCGCCGCCTTCCTCGGCCATGATCGCGTGCGTCGGGAAATGCGAGCGCAGGCGTTCGACGATGAGCTGCTCGGAGGCACGGTCGGCGGCGGTGACCAGGTCGTAATCGGCTTTCAGCTCGAAGCCGACTTTCCGTTCCAGATAGTGCGCCAACAGCCCGCCGGCCTCCCGCGCGATCTCGATGGCGGTTTCGAGATCGCCGGCACGCCTACGCCTCAGTCTCGTACAGATACTTGATGTCGTGCTTGTAGATGAACAGGTTGGGCGCGTTTTCGCGCGTCAGGCGGATAAAGGATTCGTCGAAAAACTCGATGGTGCCGCCGACTTCCTGGTCATCGCTAAGGCGCACGCGCACGGGGGTTCGCCGCTCGATGAGACTTCTCAAGTACTTGTTTTCCGCGAGTGTCTGGTCGGGAGCGCGGGTTTTGTGAGTTGTCATGTAACGGTAGAGGGAATTCTTCAGCGGGCGGAACTATCGAACTCTCCATAATAGCCGCTACGCGTGATCACCCGCAAACCGGGCCGAGCGACCTCCACGCGAATGCGGTGAAAACGGTCGGCGGTCAGGGGAACGTCCTTGGGGTAGAAACCGAGCAGGTATTGAGTGCGGAGGTCGCGGAGGATCTCCTCGAAGGCGGCGTCAAGTCCCGCGCCGATGCTGGGATGGAATACGCGTCCGCCGGTGCCCGCGGCAAAGGACGCGAGGGCATTCTCGCCGCCGACGTTGCGGCCCGGATCATTCGTGATCGGCATCACCAGGATGGCATAGAAGACTGCGTCGCCGCGGTGCAGCGCCTCGAGCGCGTCGTGAAAGCCTTTCTCGCTGACGGTATCGCCGCCGTCGGTGACCGCCACGACGACGTGCCGGCCTTCACGCTCCTGCAGATCTTCCGAGGCGAAGTACAGAGCGTCGTAGAGCGAGGTGCCGGCCTCGGCCTTGAGCTGTTTCAGCTCTTTCTCCAGGCGCGAGAGGCTGCGGGTAAAGCCAGTCCGCTGCCGGACTTCCCAGTTGAAGCTGTAGAGGCCCAGCGCGTCCTCGGGATTGCCTTCGCGGAACAAGGCGCGCAGGAACCGGGTGACGGAATCGAGTTCGTATTTCAGGTCCTTGGCCGTGGAGCCGGAGATATCCACGAGGAGGGCGACCGAGAGCGGCTGCTCGGTGTGGCGCTCGAACACGCTCAGCGCCTGGCGGGCGCCATTGTCATAGACCGTAAACTGTTCTCTGTCGAGGCCGCCGACGGGCTTGCCATTCGTGTCCTTGACGGTAGCGAGCAGGCGCACCAGCCGCACGTCGACGCGGAACACGCGCTCCTGCGCGGCTGCGACGAGCACGAGCGTGGCGGCAGCGGGGATGAGCAATGAGCGCATGGGTTGGACGGAGGGTCAGTGGCGCAAAAGCGAGTCATCCCACTCGCCTTCCACCCAGACCTCACCGTCGGCGAAATACTCCTTCTTCCAGATGGGTACACGCTTCTTCAGACGGTTGATGCCCTCGAGCGCCGCCTCGAATGCCGGCCGGCGGTGCGGCGCCGTGACCACAACCGCGACGCTCGTCTCGCCAATCTCCATCCGTCCGAGCCGATGGACCAGGGCGATGCGGCTGATGGCGTGCGTCGAGGCGATCTCGCGTCCGATCTCCGCCATCATCCGGATCGCCATGGACTCGTAGCATTCGTACTCGAGGAACCGGGTGGCACGCCCCCTGGTGTTGTTGCGCACAACCCCTTCAAAGTCGACCACCGCGCCGTCCTCGCCGCGCAGTAGCCGATGCTTGAGCTCGACCGAATCGATGGGCTCGCGGGTGAGGGCGAAGAAGTGGCCGGCATCATCGCGGATGTCGTCAATGTAACGAGCGGCTAGCGTGCCGGCGTCCGCCGCACCGCCACTCACCGGCGGCAGAAAAGCGATCTCGTCGCCCGCCGCGACCGGGGAAGCCCGATCGGCGAACTGCTGATTGCGCGCCAGAACGATGCTGGAGGCGAGCTGATCGAATCGGGGAAATCGCCGCCTGTAGCCGTTGAAAATGCCGTCCAGGGTCTCGCCTTCGGGCACCTCGAGGTCCTCCTCAGGGGACCCCACAATGTCCTTTAATTGCCCGAAAAACAACACTCTGACGAACACACCCAAATGGTAACAGACGGGTGTGAAAGCGGCCGCGTTGCATGCTCCACGGTTCAGCCGCGGACGCTAGTGTGCTGTCCAACAAATAACTAGACAAAAGAGCCGAGATTGCGTTATCCTGGGGCATGGGGCAGTCGTGTCAGCCTTCCGAAGTAGAGCGGCAGAAACTCCAGCAGTGGACTGCCGCCCACGGTACTC
>JACOTZ010000254.1 GCA_016178155.1 Acidobacteriota bacterium
ACTGCCCTCCGTCAGCACGCCAAATTGGTCCAGCCAGCTCGCCGCCGCACCTAAAGCCGGGGATATTCTCATATCCCGGCCTTTTGCCTCGCCCCCAGCAGCCCCTCCGGCACTCAACCCGCTGATTCCGTGCCCCTTGTGTGTCGTTCCAAAGTAGCCACACCCCAATCATTTAGCGAATCCTGTTTCATCCCTCCCGCTTTTTCCCTTTTTCCGCGCCATTGCGGATCGTAGGCTCTACGGCTTCCAAAATCACGGGGTTTTCTGGCGTCCGTCCCCGTTCCGGCGGAATTCCTCGACTCGATCTTGCGAGAGTTCATGCAGGTAGCGGAGACCCTTCCAATCCGCGAAAGCCTTCAACTGATCCATTAGAGTCTGGTACTTCTTTAGCGTCGATTCCGCCGCACCGCCATCCCTCGTATAAACCATGAAATCCGCGATGGCGTCGGGGATCGGCGTGCCTGTCGCATCTTCCAGGCGTGCGGTACGGTTGCCGGTGTCCAGGCGCAACCTCACCACGTCTTTCGCACGCTCTAACGAAATCTCGCCCGTGCTTTTCCTCTTGAATCCTTCGGCCCGATCATGGACCCCGCAAGACCAGTACGGACAGGAACACCGCTTCCGCTTATCGCTAAGGGGTTGCCACTCCGTTAAAGCATTGTCGGTCTGGCAAGCGTCCGTATGCCGCTTCTTGAAGACGAGACTGTCTATGATCGCCTGAGTCTCTTCGGTGGACATGAGAACTTCCAGTGTCCACCAGAGCGTCCACAGTTTCAAGGTCAATCTTTTATTATTGCTTTAGAATCAGTTATTTACTGGTTCTTAAATAAGAGCCAACTGCTCTTCCGTAGGCTCCGCTCAACAATACCAGGGCTCATCGAGATAAGGAATCGTGGCCCGTGGCATGAGGTCGAAATCTTGCGGCGGCGCGCCGTGGGCGAGCTCCCAGAGCAGGCCGAAGACCTCTCGGCGCGAGCGTCCGCCTTGCTGGGCTTCGTGCACGAGTCGCAGCGCCGCGGCAGCGAGCTGATCGATCTCCGGATCAGGATGCCTCCACCGCCAGATCAGCGCCGACGGGTCAAACCTCTCGACCAGCGCCCGCACCTCCGCGAGCTCCAATAGCCGCGAGCCGTTCGGGATCAGCAGCCGCAGCGCGAGCTGCACCGGGGCGGCGTGGTCCACTAATTCCAGATCGGCGATGACGCGCAGCAGCTCCCGGTAGCTCTCGCGCGTGCACCACGGTGTAAACGGGATGAAGGTCGGCGCGAGCGCCAGTCCGTTTTCCCGGCAGGCCCGCACCACGGCGATGAAATCGGCGCGCGTGTGACCTTTCTCGAGCTTCGCCAGCACTGCATCATCCACCGACTCGGCGGCGCTGGTGATGAGCGAGCACCCCGTACGCCGCAGCAGGGGCAAGAGGTCCCGGCGCCGCAACAAGTGCTCGATCTTGATCGTGGCGTCGTAGGTCAGGTGCGGGAATTCGCGATGCAGCTCCTCGACAATGCGCACCGCGTGCGCCGGGCCGTTGAAGAAATCGGGATCGCCGAAAGTGATGTGCTCGGCGCCGGCCGCGGCCTGGCGCCGGATGTCCTCCATCACGATCTCGCGCTGCACCACGCGGAAAGAGCCGTTATAGACGGGCACCACCGGACAATGGCGGCACAGGTGCCTGCAGCCACGGCTCGCTTCGGTGTAGCCGGTCGTTTTGGTCACACCGTTCTCGCGCATCTTCGCGTAGCGCGCGAGCGGCGGCAAATCGGAGCGGTCCGGGGGCACGAACCGCAGGCGTTCGAGAGAAATATCCGGCAGCGTGCTCTCGCCGGCGGCCAGGCGGGTGAGAGCATCCTCGAATTCGCCACCCGCCACCACATCGACCCCCAGGGCGCGCAGGTATTCGGCATTGAGCGGCGCATACAGCCCGTAACAGCACAGCCGCGCCGCCGGATTAAGCTTCCGCACGCGGGGAATCACCCGCGCCGCCAGCCGCGTCGCCGTATGCATCGGCAGGAAGAAGCCCACCAGCTCCGCCGCCGCGATCTCCTCTTTCGGAAACGACCCGACCGCGAGATCGGCGCAGGTCACCTCATGGCCCCGGCCGCGCAGCCACGCCGCGGGAGAGGCCAGCCCGAAAGGCTGGCGCCCAAGCTCATAGGTGGACAGAAGAACGATCCGCACCTGCCTCCAGTGTGGCATGCGAGACGGCGGACGCCACGCTGCCGCGGGTGCGACATCGGGCTGCGTTGCGCACAGCCCCCACCGTCCTCCACGGATGCTCTCACCGCCCAGGCGAGCCATGGCATCGCCCACCCACGGGCCGCCTGTTCGGCCGTTTTCGGTAGGAACCGAAGCCGGAAACTGCAAGCAAACAGCCGCTTGCCCGCTCAGGTCTTGGCGAAGTATAGCGAGGCGGCGCGTTCGAGTTCGCTCTTGGTCATCCGGATCGGCCGCCCCTCGTACCGCGAGATAGAGGAAAGAATGTTGCAGATGTCTACCGGATAGCAGGCGCGCAGCTCGCCGCGGCCCTCGCGCAGGCAAACCGTGCGCAGGAATTCGGCACTGTCGATTTCCGTCGGCAGGCTGCGAGCCTCCACGACGCGCCGGAAGATCTCGTCGAAGACGTTTTCGTCGACCGGCTCCACGTAGATCTTGTTGCGAATACGGCGCAGGAATGCCTCGTCGGCCAGGTCGCGCGGATCGAGGTTCGTCGAGAAAACCACCAGCAGCTCAAATGGGATCTGGAACTTGACCCCATAGCGCAGGGTCAGATAGTCGATGCGGCGGTCGAGAGGAACGATCCAGCGGTTCAGCAGGTCGCGAGGCGACATGAGCTGGCGGCCGAAATCGTCGATGATGAAAATGCCGTTGTTGGCCTTCATCTGCAGCGGCGCGGCATAAATGCCGGATGCTTCATCGAGCCGGAGTTCCACCATGCTCGGGATGAGTTCGCCGCCCACCACGATGCAGGGCCGGCGGCAGAGGATCCACCGCGCGTCGATGTCGGGGTCCTCCTCGGTCTCCACCTTGTGGTGGACCACCGGGTCATACAGGCTGATGATCTGCCCGTCCACCTCGATCGCGTATGGGATATAGACCACGTCCGTATAAACGCGCAGCATTCGTTCGGCGAGACTGGTTTTGCCGTTGCCGCTCGGGCCGTATAGAAACACCGAGGTCTGCGCGATGATCGCGGGACCGATCTGATCGAGCTGGCGGTCGGTCATCACCAGGTCCGAGTACGCGTCGCGAAGAGTCTTGCGGTCGACATGCACGTGCGCCACCTGCGCGTGCGTCGCGGAGTGATAGTCCTTCAGCGAAACCGGGGCCGCTCCGGCATACTGCGAGATCTGGAACCGCTCGGAGGCGAGCGCCCGGCCGGCCGCCGACAACGCAAACTGGTAGTCGTTGCCAAGCATCCCGCGGACCTCCACGAGTTGCTGCTGGCGCATGTGGCGGAAGACGATATCCACGATCGGCACCGCCAGTTTGAGCTTGGAGCTGAGGATCTGGAGCGTGCTGTGGCCTTCAAGCAGCAGCCTCCGCAGCATCAGGTCCATCACCAGCGCCTGGGGAATGCCCAGTTCTTCCATGGTCTGCGGCACCGAGGGAGCAAAGGCCGGTTGCGCGGGGGCAAGAGTCGCCATCACTCATCGATCGGCGGCAAAAAAGCGGAACTTTAATCCACGCGCGGCCGCGCGGCTGCGTCAGATCTATATTGTGGTGCGGATTGGGATAGCTGGCGGTCTGCTTGTCTGCGTCATGATCGCGGCGGCGGCAGAGCCGGGCGCGCGCACGCTGGCGAAGCGCGCCGGCAAGCTTGAAAAGAAAGGCCAATTCGCCCAGGCGTATCTGCTCTACGCGCAGGCCGCGGCGGCCGAGCCGGCTAATGTCCGATACTGGGCAAAAGCCGAAGCTTTGCGCACGCGCGCCGCCATGGCCGCACAGGCCGCGCCTCCCGCCTTCACGGAAGCTTCTGGCCCTTCCCTCCCCCCGGTTGATCCGCTGCCGGCCCCGAGCATGGCCGAGATTGCCGAGACGCGCAAGCCCCAGCCTCCGGTCGAACTGAAAGCTACGCCCGGGCACAAGAGCTTCGAACTCCGTGCCCCTCCCCGCCCGCTGTTCGAGGAGGTCGCGCGCGCTTACGGCCTCGATGTCATCTTCGATGGCGACTATCCGGCCGGCGGGCAGCCCGTCCGCTTCGGGATCACCGATGCGGACTACCGGGAGGCGCTCTACGCGCTCGAGCTCGCGACCAATTCCTTCCTCGTCCCCATCGGCGAGCGGCTGTTCATGGCGGTCAAGGACACACCCCAGAAACGCTCGGAGGTCGAGAACACGGTGGCGGTAGCCGTCCCCATCCCGCAGCCCGTCACCGTACAGGAGGCGCAGGAACTGGCACGCAGCGTCCAGCAGCTCATGGAGATCCAGCGCTTCGCCATCGACTCGGTCCGCCGCATCGTCGTGATTCGCGACCGCGTGTCGAAGGTGCGCCCCGCGCAAGCCATTCTCGCGCAGCTCTTGCACCACCGGCCGGAGGTCGCCCTGGAGATCGAGTTGCTGACCGTAGCGAGGAATTCCTCCACCGAGATCGGCATCGATCTCCCGGCCGCGCAATCGTTGCAGCCGCTCGATGACGGCAGGGTCACGCTCGCGAAGGCCGTCAAGAACCTGTTCTTGTTCACCGGACGCACGAGCACGCTCGGAATTGCCATTACCGGCGCGCAGCTCTTCGCCAGCACCCTCCGCACGAGCACGCGCAGCCTGCTGCACGCCGAGATCCGCTCGCTCGACGGCCAGCCCGTGAGCTTGCATATCGGCGACAAATACCCCATCCCGAGCGTCCAGTACCTGGGCGACATCGGACCGGACGCGCAGTCCTACACGCCGCCGCCCACCTTCAACTTCGAAGACCTGGGGCTGGTGTTGAAGATCACGCCCAAGGTTCACGACCGCAACGAGGTCAGCCTCTCCGTGGAGGCCGAATTCAAGGTGCTCTCCGGCGCCAGCTTCAACGGCGTACCCGCCATCTCCGCGAGGCGGTTTGCGAACACCGTGCGCCTGCGCTTTGACGACTACGGCATCATCGCGGGGCTCGTCAGCTCGCGCCACGCACGCAGCCTGGCGGGGCTCGCGGGCGTGGCCGATCTTCCGCTGTTGGGACCGCTGCTGAGCAAGCGCACACTCGAGGATGACTTCGGCGAGACCCTGGTGGTCATCAAACCGCGCCTGCTGAGCCTCCCGCCTTCCGAGATCGTCACCACCGAGATCTGGACGGGCACGGAGACACGCCCGAAAACATACTTGTGAGCGCCGCCGCCAACCGGCCTTGATATTCTCGTGTCATGTCGAAGATGATCGAGGAGATCCGCCAGCAGCCGGCGGCGCTCGAGCAGACATTGCGCGGCCAGATTCGTGCGGCCGGGCGCCTGCGCCGCCAATTCGAAACCCGGCGCCCCCGCCTGATCATCCTGGCCGCGCGCGGCACTTCCGACAACGCCGCAACCTTCGGGCGCTACCTGTTCGAGATCACCACGGGTATCCCGGTCTCGCTGGCCGCGCCATCCATCTTTACCCTGTACGGCGCGAACGTCAGTTTCCGCGAGACCCTGGTCATCGCCATCTCCCAATCGGGCGAGTCGACCGACACCAACCTGGTGCTCGAGCGCGCCCGCAACGGTGGCGCCACTACCGTCGGTATCACCAACGAGCCGCGCAGCGCTCTCGCCGGACTCGCCGAATACGCATTTCTGGTGCGCTCGGGTAGAGAGAAGAGCGTGGCCGCGACCAAGACCTATACCGGGCAGTTGCTGGTGCTGTACCTGCTCGCTTGGGCCCTCGGCGCGCGCATCGCGCTTGAGGATCTTGAGCGCATCCCGGAGCATGCCGCCAAGGCGCTCGCGCTCGAGCCGCACATTGCGGCCGCGGCCGAGCGTTATACCTTCATCGATCACGCCCTCACGGTCGGACGCGGGCTGAATTACTCGAACGCGCTCGAGTTCGCCCTCAAGCTGATGGAGACCTGCTACGTCGTGGCCGAGCGCTTCTCTTCGGCCGATCTGCTGCACGGGCCCATCGCCATGGTGGAAAGCTCCTTTCCGGCGTTCCTGTTTACACCCGCCGGCGTCACATGGCCGGCGATGCGTCACATGCTGGCGAAGCTGCAAAGCTTCCAGGCCGAAACGCTGGTCATCACCGACCAGAGCAATCGTGAGGCGGCGGCAATGGCCCCGCGGGCGATCGTCGTGCCCGCGAAGCTGTCGCGCCGCGGGGTTGTCCCGGACGACCTCTACACGCCCATACCCTATGTGATCCCGGCGCAGGTGTTCGCCGCCTGCCTGGCCGCGCAAAAAGGCCTCGATCCCGACCGCCCGCGCCGGCTGAGCAAAGTCACGCGGACGCTGTAGACCGCACCCACGCACGCCGGAATCGGCCAACTGCGCCCGTTGCGGGAGCAGCCCCCATTTCTGACCACGGCCGTTTCGGCTGCGGCTTCGACGCGCCAACTGCTGGAGCGCCGCAGGGCGGGGGACACGGCGCAACGGCTGGGCTTGCGAGACTAACGGGAATTGACCGCAGCAGCCGCCACTTCGGTGTGCGCCGGTTCGCTGTAATACAGGGCGAGCAGTGCGGCCGACAGCTTCTTCACTGCCTCCTCCTCGAGCTCGGTGTGGTTGGGATCAAGCGGAAGCTTGGCCATGCTGAGATGCACGAGCTCGTGAACCACGGACAGCTCCGTGTCGCGAGAGATGGCATCCTGGCGAAGATTGGAGTCGGCGGAATGCAGAACTTTGATCGTCGCCTTGCGCTTGGGCAGTGACCAGTGGATGTTCGCCACCGCACCCGCCGGCAGCTCCCAGACGCGCACGATCTTCGCGTCAATCGTCCACTCCACCAGCCCGAGCCGCTGCTGCCAGAACTTCAGCCAGCCCTCCACCTGCTCCTGGGTAATGAGGGATGGTTCAACCGCCACGCGCGCGCGCTGCGACGCTGAATTCTCTGTGGTGCGTGAAGCATTTGTGGCAGGCGAGCCCGGGAAAGCAACGAACGCCAGCGCGATAAGCCAGGCGAGGACGACGATCAAACGCATACGTTAATTCCGCCACACTACCTGCGATCGGGAAAGACCCCAAGTGAGGGATTCACCCGACTCTTTGGGGTAGGTGAGGCAGGTTGAAGCCCCGAGCGCGAGGAGCGCATTTCTAAGTTGAACGAACATCATATCAGATGTTCGCTAAAGGACAAGTCGAAAAGTGCATTTTCGAGTGAGCGACCTGCGCCGGCCCACCGGAGCAACTGGCAAAACCGGGGCAGTCTGCCGCGCCTGGCTCGAATCCGCTGGGCCGTTTAGGCAGCTTCTTGTAGCTGTCCCTAGGGGCAATTCCCTATGCCCCTCAGATAGGGCCTTCCACGTATGGCGTGCCGCACGTCCTCCGCCGATATCTGGCCTGAAGGAATAGCGTGGCCGTTTGTCTTTACTGTGGCAAGCAGTTGGCGCTCCTCGGTGAGCTGGGGGGTACTGGGCCGTTCTGCTCGGAAGAAGACCGCAGGCTCTACGGAGAGCGTCTGAATCGCCCCATGTCAGAACGCCTTACGGGCAATCTCGGGACGCGTGAACATCCGTGTCGCGCCGCGGAACAAGAGTCACCTGTTCCGCCGCAGCAGGGCTTCGCGCCTGCTTTCATCGAACTTTGCGAACTCGACAAAAGGAGCCGTGAGCAAACCGTGTCGCCCGAATTTCGCGACGGCAAACTCTTGTATCCGAAGCTCAACGAGTCCACCAGGGAGGCGGATGCGTTGACCGAAGCCGCTTTCATCGCGCACGTCACCGGACCCCCCGTCGCGGGACAGCAACTCGCCGCGGCGGTCGGGCATGTTCCACCCGCCGGAGCGCGCCGTGACGCAACCGGCGGCAGCACAATGCCGGGCGTCCAGGCCGCCTCGGCAGAAGCCTCCGGCCGGCCTGAAGATGGCTCAAACTGGAACGCGCCTCTCGGTCCGGGGGAAAGCCCCAGGATGGCGTCGCCACTGCCCCCGCCGGCATGGATCCATCCCGCAGATGGCGGTTGCAAACCGCTTCCCGAAGCCGCCACGGTTCTGTCGCCGGAAGTCTCAGCCGGGCCCGCGGGGACGTTCGACTTCCGGACCACCGGTTTCCATGATGCCGAGGACTTTGTGGAAGTGCCGCCGGCGGCCACACCCTCCGAGCCCGTGCATGGCGCCGGTGAGCCGGCTGCGCCGGTTGTCGAAGCCCGCGTACAGCCGCCCGCGCCGCTCGCGTCCGCGGTCGAGATCAGGCCCTGCGGATTCGAGCCTCAGCCGGCGATCGCCCCCGCTAGTGTGACCGGCTTGGCGCAGGATTCGCCCGAGAGCATCGAGCTTGCCGAGCCGGAGATTTCCGGGTTGCGGCGAGCAAGAATCGCTTACGGGCCGGACCCGAAATGCAAGTCTGCAGGTGCGCCGAAACCGGCGGAGCAGGCCGCACAACGGGTGGTTACAGCACCTCCTCCCACCGTCAAATCTGCGCCGGCCGATCCGCCCGCTCCGATCTCCGCTCTCCGCCGGACCTCAACGCCTCCAGCCTCAGCCGTCCGCAGAGTTACGTCCTCTCCCGCACCCGCAGCCCCGGCGATCAAGTTACGTCAATCGCCGCCGCTCGTGCAGAAGCCGCCCGCCGCGGCGGCGCCCGCTGTGACGGCAGTCCCCGGCAAGACGGTCCCGACCCCGGAGGTAAAACCTCCCGCAGGTCCCGCTCCGCAGCCGGCGGAACCAGCGGCTGCGCGTAAAACCATCGAAGCGCCTGCTCGCGAACCAGCCAATCCCAAGACCGCGCCGGCGCAAGACGCGGGGAAGTCTGTCGCGGCCAACGCCCCCAAGCCGGCCGCGGCATTGGCCGCCCGCCAAACCGCCAAGGCGCCCCCTGTCGAACCTCCCGCGCCGAAAACCGCGGCCGCCAAAGACGCGGGCGCCCCCGCGGACTTCGCGCCCAGGCTCGGCCTCGACGAGCCGCAGACGCTGTGGTGGACCTCTCTTTGGGCGAACGCGTCTAAACCGGTGCGGGCCGCCATCCTGGGCGCGGCTGCGCTTGCCGTCATCGGCGTCGGCGCCCTGATGTCTTCCGGCGGCTCCTCGCAAGCGACCGTGACCGCGCCTGCTCCCAGCGCCGAGACCGACACGGCAATGGTGATCGGCGGCGGCGGCTGGAGCGCCACCTGGGGCGCCGATGCCTCCGTCAACCGCGGCAAACAGATCTCCATCTACCGGCCAACCATGAATATGGCGGATTACCGCATGGAATTCCGCGGGCAGATCGAGCGCAAAGCGATGGGCTGGATCTTCCGGGCCAGGGACCCGAAGAACTACTACGTGATGAAGCTCGAGCAGATCAAGCCCGGCGCCGAGCCGGTGGTGGCACTGGTCAAGTATGCGGTCATCAACGGTAAGGACGATACGCATACGCAGGTCTTGCTTCCCCTGAAGGTCAACCTGGCAACCGTGTACGAAATCCGGCTCGACGTGAGGGGCAACAGCTTCACGACACATATCCAGGACCAGCAGGTCGACATCTGGACCGACGATCGCATCAAGCTCGGCGGGGCCGGTTTTTATGCCGACGCCGGCGAGCGCGCCCAGGTCAAGACATCTCAGTTTGCTTACCTGAAGTAAAGGCTCGGGAACAGGGCAGAGGCAGTTATGGCTGATAACGATCAGTGGTTATGGTTTGACGAAGACGACACGGTCGAGACTCCGCTCGCGGTGGAGCCGGCGGCGTCCGGGGCCGCAAGCGAGGCGTTCGACTCGCAGCACGTGGTCTCGGCCATCACTCTGCACGTGAGCGGCAACAGCGGGCAGGCTCTCGAGCTTCTCAAGCGTGGCGTCGAAGGCGGCACCCTGCTCGAGGAGATCTATCCGGTGATGGGCCAGATCTGCTTCGAGCTGAAGCGCTACGAGGAGGCGGCCGAGGCTTACGGCAAGCTGGCCACGCTCGAGCCGCGGCACAAAACCGCCGCCTATAACCTCGGGGTTTGCCGCGAAAAGCTGGGCGACTACGACGGCGCGGTCGATGCTTTCCAGTCCGCTCTCGAAGGCCCCCGCGGGCGCGAGGCGCGCCGGGCCATGGCCATCTGTCTGCTGCGCCGTAAGGAGTACGACCGCGCGCTCGATCACTTCGATCGCCACCTCACGGCGGGCGAAAACGAGGCGGCCCTCTTCGGCAAGGCGTTGTGCCTGCACCGCCTGGACCGCAGCGCCGAAGCCATCGACGCTTATCGTCGCCTGCTCGCCCGCTATCCCGAGTCGAGCGCCGCCATGACCAACCTGATTGCTCTCGGCATGGCGCAGCAGAATTGGAGCCTGGTGCGCGAATTCTCCGAGAAGCTGCTGAAGCTCAATCGCGGCGGCCGGGTGCCGCTCCAGGGGCTCGCGAGCGCGGCCCTCGCCGGCGCGAAATGGGAGCTCGCGGCAGGCTACCTCAACCAGCTGGTGAAAGTCGCGCCTGACTCGTTCGAAGCGCACTACAACCTGGCGGTGGCGTGCGAGAAGCTCGGCCGGCGCGCGGAAGCCGTCCGCGCCGCAGGCGAGGCCGTGCGCCTGAACCCGAATTCAGCCCGGGCCGCGGTGAACCTCGGGGTCGCGCTGCAGGAGAGCGGCGACCACGCGGGCGCCGCCGAGGCCTATGAGAAGGCGCTCCGCATGGCGCCGGGCCTGCCCTCGGCCCTCTACAACCTGGCGCTGCTCGCCAATCAGCGGGGCGACCGCAAAGAGGCGGCGATCCTGTACCAGGACGCGGTGTCGAAGGGGCCCGACTGCGCCGAGGCCTGGTTTGGGCTCGGATACCTACAGCTCCTCGAGGGCGAGGACAAGGCCAGCATCGAATCGTTCCGGACCTGCCTGAAGCTGCGCGCCGGCTGGAGCGATGCGCAGCTCAACCTCGCCATTGGGCACTGGCGCGCGGGCGATCCGGAGGCCGCCCGGCGCGCGCTCGAAGCCGCGCGCACCCAGCAGCCCGATTCTCCCGCCGTTCTGCGCGCGCTCGCCGCGCTGGCGCTCGAGCGAGACGAGCTCGAACCGGCCCAGGAATATCAGCGCCGCCTCCACGAGCTGGGCGGCGGGTCGGCCGAGCTGAGCTACAACCTGGGCTGTTCCCTGCACCAACAGAACCGTCATAGCGATGCGGCGGACGCTTACCGGGAGGCGGTGGCCGCGAATCCCGGATTCGCCGAAGCCTACCTCAACCTCGGCCATGCTCTGCATGCGCTCGGCCGGGAAGAGGAAGCTCAAGCCAATTGGGACCGCGCCCTGGATCTCAAGCCCGAACTGGCTCTGACCCGCGGCTGAGCGCCTGCCGTCACCCCCGCCGGCCGCGCGGCTTCACCTTCACCACTACCGGCGTACCCTCGAACCCGAACTGCTCGCGCAGCCGGTTGACGAGGTGCCGCTCGGCCGAAAAATGGAGCTGTCCCGCCCGATCCGTAAACAGGACGAAGGTGGGCGGGCGCACCGAGGGCTGAGTGACGTAATAGATCTTGATCGGCGGCTCGATGCGCAGCGATTCCACGAACCGGTTCAGCTCGCCCGTAGTGACCCGCTGGGACGCCGCTTCGTAGCAGCGGCGGATCAGCGGATAGAGCGCGTCAATCCCGCGCCCTGCTCTCGCGGACACGAACGCCACCGGCGCGTAGTCGAGAAACTTCAGCTCGTCACGAATCTTGCGGATAAAGGCCTTCTTGTCGGGCTTCTCCACCGCATCCCACTTGTTGACGGCGAGAATCAGGGAGCGCCCCTCTTCAGCGGCGTAGCCGGCGACCGTGGCGTCGTGACCGAGCACGCCCTCGGTGGCGTCGAGCACAAGCAGCGCCACGTTGGCCATGCGGATGTGCCGCCGCGCCATCACCACGCTCAGCTTTTCCGCCATCAGCTTCGTCTTGCCCTTGCGGCGAATGCCCGCGGTGTCCACGAAGACGTATTCGACGCCTTCGCGCACCACCGTTTCATCCACCGCATCGCGCGTCGTCCCCGGGATGGGGGTGACAATCGAGCGCTCCTGGCCCGTCAGCGCATTGAGCAGCGTCGATTTGCCCACGTTCGGCCGGCCGATGATAGCCACCTTGATCCGTCGGGTCCCGGGTTCCACGCCGGCGGCTTCGGCGGCGGAGAAACCGGCGGTGACGTGATCCAGCATTTCGTCGATACCCTGGTGGTGTTCGGCTGAGATCGGGAACAGGTGTTCGAAGCCGAGCGCATGGAACTCGTGCGCCAGAACCTCGCGGCTGGCGACATCGATCTTGTTGACCGCAAGCGCCACGGGTTTGCCGAGCCGGCGCAGCATCGCCGCCAACTCGCGGTCGATGCCGGTGATCTCGCTCCGCCCGTCGACGACGAAGATGACATGCGCCGCGCTCTCGAGGGCAACGCGCGCCTGCTTCAGAATTTCGGCGGGGATCAGCTCGGCTTCGTCAGGGATGATACCGCCGGTATCGATCACCTCGAAACGCCGCCCCCGGTGCACCGCCTCGCCATAGATACGATCGCGGGTGATGCCCGGCTCGTCGCCCACGATCGCGCGGCGCTGTCCCGTGATCGCGTTGAACAGTGTGGACTTGCCTACGTTGGGTCTGCCGACGATGACGATCGAAGGCAGGCGCTCGGGGGTGGGCATCGGTTCCCAACATAGCAAGCGCCCGGCAGCGCGGGTCACGCCGCCGTTACTCAGCGTCCCGGACACACCGGAAGCCGATTTCGGGCGACGCAAGACGCGCCGGCACCGAAGCAAACTCGTAAGCGAGCGCATACTCCAGCGGTCTTGCGTACGAGCCGCCGCGAATCGTGTACCACGGCTCGTTGGGAGCGGGCGGCGGCTGCAGGAGGGCGGCATTAGCTTCCAGCGCCTGCGCCGACGGGGTCACCAAGTCCCCGATCAGCTCGCTGGCATTGCCTGCCAGGTTGAGCACGCGATATGGGCTCGCCGACCCGGGCAGTGCGGTCACCGGCATCAGGCCGCCCGCCGGAGCCGAGGGGTCGCGCGCGACATTCGCTTTGGAGACGTCGGCGGCATTGCCCCACGGGAACTTGCGGCCATCCGTCCCGCGAGCGGCCTTCTCCCACTCGATAGCCGAGGGCAGGCGCTTCTTCGCCCACTTCGCGAACGCCATGGCGTCGGCGGCGGTGATGTTGACCACGGGATAATCGCCCGGCCGGTCAGCGAAATTGTCCGGCAGCGGCCGCCCCGTGGCCGAGCAGAACTGGCCGTAGACACGGTTGCTGACCTCGGTGCGGTCGATGTAGAACGCCTTCGCCGCAGCTTTCTGGTTCTTCGCGCCGAACAGGAATTCGCCGGCGGGCACCAGCTCCATCTCACCAGTGCTGGTCGTGATGGTCGGCGCTGCCGGCGGCTTGACCGGCTCCCGGCTCATCATCTTCCAGATGGCGAGACCCGAGACCAGCAGGATGGCGATCACCATTCCGATCACGATTCGCTTCCCGCTGGCGCCGGCGCCCGCGGGCTCCGGCGGTTTCGGCGCCGGTTGCAGCAGACCCTCCAGCTCCGCCGCGATCAGCGATAATCCCTGCGGCCTTTCCGCCGGTTTCTTGGCGGTGCAGCGAGCCACCAGGCTGATGATCGCTTCCGGGGCGCCGGCCTGCCGCAGCGGTTCGAGGTTGACGGGCTCATTCAGGATTTGATAGAACAACCGCTCCACGGTATCGCCGGTGATCGGCTTGACACCGGCGAAGAGCTCGAACAGCAGGATGCCGAAGGCATACACGTCCACCAGCTCGGTCGGTTTCTCCCCGACCACCTGCTCGGGCGCCATGTAGAACGGCGTGCCTAGCGAGAATCCGGTCTTGGTCAGCGACAGGCCCTCCGCCTTGGCGATGCCGAAATCCATCAGCTTGGCCTTGCCCGAGGCGTCCAGGTGCACGTTCTCCGGCTTGATATCGCGGTGCACGATGCGCATGGAATGGATGTACTCGAGAGCCCGCGCGATCTGCAGCGCGATCCGCAGCCGGCTGCCGGTATCACCCGTCCGGCCTTGCTTGATGGCGTCGCGGAGGTCCTGACCGACCAGGAACTCCATGACCATGTACGGCCTTCCCTGCTCCTCGCCGAAATCGTAGATGCGAATGATGTTCTCGTGGACGATGTTGCCGGCCATCTGGGCTTCGGCGAGGAAGCGCGCCTTGGCATCCGAGTCGGCGCAACCCTGCTCGGTCAGGATCTTCACCGCGACCGTGCGGCCGATCACGGTGTCGCGCGCCCGGTACACGTGCGACATGCCGCCGCCCAGGAATTTCTCGAGCTCGTACTTGCCGATGCGCGCGGGGAGTTGCATGACTCTCGAACATCATAGAACGGGAGCGGCCGCGCCGCGCCGGGACGCGCGCCGGCGAAGTAGATGATCCACAGCGGTTTGGATGGAATCGCTCACCGCGACAAGCGAACGTAAACCCGAAAGGCGGCCATCCTAGAAGTGGGTGCGGTGGGCTTCGCGTCCCAACGCTCGTTGATAACACGGGATAAGGTGCGAAGCTCCCGTAGATCCCAGCACGCATAAAGGAGACCGCATTCGAATGCCTCATGATCGTCAAATCACTCGCCAGATGCGCGACTGTATCCAGGAGTGCCTGGACTGTCACGCGATCTGCGTGGAGACCATCGCTCACTGTCTCGGGCTGGGCGGCGAGCACGCGTCCCCCGATCACATCGCGCTGCTCGAGGACTGTGCCCAGATCTGCCAGACCAGTGCCGATTTCATATTGCGCGGCTCGGAGCGGCACACGGAGACTTGCCGAGTTTGCGCCGACATCTGCGAGCGTTGCGCTCAGGACTGCGAGCGCATGGCTCGCGGTGACGAGACGATGACGCGTTGCGCCGAAGTCTGCAGGCGCTGCGCCGAGTCCTGTTCGTCGATTGCCGGAGCACTGGTGCATTAAACGGCGCCGCGGACGGCTCCTGGAGCCGGGGCCGCTCGACGTCCCCTGGTCCGCAGCCGGCCGTCCGGGCCGGCTTGTGCCCGCGAGTTGAAAAGACCCTGGTGAGATGAAGCCGCATCTGATCGCGACCCGGTTCCTCATTTCAGCCGTATGCCTGACCGGCGTTGCGGCGCTCGCACAACATCAGCACGAGCATCCAGCCCCGGGCAAGATGCCGCCGCCAAAG
Source organism: Acidobacteriota bacterium (assembly GCA_016178155.1). Classification (GTDB taxonomy): domain Bacteria; phylum Acidobacteriota; class Terriglobia; order Bryobacterales; family Bryobacteraceae; genus JACOTZ01. The sequence goes on from JACOTZ010000254.1 coordinate 15,152, forward strand.
GACGCCAGGCACCAGTCGCATCCGCGAACGCCCCACCAGCAACAGGCCGGGCCGCATGAGGGCCACGCCCCCGGAGAGGCCGGCACGAGCGAACATCACCACGCCATGCCGGGGATGGCCGCCAACCACGCGGCAATGGACCACTCGCCGATGAACCCGGCGGAGATGTTCCTGATGGCCGAGAGCTCCGGCACCGCGTTCCAGCCTGCAGCCTGGCCCATGCCGATGCTGATGACCGGCACCGGCGGCTGGCGCCTGGCGTGGATGGGACAAGCTTTCTGGGTCTCCACCCAGCAATCGGGACCGCGCGGCCGTGACAAGGTCTACTCAGCGAACTGGGGGGATGCTGGGCGCGGTGCATCGCGCCGGGCGCGGGAGCGTGATGCTCCGCGGCATGGCCAGCCTCGATCCCCTGACGGTCACAAACCGCTATTACCCGTTGCTATTCCAGACAGGGGAGACCGCCTACGGTCGCCCCATCGTCGACGGGCAGCACCCGCACGATCTCCTCATGGAGCTCAGCGCCCAGTATGCGCACCCGGTGGGCGGGCGGGGCATGTTCAACGTCTACTATGCTCCGGTCGGTGACGCGGCTCTTGGCCCGGTGGCCTACCCGCACCGCGCCTCGGCTCTCGAACTCCCGCAGGCGGCGCTCGGCCATCATTGGCAGGATTCGACCCACATCGCCAACAACGTTCTGACCGCGGGGTTCAGCTTCGGCAAGGTTCGGCTGGAGGCGAGCGGATTTCATGGCGAGGAGCCGAATGAGAACCGCTGGAACATCGATTTCGGGCCGATGGATTCCTGGTCCACGCGCCTGAGCGCTTTCCCCACACGCAACTGGATGGCGCAGGTATCCGTGGGCCGGCTGGCCCGGCCGGAGGCCTTTCATCCGGACGACACCGTACGAGCCACAGCATCCGTGCACTACGTGGTTCCACGGCCGGGGAACAACTTCTGGGCTACGAGCTTCATCTGGGGCAGGAACTACCAGACGATCGAAAAACGCGCTACCCACAGCCTTGTGGCGGAGACCGTGGCGCCGTTCGCCGGAAAGAACCTC
>JACOTZ010000147.1 GCA_016178155.1 Acidobacteriota bacterium
ACCCTCGAAGACATCAAGAGGATCCAGGCGAAGCTCAAGCCCGGGGATCCTGTCGCTTTCCGGGTGCTCCGCCCCACCCCCCTGACCCGCCGCGCCGCCGGGCCGGCTCAGTACAACGGCTTCTATGTCGCCGGGACCCTGCCTCGCGGGCGATAGGGCGCCCCGGCCGTTGCTAGAATAGGCACTTGCGTTTCAAGTACCTGATCGCCGTCCTGACCGTTCTGTGGCTCGGTGCGAGCGTGCCCGGGCTCGAGGCTGCGGCCCGCAAAAGCACGGGGGCGGCCTCGAAATCGCCCGCGAAAAAACCAGCGGCGAAGAAGCCTGCTCCACGTTCCACAAAAGTCACGTCGAAGCGCTCCCGGAAGCCGGCCAGTCGCAGATCCGCCAGCCGCCGTCGCGTCACCCAGCAGGCGCCATCGCCCGAGCGCTACCAGCGCATCCAGCAGGCCCTCGCCGCGCAGGGCTACTACCATGGCCCCATCGACGGCAAATGGACGGCCGAGTGCGTTGATGCCCTGAAGCGATTCCAGCAGGCCCAGAGCCTCACTGCCAACGGCAAACTCGGCTCCCTGTCGCTGATCGCCCTGGGCCTCGGACCGAAGCGGGAGGCGGCGAACGCCGGATCCGCCCCACAACGGCTGCAGCCGTGATCATCGGCGTACCCAAAGAAATCAAGGATTTCGAAACTCGTGTGGCCCTGGTGCCCGCCGGGGCCGCCGCGCTCGTCGAAGCCGGCCATCAGGTGCTCGTGCAGTCCACCGCCGGACTCGGCAGCTCCATCACGGATGAGGAATACGTCGCCGCCGGCGCCGAGATCGTCACCGAACCCGCCGTCGTGTGGCAGCGCTCCGGCCTGGTCGCAAAAGTGAAGGAGCCTCTGCCGCCCGAGTACACGTACTTGCGCCCGGGATTGTTGCTGTTCACTTATCTGCACCTCGCGCCCGTGCCCGATTTGACTCGCACGCTGATCGAGGCCAAGGTCAACGGCATCGCGTACGAGACCATCCGCGAGGACGACGGCAGCCTGCCGCTGCTCACGCCCATGAGCGAGGTCGCAGGCCGCATGGCGGTGCAGGTCGGCGCCTACTTCCTCGAGCGGCCCAACGGCGGCCGCGGCATCCTGCTCGGCGGCATACCCGGCGTGATGGCGGCGAACGTCGTCATCCTCGGAGGCGGCGTCGTCGGCCACAATGCCGCCAGGATCGCTGTCGGCATGGGCGCGCACGTGACCATCATCGATAAGAACCTCGAGCGCCTTCGTAACCTCGACGATATCTACAACAGCCAGATCGTCACCCTCGCTTCGAACCTGTTCACGATCCGCGAGGCTGTGCGTAACGCCGACCTCGTCGTCGGCGCCGTGCTGATCCCCGGCGCGGCTGCGCCCCGCCTCATCCGCCGCGACATGATCGCGAGCATGAAGAAAGGCTCCGTTTTCGTCGATGTCGCGATCGACCAGGGCGGCTGCTCGGAGACCTCGCATCCCACCACCCACACCGACCCGGTTTACGAGGTCGAGGGCGTGCTTCACTATTGCGTATCGAATATGCCCGCCGCGGTGCCGCACACTTCCACCTTCGGGCTGACCAACGCCACCTTCCCCTACCTGCTGGCCCTCGCAAACAAGGGGCTGGCGCAAGCTTGCCGCGAGGATCCGGCGATCTGCCAGGGCGTCAATACCTACGCCGGCCATATCACCTATGCGGCGGTGGCCGAATCGCAGGGCCGCGACTGGCGGGAATTGTCGAGCATGCTGTAACCCCCGGCAACCTGCCGTTCACCGTTAAAAACACCGTTAAAACCTGCCGGCAATGCTCTGAAAAGACGTGGGATTTCGCCATGTAGCAGTGATTTATCTATTTTTTAAAGATCCCGAATTACCAGGACCGGAATTACCATGTTATTAGGAGCTTGTGGAATTCATAGAAAGGAGTAGAACTATGGCGGATCGCTATGACGAGCGGCGCAACGAGCGCGGCTGGGACCGCGAAGACAGGCGCGAGTGGGAGCGCGATCGCGGCCGGCAAGAGCGCGAACAGGGCGCCGGCTATGGCGTCGAGAGCTGGGGCCGGGGCGGGGAGCGCGACTCCTGGGGCGGCGGCGAGCCGGCCACCTGGGGCCGCACCGGCGAGGAGTGGCGCGGCCGGGGCAGCGAGGTGGGCTGGGGCCGAGGCGAAGAATGGCGGCAGCGCGGCGGTGAAGAGTGGAGAAGCCGCGAGCGGGAACCGCGGGGCGGGTATCGCGCCGGCGAGCCATGGCGCAGCGGAGAAGGATGGCGTGACCGCGGGGAAGACTGGCGCAGCCGCGGGAGTGGATATTACGGCGGCGAATCCGAGAGATACTCCCGCGGCGAATGGGAACCACGTAGCGGTTACGGCGGCTATTCCGGATACGGCGCTGAGCGCCAGTACGGAACACGCACGGCGGCGCCCGGCCGGGAAGGCTGGGAGCGCGAGGAGAGATGGCGTCGTGAAGGAACCGAAGGCCGCGGTGCCGAGTACGGCGCCCGCACGGGCTTCGGAGCATACGGCGGCTATGGCGGTTACGGCGCCTACGCCGGCGGCATGTGGAGCCAGACCGAAGGGCGGTATGTAGGCCGTGGACCCAAGGGCTGGCACCGCTCCGACGAGCGCATCTGGGAGGACATCAACGAGCGCTTGACCCGCCACCCGGAGGTGGACGCGAGCGACCTCGAGGTGCAGGTACAGAACGGCGAGGTAACGCTGACAGGTACGGTCGAGGACCGGCATCAGAAGCGGCTCGCCGAGGACATCTGCGAAGAGGTCGCGGGCGTGAAGGACGTGCACAATCAGGTCAAGGCGCGCAAGGGTGTTTTGGCCTCGATCTTCGGGAGCGAGGGAAGCGAGCGCGGCGGCACGATCAGTGCCGGCCATGGCGGCTCCACCACGACCGAGAAACGGTAAGCTGACGCTCTCAACGTGGAGGCCGAGCTTGCGGGCTCGGCCTCCGGATCAAGTTCCCTGGAATCGGATCTCCTGCCGCAGACCGGCCGTTGCCGCCATCCTGTTCGGGCTCGCCCCGGCGTGGCTAGCAGAGACGGGAAGGCAGCGGGGGCTGGGCGACGCCTTACGGCCCGGCAATTCATCCGGGCGCTTCAGGCCGAGGGGTTCGTCCTCGCGAGAACTCGCCGGATCTCCGTCATACGTTGACGGCCACAGCCGGTGTGGGCCACTCGGTTGCGCCCTGCTGGGGATCGGCAGGGATAGCCTCGCCCGCTCCCGGAGGTCTTCAACATATAATTCGATGGCTGCCCGGATGCTCGCAAGAGCTTCGGCGTGGGTGTGTCCCCAGGCATGGCAGCCCCCTGAGGGCGGGACACGACGCGTGATACGCCTTCTGCCCATCCGCAAATACATCCTCTTCGAGAGCCACCCTGAAGATGTACGATTTCATCGCCGATTCTCCGTCACGCCTATCCTTGGTCCTGGCTGAATCGCCCTCTCTATTCTAAAGCTGGCACTCGGGCCTGGAAACGGCCGCAGGCACCTCTCCGTGTCCCGTCTTCTCCGCCGAACGGACCAAGACTGGACGGCTGCCTGGCTACACGCCCACGATGCGGCCCTCGGCGGCGGCTTCGTGAGCGGCGATCGTGGCTTCGTTGGCGCGCCAGATGTCGTCGAGCGGGAGTTGCGTCGGCTTGCTCGCGTAGACATGCTCGAGGAAGTCGATGAAGACCTGGCCGCGCGGCGGCAGGTCGGTGACCGCTTCGGGTTTGCGGTCGATGGTCATGAGCGTGAGGCCGTCGTTCTCACGGTACTCGAGAATGCCGCGGGTGCCGGCGAGACGGAGCCGGGCGTCGCTGCTCGTCGGCGAAGACGGCGTCCTGAGATAGTCCATGCGGAGGCTGGCGGTCCCGCCGTTATCCAGCCGGAACATGGAGACAGTAACGTTCTCCATGTCCCCGATGCGCGGGAAGCCGACGTGCCCCTGGAAGCCGCCGGCCTGGCGGAATTCGCGGCCGCTGGTGAAGCGCATCAGGTCGATCATGTGGATGCCGATCCAGAGGATGGTGCCGCCGTAGCTTGCGCGCTTGAAGTACCACGAGTCCCGGTCGCCCACGCGGTAGGACTTCTGCGAGTCCATCTGGGCGACCTCGCCAATGGCGCCCGCGCGCACCAGGTCGCGCATGGCGAGGAAGGGCGATGAAAACCGCATGGGCAAGAGCTGGCCGAGCTTGACCCCCTGTCTCGCAACCGCCGACTTGATCTCGTTGTAATCCGAGCGGCGGGTGGCCAGCGGCTTTTCGGCGATGACGTGCAGACCTCGCTTGAGGGCCGCGAGCACGGCGGCGGCGCGCTCGCCGTTGGTGTTGCAGACGGCGACCACGTCCGGGCGCTCGCGCTCGAGCATCTGGCGGTAATCCGCATATTTGACGGCGGCAGCGAGCCTGGGACGGCGCGCTTCGCGCTGCAGCACCGCGGCGTCGAAGTCGGCAATGGCGATCACCTCGACATCGGGCAGCCGCGGCAGAGGGCCGGTGACCTCGCCGGGATGTCCCTCGAAGCCGATGATCGCCAGGCGGATTCTCTTCGGGAGCCGGACGGGGCTGTCCGCGGCGGCCGCGGGCGTTGCCAGCGCGCTGGCAAGAAGATGGCGGCGGGAGAGCATGCCTCATTGTAAGCGCGGCCGGCGCCGCGCCGCCTGGGCACCGCGGGCACCGCCGCGGAGCAGGACATGGCCTGTCCTACAATGGTAAAAGCCGCTCTAAGAGCAGCCGTTTTCCACGTAATCCCTGCATCATGTTCGAGAACCTCAGCGAGAAGCTCCAGCGTGTCTTCAAGCATATCCGCGGCGAAGGCAAGCTGACGCCTGAAAACATGGAAGAGGCGCTGCGCGAGATCCGCATGGCGCTGCTCGAAGCCGACGTCCATTTCCGGGTGGTCAAACAGCTCCTCGCCAACATCAAGGAAAAGGCCATGGGCCAGGAGGTCCTGACCTCGCTTTCGCCCGGCCAGCAGGTGATCAAGATCGTCCGCGACGAGCTGATCAAGATTCTGGGCACGCATCACGCCCGCCTGCGCTTTGCCAACGAGCCGCCGACGCCGATCCTGATCGTGGGCCTGCAGGGCTCGGGCAAGACCACGAGCGCCGGCAAGCTCGCGCGGTTTTTGAGCAAAGAGAACCATTCGCCGCTGCTGGTCTCGGTCGACGTGTACCGGCCCGCGGCGCGGCAGCAGCTCGCCGTCATCGCGCGCGACCTCAAGACTCCGGTGTATCAAGGCACGCCGGAGGAGGAGAAGTCGCCGGTGGAGCTGGCGCGCTCGGCGCGCCGCGAAGCCGTGCAGGCGGGTCGCGACGTGCTGCTCGTCGACACCGCCGGACGCCTCCACATCGACGAACAGCTTATGGAGGAACTGCAGCAGCTCAAGGAGCTGCTCAACCCGACCGAGGTCCTGTTTGTCGCCGACGCCATGACCGGCCAGGACGCCGTGCGCTCTGCCGAGGAGTTCCACAAGCGGCTCGGCATCACCGGGGTGATCCTGACCAAAATGGACGGCGACGCCCGCGGCGGCGCGGCGCTCTCCATCCGCACCGTCACCGGCCAGCCGCTCAAGTTTATCGGCACGGGCGAGAAGTTCGACGCGCTCGAGCCGTTCCATCCCGACCGCGTCGTCTCGCGCATCCTCGGCATGGGCGACGTGCTGTCGTTCATCGAGAAGGTCGAGCAGAACATCGATCAGCGCAAGGCCGAGGAGATGCAGCGCAAGCTGATCGAAAACGAGTTCACCCTGGAGGACTTCCGCGATCAGATCAAGCAGTTGCGGAAACTGGGTCCGCTCGAGTCCCTGCTCGGCATGATGCCGCAGGTGGGGCCGCTCAAAGGCCTCAAGGACGTGAAAGTGGACGAGGGCGAGATCACGCGCGTGGTCGCCATTATCGATTCCATGACTCCGAAGGAGCGTGAGAATCACATGATCATCAATGGCGCGCGCCGGCGGCGGATCGCGAAGGGAAGCGGCACCTCCGTCCAGGAAGTGAACAACCTGCTGAAGCAGTACGCGCAGGCACGTAAAATGATGAAGAGCCTGTCCGGCGGACTCACGGGCATGGGCAAGCGGCTGCCGAACCTGGCCGGCTTGAAGTTTCCGGGGCTGTTCGGCGACCGGCCGTAGCCATCGTATTATGGCGCCGCTGCCGGGCACAGGCGCCGGCCCATTGAGGACCCGGCGAAGGAATTCTGGAGCAAGCGAAATTATGTTGATGATTCGACTGGCGCGGTTTGGCGCCAAAAAGAAGCCGAGCTACCGCGTGGTGGTGATCGAAAAGGAACGCGCCCGCGACAGCAGGGCCGTCGAAGTAGTGGGCCACTATAATCCGGTGGCAAGGCCCAAGGTTATCGATCTGGACCGCGAGCGCATCGAGCACTGGGTGCGGAACGGCGCGCGGGTCTCCGATACGGTTGCACGCCTGTTGAAGGTGAGTCCTCCGGTCGAGCAGCCGGCCGCCTGAGGCTTGCGAGCTTTCGGCGGTCGGCGGCCCATGGGCGGACGCTCCAGAAGCTGTGGACCGCGCGTGCCCCGAGGTTGGGGCTGACGGCTGAACCCGAGTGCTCAGCGCCGGCCGGATCTGAGAGATCAATTCTCAGACTGGTGAGCTAGAGTCTATGATCTAGGTGTGGTGTCACGCCTTTTATTTGACAACTCCCTCACGGTCGCGGCTCGGAATAAACAACTCCCAGCCGCGCGTCAGCAAGCGGGATGCGGGACGGCACACCTCTCCCGAGGAGGTCTCGGTGCGGGAGATCCAGGGAGAACAGACGACGGTGCTGGAGTTGAAGGTCGCGCCCGGCGATCTGGGCAAGGTGATCGGCAAGCAGGGTCGCACCGCGCGATCGATCCGTACGCTTCTGGGCGCGGCGGGAATGAAGCTCAACCGCCGCTTTACGCTCGAAATCCTGGAATAGCTTGAACGATGCGTGGGTAACCCTGGCGCGCCTCACGCGCCCGCGTGGAACTCGGGGCGAAGTGCTCGCCGAGCCGCTGAGCGATCAGCCGCTCGAGCGTTTCCAGCGCCTGGGCCGCGCTTTCCTTCTCGACCCCGAGACCGGCGAACGTGCCGAGCACCGGGTGGAATCGGTATGGGAGCACCAGGGGCGGCTCGTCTTCAAGTTCGCCGGCATTGACCGCATCGAGGATGCCGGGAAGGTCGCCGGCCGCCAAGTGCAGGTGCCGCGCGAGGAGCGCGCGCCGCTGCCGCAAGGGGAGTTTTACCTGTCCGACCTGGTCGGCTGCACGGTGGTCGAGCGGGACGGCACCGAGCTCGGAACGGTCACGGATTGGGAGAACTATGGGGGTCCGGATCTGCTCAGGGTCGAGGGGCCCGGCGGCGAGCTGCTGATCCCTTTTGTACGTTCCATCTGCCCTGAGATCGACCCGGCCGGCCGGCGGATCGTGGTCGATCTCCCGGAAGGGCTGAAGGATCTGGGATGATCTTCCACATTCTCACCATTTTCCCGGAGTTCTTCCGCGGGCCGCTCGAGCACGGAGTGGTGGCCAAGGCGCGGGAGTCGGGCGTGCTCGATATCCGCGTGCACAACCTCCGGGACTGGACCTACGATCGCCATAAGACCGTCGACGACCGGCCGTTCGGCGGCGGTGAAGGCATGCTGCTCAAACCCGAGCCGGTCTTCGAAGGTGTGGAAGCGATTCTGCCGCATCGGGGAGCGGCCGCCCAAGTCGTGCTGCTCTCCGCGCAAGGGCGGCTGTTCGACCAGGGCCTGGCCAGGAGCTGGAGCGGGCTGAGCGAGCTGCTGCTGATCTGCGGCCGTTACGAGGGAGTCGATGAGCGCGTGAGCGAACACCTGGTGGACGACGAGGTGTCGATCGGCGACTTCGTGCTGAGCGGCGGCGAGCTGGCGGCGGCCGTGATGGTCGACGTGGTGGCGCGACTGCTGCCGGGCGTGCTGGGCAACGAGGCATCGCGGGTGTGGGAGTCCTTCAGCGCCGAAGGGCACGGCCGGGGCCTGCTCGACTGCCCCCAGTACACGCGTCCGGCCGAGTTCCGCGGCTGGAAGGTGCCCGAGGTGCTGCTGAGCGGGCATCACGGGGAGATTCGCAAATGGCGGCGCCAGGCGGCGGAAGAAAAGACCGCCCGGATGCGGCCGGATCTGCTGCGCGGCGGGAATGAATAGCGTGGTCCCCCGCCTTGACGGCGTTCCGCGGCGCCGCTCAGCGGGAGGTCTCGCAAGCGGCTGTCCGGCATGAGGTACCATGGATTTTAGCCCAACAGCCCGGCTGACGCTCCGATCGGTCCAGGTGGGCATTTCTGCGCGTTTGGCGCACCCTGCAAGGTAAAAGAACATGCAAACCGCACTGCTGGCGAAAGTCTCCAACAAATACCGGAGGACGGATCTGCCGGAGATCCGCATCGGCGACACCATCCGGGTGCACGTGAAGATCAAGGAAGGCGACAAAGAGCGTCTCCAGGCTTTTGAGGGCATGGTCATCGCGCGCAAGAACGCGGGACTGGGCGAGACCATCACGGTCCGCAAAAGCAGCTTCGGTCACGGCGTGGAACGCATTTTCCCGCTGAGCGCGCCGGTAGTTGACCATATCGACGTGGTGCGTACGGGCCGCGTTCGCCGCGCCAAGCTGTACTACATGCGCGGTCTGCGCGGCAAGGCAGCGAGGCTGAGAGAGCGCGAGTAGAACGGCGGGTGGAATTTTGCCGCCGCGCACGAAGACCGCGATCGCCTGCCGGGGCAAATACGAGCGCGAAGCCCGCGATGCAGGTTTTCATCTGGTGGCGGGCGTGGATGAGGCGGGCCGGGGCTCGCTGTTCGGTCCGGTCTTCGCCGCGGCCGTCATCCTCTCGCCCGAGCGTCCCATCCGGGGCTTGCGGGACAGCAAGATCCTGCTATCGGAGCGGCGCGAGACGCTTGCCGCGCGCGTCCGCGAGCGGGCCACGGCCTGGGCGGTGGGCGCCGCCGACGCCTTCGAGATCGACCGCATCAACATCTATCAGGCCTCGTTGCTCGCCATGAAACGAGCGATCGCGCAACTGTTTCCGGCTCCCGATTTCCTGCTGCTCGATGCCGTGCTGCTCGACCTGCCGCTGCCGCAGCGAGCGCTCCTGCAGGGCGATGCGCGCTCGCAATGCATCGCCGCCGCCTCGATTCTCGCTAAGACCGCGCGCGATGAGTGCATGGGAAAATGGGACGCCGTATTTCCCGAATTCGGCCTGGCGCGCCACAAGGGCTACTCGACCGACGAGCACCTGGAAGCGCTCAGGAAACACGGCCCGACCATGCTGCATCGCTTCAGCTACGAACCGGTGCGGGGATCTTGTCCTTACCCGGTGTGGACAGGCTACGATCAAATGGAGGTGGCTATCGTTTCGGTCGCCCAGGACGTCTCCCGGAGTGGAGCAGAATCTCCGGAGACGGGAAACGGTGCAAGCGGGCAGGCTGCCGCCGCGGTATGAGTTTTTCGCATTCGTCCATTCCGGAAGCAACCGCCGCGGCCGAAGCGCCCGCGCGGCGGAAGCGGCGGTACCGCTGGTATCACAAGCTCGGGGCTGTGCTGGCCGTCGTCTTTTGCTTCGAGCTGGGTGTGTTTCTGCTGGTATTTCCCTGGGCGAGCGACTGGCATTTGAACTACCTGGCCAAGCTGCCGTTGTGGGGCTCGGCGATATGGGCCAGCCCGTATTTCCGCGGCGCCGTCAGCGGCCTAGGTGTAGTGAACATCTACATCTCTTTCGTCGAGGTCTATCGATTACGGCGGTTCTCGCAGCGGTAAAGCGGCGCGCCCGGCGCGCCACGGCATGACGGCCAGAATGAGGGTTCCGTGAATCAGGACAAGTTAACCGAAGCGGCGCCTGCCGCGCCCGAATCCACCGGCAGGAAAAAACGCAAACATCAGCACCAGCGGGGCACGATCGCGGAATGGACTGTCACCGTCCTGCTGCTGTTGTTCGGCACCACGACGCTGGTCCAGGCGTTCGTGATCCCGACCGGCTCGATGGAGGACACGCTGCTGGTGGGAGATCACTTGCTGGTGGACAAGCTCGCCTACGCGCCGGCGGGCGCGATGAGCAAGTACCTGCTGCCCTACAGCGAGGTGAAGCGCGGCGACATTATCGTGTTCCGCTATCCGGTGGACATCCGCCAGACCTTCGTCAAACGGGTCGTCGGGATCCCGGGCGACCGCATCAAGATCGTCAACAAGCAGTTGTTCCGCAATGGCCAGAAGCTCGACGAGCCGTATAAGTTCCACAAGACCGACTACATGGACCCGTACCGGGATAATTTCCCCGGACAGCCCTACATGTCATTACACGAGCGCGCCCAGGAGATGCTGGAGAAGCACGTAGCAAACGGCGAACTGGTAGTGCCTCCGGACTCGTATTTCGCCATGGGAGACAACCGCGACAATTCTCTGGACAGCCGTTTCTGGGGATTCGTGCCGCGTGGGAATATCATCGGCAAGCCGTTGATCATCTATTGGTCTTACGACACCACGACTGAGCGCCTGGCGGAACCGACCATCGGGCTGGACCACCTTCTCGACCTTGCCCAGAACTTCTTTGTGAAGACGCGCTGGAAGCGCACGTTTATGCTCATCCGCGGTTACCGCTTCGACCGGTGATCGGGGTTGGCGCAGCGCGACGGCCCGCCACACCGAAGCGTCCGTGCAGCCAGCAGCCGGCAGAGCCTACGCCGAATATTTCCGCGCGATCCGGTTGAGGCGTTCGAGAAGGCTGGGGACGGCGGTTTTGGGATCCTCGCGGGCCTCGTACTCGAGCGCCAGGTAGCCCTTGTAACCGGAGCGGGCCACGGCGCCGATGACCTTGTCCCAGTCCTGCGGAACGCGCTGGCCGGAGTCGTCGCGGATCTCGGCCTTCACCTGCACGTTGACGGCGTAGGGCAGGCACATCTCGATCTGCGGCATCACGTTCGCGCGGAAGTTGCCGGTATCGAGGTTAACGCCGACCCAGGGCGAGTCCACCCGCTTGACGATCTCGAGAATCCGCTCGGCCTTCTCGGTGATACCGCCGTGGTTTTCCAGGCCGAGGATGACACCCTTGCGCGCGGCATAGTCCGCACCCTGCTTCAGCACCTCGGCGGCCCAGCCGGCGGCCTGATCCTCGGTAGCGCCTTTCGGCACTTTGCCGCCGAAGACGCGGATATGGCCGGCGCCGAGTTTCTGCGCGACGTCGATCCAATCGTGGAGATCGGAAACCTCCTTGGCGCGCTCCTGGCCGGTAGCCCGTGTCATCTCGGTGCGGACCGAGATCGAGTAGATTTCGACGCCGTTGCGGTAGGCCAGGCGCTTCAGCGGAAGCAGAAAGTCATCGCCCGTGCCGGGAAACCAGTAAACGGTCAGGTCCAAGCCGTCGACGTTGTTCTCGACGGCCATGTGCACGAGGTCGTCATAGGTCATCTGCTTCTTGCCGAGCGCGCCGCGGAACGAATAGGCGCAAATGGCGGTGCGCAGCCGTGCTCTGCCGCCGGACGGCGGGGCCGCCGGCGACAGAACAGCGAGGCCGAGCGGGAGTGCGGAAAGGAAGCTTCTACGCTGCATCGATTCTGATGGTAACAGGCGAGGTCCAGGGCGGGCGAGGACCTTGCGCCTGTACACTGATCTGTGTGGCCCGTCCCGATCACTATTACGGACTGATTCTCGCCGGCGGACGCGGCACGCGGTTCTGGCCGCGGAGCCGGCGCCGCCGCGCCAAGCAGGTCCTGAGCTTTCTGGGAGAGCCGTCGCTGATCCAGGATACGGTGGAGCGGCTGCGGCCCGTCTTTCCGCCGGAGCGTCTTTGGATTCTGACGAGTGCAGCGATGCGTGGAGAGATCACGCGCCAATTGCCGGAAGTGCCGCGGCGGCAAATTCTCGCGGAGCCGGCGCAGCGGAACACGGCGCCGTGCATCGGGTTGGCGGCGCACATCCTGCACTCGCTCGATCCCGAGGCGATCATGGGCGTGTTTCCCGCCGATCACGTGATCACGCGGCCCGCGCGCTTCCTGCGGCTCCTGCCCGCGGCGCTGCGGGCGGCCGAGCAGGGGAGGATCGCGGTGATCGGCATCCAGCCCCGCTGGCCGGAGACAGGATACGGCTACATCGAATTCAAGCCCGGCGTAAAGGCCGGGGCATCCACGCCGCAGCCTGTGGCCGGATTCCGCGAGAAGCCCGATCTCGCCACGGCAAAGCGCTTCGTCGAGGCCGGCAATTTCTTCTGGAACGCGGGCATGTTTTTCTGGAAGACCAGTGTGCTGCTCGATGCCATGCGCCACCACCTCCCGAAATCCTTTACTCTTCTGGCGGCGCTTCCGCCCTTGGGGCACCGGCAGTTTGCGCAGCGCGCAGCCGAGGCCTTCCCCCGCTGCGAGAACATTTCGATCGATTACGCCGTCATGGAGAAGGCCGACGGCGTGGTGGGGCTGGCGGCAGGCGATGTCGGCTGGAACGACGTGGGGAGCTGGAATGCGGTATACGAGCTGCTCCCGCGCGATGCGGCGGACAATGCGCTGGTCTCGGA
>JACOTZ010000255.1 GCA_016178155.1 Acidobacteriota bacterium
AGTTAACGCCCTTTCCGCCCCGTCTTGCCCAAAGAGAATCTCCTCAGCCTTCTTCTGAGCCAACGCCGCCACGCTTTTCTTACACTTGGGCTGCTTTCCCGCACTTGGTTGCGGAATCGCTGCGGATTCCGGCTCGCCGTTGTCGGTGTTACGATAGGCGTGTTATCATCGCTCCTGTTCTCTCGTGTGTTGCGCAGTTTTCTCTACAACGTGGAGCAAACGGATGTCATTACATATTTGGGCGTGATCGGAATCGTGCTCAGTGTGGCCACATTCGCCAGCTATATACCGGCTCGGCACGTGGGCGATCTTGATCCCGGGCGGGTGCTTAGGGACTAATGGAATCTTGGCGGACGACACATGCGCAACGAGTACGTGTGCTCTCGACGGGCATTTCTGCCCGGTTTATTCTCCTCACTTCTGCACGGTGCGTGCGGTTTCAGGCCTGACAAGGCCCCCGCGCCTACCGAATCCCGATCAGCACTTCATTGCTGCGCGCGCCCGCAGCCGTCAGGACGAGCGGTTGCGTGCCCGAGGGCGTCGAATCGGCGAGTTTCGCATTCACCTGGTAGAGGCCGATGAAGGTGGGGGCGAGGCCGCTGAACAGAACCTCGGCGGGACGGCCGGCCACGGTCACCTCGGGCGTGACGGTGGTCTCTTCGAACACCTGCCCGGCCCGCGCCGGCCCGAGCCCGGTGGCGAAGATTTCGATGATGCCGCCGCGCGGCACGGGATTAATATTCGTCGTCTGGCCCGTACCCGAGGTGAGCACGGCGCCGAAACGGGTGCCAGCGTCAAAAAAGATTCCTGGCGAGTAAGCCCGCGAAGGGACGCGCTGCGCCGCCTCACCGGTCGCCGTCTTGACGATGACTTCGGCCGTGCCCTCGGCGAGATTCGGCGGCACCTGGAAATTGACCTGGCGGGTGTCGGCGTAAAACACCGGTACCGCGCGACCCTCGATGAGGACGTCGGGGTTGCCGCTCGCCGCGAGATTGGCGCCAAAGACGGTTGCCAGACCGCCGATCGGCAGGCCCGCAACGAACGAGGCAGCGTTCACGACCGAATTGGCGGCGAACACCGGCCGGCCGAGCGCGGTGGCGGTGATCGATTGGCCCGAGCCGAGCGATGCCCGGAGCTCGTTCGCCGGACCGGCGCCAGGCGTCCAACGGAAATTTGCGACACCCCGCTCGTCGGTGACGGCCGCGGCCGGACTCACCGCGCCGCCGCCTGTCAGCGCCGCCTGTACCTGCACGCCGGGATAGGGCAGCTCGTTCAGGTCGGTGACGCGAACCTCGAGCGGGCGCGCCAGCGGCTCGCCCGACCGCGCCGGCTGCTTGTCTCCGGAGAGAATGGCGAGCTTCACCGCGCCCGGGCTCGACACCTGGATGCGCGCGGCCGCCGTCGCGTATGCGGTATCAGCGGGCTCCGCGATCAGGTCGTCGGCGCCCTGCGCCACGCCTGTGATGGTAAACGCGGCCTGCGTGGCGCCCGCGGGGATCGTCACCGAGCCGGGCGCCTGTACGGCCCCACTGGTCGATTTCAGGAGAACTGTTAGCGGCGCCGCGGGAGCGAAATCCAGACGAATGGTGGCGGTCGCCGTCCCGCCCTCGACCACGCCGGCGGCCGGGAACGCCGAGAGATGTACGGCGCGCTTGAGGCTCGTGTCCGCCACCGCATGGCCGCCGCTCCACTTGCTGAATTCCGCCTCGAACCCGCGGCGATACGCGTCGATCTGGTCGAGCACGGCCTGCGTCGGCGTCTCACCCGGCTGGATCACCAGCACCAGGGCGAGCCGGAACCGCCGCTGCGAGACCGTATGGTCGGGCGTGCGCCGGCCCTCCACGGCCGCGATCTCGTCGACGCTGATATTGCGCCGCTCGCCGTTGAAAGTCACGCCAAGCTGCGGCGCTCGCGCAGAGCCGACGGTGGCGCTGCGCACGATGAATGTATCCGGCACCTCCTCTCTCGGGATAAAGCCCATGAGGTACTGATCCAGCGGAGAATAGCCCTGGCTGGCAGCGACGGTCTTGAAGCGCGGGTTCGCGCTTTCACCGGCATCTTCGATGCGGTTGCCCTCGAGCAGCGAGGCTTCGGAATTGAAATTGAATGCCCAATGCGCAAGCTGGCGTCCGAGCATCGGGCGCGCGGCCGCATTGTCCTCGTCGCGGATGCTCGCGTAAGCGAGAAACAGGTGGCCGACCTCATGGCCGAGCACGGTCAGGGGCGTGTCCACGGGCCGCCCGGGGACGGGAGCGTCGGGCTCGGGCGGGTACTGCTCCACCGGGCCCATGTTGAGGATGGCCTGCAGCCGCCGCTTCGAGCCTGCCTCGGCTCCGACGTCGATCTTGTGGTCGCCGTAACCGCTGCGCTGGTTGCGCAACGTCACCTCGAAGGCGACAGCGCCGCTCGAGGCGCCGATGCCCAGGGTGTTATAGAAGGCCAGGTAATCGTAGGCATCATCGTGGTTTTGATAAAACTTTTGCGCCGCCGTGAAGATATCGAGCTCCTCGCTGCTCGAGAAGCGCTCGGCGACGGTCGCGCCGTACTCCTCGCTGGGGTCGTTGAGGAAACTGACGACGGTGGTCGACCCGCGCCTGGACCCGGGCGAAATGCCGACCACCGCTTCCGTCGAGGTCGCGATCGAGAAGGCGATCTCGATGCGGCCGTCTCGATACAGGCGCAACTGAAACGTCTGCGGCGGACCGGCGCCGAACTCGCGGTACTCGGGCACCTCGACCCAGGAGATGACATAGCGCAGGGGCTCGGAAAACACGCGAATCCCTCCGGTCGCCCTCTCCGGATCGAGGTCGCGGAAGAACGCGGCCACGCGCGGCGGCCCTCCCGTCAGGCGGCCGAGGGAGCGCTCGCTGCTGCTGCCGTCTGCAGAAGTGAAGGTCGCGTTGCCGTCCGAGTTGATGAAGACGCGGCGGTGGAGCTCGCCGAAAAACGGAAACTCAAACGGCAGAGACAGCTCGCGGCTGTCGTCGTCCTTGATGCCTTCAATCAGGACGCCGTTCGCGGCGGCGTCCTCGTCATAACTGTTGTCGCCGGTTTCGTAGCGGTAGGCGGCGGCGGCGTTCGCAGGCAGGAATCGCAGAGTCTTGCCGTTCAGATTGAAGAGGTTCCGCCGTTCGATGACCCCGTCGACGTCTTCGAGCATCGCGAGATTGCCGATGTCCGGCCTGGGGGCTGCCGCCTGCACGGCGCCGCCCAGCCGCTTGGAGCGCGCTGCCTGCGTCTCGGGCCGGTTGGCCTGCTCATGCAGGTGCAGCTCTTCTTTCCACCGATCGGGGTGGGTGCCGCAGGTGACTTTCACCTCGCGCGCGCCGGCTCCGGGAATCAGCAGGAGGCCAAGCGCCAGCGCGAGGAGAGAACGGGAATCAAGGGTTTTTCGTATTCCGGACAGGAGGTCAGCCTCCGCGATTCCGCGCCGCCGGACAGAAAAGGAACTGGCGGGCAGGCGGATCCTGGCTTGCCGCAAGGTCGTGAACACAACAGACGCCCGAGCGGCGCAAGTACTACGATTCATTGAAATGTACTCCCATTGTAAGCTGGGAGATCGGGCGCCTCCCTTTGAAAGTTATCGACAGGGAAAGGATTCAAACTCGTGGCTTTTTGCACCAACTGTGGTGGACGGATCGGCGATGACACACGTTTCTGCCCTTCATGCGGGCAGGCAATGGGGGCCGGCGGGGGCGTCGCCACCTACGCTCAACCCGCACTCCAGCCCCTCGATTACACCATCCAGGGCGACAACCTGCAGGTGGCCCGCGTACGCCTCAAGGCGGGCCAGGAGATCTACGCCGAGGCCGGCAAGATGCTTTACAAGACGCCCGCTATCCACTGGGAAACAAAGATGCAAGGCGACTCGCTCGGCCAGAAGCTGTGGGGCGCCGTCAAGCGGAAGCTGATGGGCGAATCGCTCTTCATGACGTATTTCCGCGCGCTCTCGGACGGCGAGGTCGGCTTTGCCGGCAACTATCCCGGGCGCATTCAGGTGTTCGAACTCGTTCCCGGCCAGAGTGTGCTGGTGCAGCGCGACAGCTTCCTGTTCGCGCAGACGAGCGTGCAGCTCAACCTGGCGCTGGTGAAGAAGCTGGGCGCGGGTTTTCTGGGCGGCGAAGGCTTTATCCTCGAAAAGCTGACCGGTCCCGGCACGGTCTTCATCCACGGCGGCGGCGACTTTATCGAGTTCACCCTCGCGCCCGGCGAAGTGCTGCAGATCGACACCGGCTGCATCGTGGCTTTTGACGAGTCGGTGGGATACGACATCCAGTTTGTGGGCGGAATCAAGACGGCGATTTTCGGCGGCGAGGGCCTGTTCCTGGCCACCATGACGGGTCCAGGACGCGTGGTGGTCCAGAGCATGACACTCGAGAAGCTGCGCCGCGAGATCGCCCCGGTGACGGCGACCGGCGGCGACGAGCGCTCGGGCCTCGGCGTGCTGGGCAACGTTTTCGGCAGCGAAGATTGATTCCCGGACTGCGCGGCGCCACGGCTGCCGATGCCGCGCTAGGTCGCAAGCCCTGATCATCACGATGCCGGGCCGAAGCTCTCCCGGGCCGAAGCACTCTTGCGAAGCGTTGGTCGCGGGTGTATGCTCTCGCAGAGTGGGTCACCATTGCCCGCGCCAGCCGGTGCGGCTCGCACCAGGCTGTGCGGTCGCCGTTCGTGGTCTCAAGCGACCGTCGTCCGAAAACTCCGCCGGCGTTGCGCCTGAGCCGTCATCCGCCAGGCGCCGATCGTGCGCGAGAGCAAGCGGGACCGGCGGCCTCGCCATATCTGCCTTCCGCGTGAAACCAATCCGCGGCCCCGGTCAAGGAGAGAACCCGTGAAAACGCGATATCTATGCTATGCCGTACTGCTTTCCGCTGCTCTGGCGCCGCTGTGGTCGCAAGACCCGCGCGGCCGCATCCTCGGCCAGGTTACGGATCCGAGCGGCGCCGCGGTTCCCGGAGTGGAAATCAGAGCCACGAACACGGCCACGAACATCACCACCGCGAGCAGGACCAATGACCAGGGCAACTACGAAATTTCTTATCTGCTGCCGGGGACTTACAACATCACGGCGGAAGCGGCCGGATTTCGTAAATACGTGCGCGAGGGCATCGAGCTGCGCGTCGCGGACCGCCTCACGCTCAGCATTCCGCTCCAGGTCGGTGAAGTGACGGAAGCCGTGACCGTCACGGGCGAAACGCCCCTGCTCGAGACCTCGAGCGCCTCGCTCGGGCAGGTGGTGGATCACAGGCGTTTGACGGAGCTGCCGCTGAGCGGCGGCAACCCGTTCACGCTGACGCGGTTGACACCGGGCGTGATCAACTTCGCGGCGCCAAACCATCCCAGCCTGGCGCCGGCCGTCGAGGTGATTTCGAACATTGCGGTTGCTGGGACGCGCGATCACAATACCGAGTACACGATCGACGGCGCGCCGGCCATGTGGGGAAGAAACGCGGCCTTCGTCCCGCCGGCGGAGATCGTCGATGAGTTCAAGGTCCAGACCCTGAGCTATGACGCGGGCATTGGCCACTCTCCGGGGGGCGCCGTCAATGTTGCCTTGCGTTCCGGCAGCAACCGGCTGCACGCAAGCCTGTTCGCGTTCCATAACAACAACACGCTGCAGGGTATTGATTTCTTCCAGCGCCGCTTTCTCTACGACCCTGCGACCGGACCCGTGACCAGCGAAAAACGCAAGCAGGTGGCGCCGCAGCACGTCATCAACCGCTTCGGCGCGACCTTCAGCGGACCCATGGTGCTGCCGCAGGTCTTCGATGGGAAGAACAAGACGTTCTGGATGTATGGCTACGAGGGCCTGATTCGCCCCGGCACGGAACGGGGCAACTACTTCCGCACGGTGCCCGCCGCAGACCAGCGGCGCGGCGATTTTTCGCAACTGCTGCGGATCAGCTCCCGGCACCAGATCTACGATCCAGCCACGATCGCGCCGGCAGCGGCCGGCCGTTTCAGCCGGCAGCCCTTTGCAGACAACATCATCCCGGCGAGCCGGCTGGATCCGATGGCGCAGCGGCTGCTCCAATACTGGCCCGAGTCGAACGTTGCCGGCACCGTGGACGGCAGGAACAACTTTTTCCGTCCGCTCCGCTCGCAAAACGAGTACTCGTCGCACACCCTGCGGCTGGACCACAACTTCAACGAGAAGCACCGCGTGTTCGGCCGCTACAACTGGATGCACCAGCTCTTTGAGTCGGGCCAGTATTTCCCCACCATCGCGACGGGTCAGGAGCGGCATCGCTACAACCACGGGCTCGGCTTCGACGACGTTTACATGGTCAGCCCCCAGTTCCTGATGAATTTCCGCTACGGTTTCTCGCGCTCGATTCAGACATTCGATCCGTTCGGGAAGGGATTCGACCTGGCCGGCGCCGGCTTCAGCAAAGATCTTGTAGCCAAACTCGATCCGCAGGGAATCACGTTCCCGCAGATCACGGTCGACCAGTACGCTCAACTCGGCGGCTCGTGGCCCAGCGGCGCTTACACGGCGTATCACACGCTGGCTCTCGATCTGAGCGCCATGCGCTCGAGTCATAGCCTGCGCTTCGGTGGCGAGTTCCGGCTGTACCGCGAGTTCAGCCGGACCTTCAGCCTGCAAACGCCGCGGCTCGACTTCCGCACTCAGTGGACCAGGGGGCCGCTGGACAACTCGACGGCCGCGCCGATCGGCCAGGGTCTGGCTTCTTATCTGCTGGGCATCCCCAGCGGCGGGCAGGTCAGTTTCAACGCGTCATCGGCCGAACAGTCCACGTTCTCCGCGTTCTTCGTACAGGATGACTGGAAGCTGACGCCCGGCCTTACGCTCACGCTGGGCGTTCGCTACGAGTATTTTGGCCCGGTGACCGAACGTTTCGACCGCAGCGTGCGCGGGTTCGATTTTGCAACTCCGAACCCGATCGAGCAGCAGGCGAAGGCGAATTACGCGCGCAATCCGATCGCCGAGGTGCCCGCGAGCCAGTTCCGCGCGGTCGGGGGCCTGCTCTTCGCCGGGGCCAGCGGACAGCCGCGGACGCTCTGGAACGCCGACCGCAACAACCTCTCGCCGCGGGTGGGGCTCGCGTGGACGCTGGACCGGGCCACGGTGATCCGGGCCGGTTACGGCATCTTCTTCGTGCCGCGGGGCGTCGACAGGGAGGCTGTGAACCAGAGCGGATATACGCAGCGAACCAACCTGGTGCCGAGCACGGACAACGGGCTCACGTTTGCGGCTTCGCTCGCAAACCCGTTTCCCGGCGGTATCCTACAGCCGGCGGGCGCGAGCGGTGGGCTGATGACCGATGTCGGCCGCAGCGTCGGCTTCTTCAACTCCGATTTAGCAGACGCGTATCTGCAGCGCTGGAGCTTTAGTGTGCAGCGGGAGCTGCCCGGACGCGTGCTGGTGGAGACGGCGTACGTCGGCAGCCGGGGAGTCAAGCTGGCCGTCGGCAGCCAGTTGAATCCGGTGCCCGCGCAATATCTGAGCAGGTCGCCCGTCCGCGACCAGCAGACGATCGACCACCTTTCCGCGCAGGTCCCGAATCCGTTCTTTCCCCTGCTGCCCGGCACCGGACTGTCGGGACGCAATGTGGCGCGGGGCCAGTTGCTCCGGCCGTACCCACATTTCACCGGCATCTCCGGCACCGAAGCAATCGGTTATTCGAACTACCACTCGCTCCAGGTCCGTACGGAACGCCGCTTCGCCAAAGGCTTCACCGTGCAGGCCAACTGGACGTGGTCAAAGTTCCTGGAAGCCACGGGGATGCTGAACGAAAGCGACACGGCTCCGGCAAAGGTCATCTCCGACCAGGACCGGCAGCATCGCTTCGTGGCGAGCGGGATCTGGGAACTCCCGTTCGGCCGCGGCAAATGGATCGGCGGCAACTGGCGAGGCGCCGCGGACCTGATCGCGGGCGGCTGGCAGTTACAGGCCGTGTACGAGGGGCAGAGCGGCGCTCCGATCGGCTTCGGCAACGTCATCTTCAGCGGTGACCTGCACGACCTCGTGCTGCCGCGGGGCGAACGCGGCGTCGACCGCTGGTTCAACACGGAAGCCGGATTCGAGCGCGATCCCGCGAGGCAGCTTGCGTCCAACATCCGGACGTTGTCGGCACGGTTCACCGGCCTGCGCGCTCCCGGACTGAATATCTGGAATGCGTCCATGCTGAAGAACTTCCGGATCACGGAGCGTCTGAAGCTGCAGTTGCGCTCGGAGTTCCTGAACGCGCTCAACCACTCCCACTTCACGGCTCCCAACACCGCCGTGACCAACACGCTGTTCGGCACCATAACCAATACGACCGGGTGGCCCAGGCAGGTGTATTTCGCGGCCAAGCTGATTTACTGAGACCTGGGGCCTGACCGGAGCGGAAGATATCTCGAAGAGTAGTGGACGCCGCTACGGCCGCGGCTTGAATTTATCGCTCAGCGGCGGCGGGTGCGGCTTGCAGTCGAGCTTAGCCGAAGTTCGTCACCGACAGGATTTCGAACCGCTTGCTGACGCGCGCGGCTCAGTAAGTGCCGTCAAATCAGCGGAAGCGTTCTGAGCCACGACCGTCAGGGAGTGGTGGTGACGAACCTCGGTTAGGGGCGGCGAAACAATAAGATGAGCAAATGTTCCGGCCCCGCGCAACCCGTTCCCTCACGGTCGCGGCTCAATACACGGTTCCGAGCCGCGACCGTGAGGGGAGCGGATGGATCTGAATGAACAGGTTATTCTTTCCGTCCCCTTAAGCCCGTGAACCTTGCGGTGGGCCGCGCGATTTGGAACCGTTTCGGAGACATCCGAACCTTCGCGGTCAACATCCACCTGAAGTTCCCGTTCGCGGTGGTCGGCGGCGTTCTGGTGATTCCGACATACGAGGAAATCGGGACCAAGGCCGCTACAGAAGCCGAGCGGAGGGAGCAAAAGACCGAACAGGGCGCCCGCGACGCTGCAGAACCAGGAGGGCTCGCGGAGCCTGAGGCGCAACCGGCATTACCCGCTGCCCCCAGCCGGAGGTCAACCCTCCACCTGATCGAGAGAGCTATCGAGCGTCTCATCCGCGCCGGTGGCCGCAGAAGCGAGGCGGAGGCCTCACATCTGCTCGAAGGGATTGCCGTTGTGGTGTACGACCCCGACACGGCCCTGACTCATTCTGAGATTCCAAGCCGTGGCTCCGGGCTCAGGTGGGGAGAGTTTGTGGCGGCCCTCGCTGCTTCCTATCGCGCCCGGTTTGAAGTTTGAACCGCTGCCACCCGCTCGTGAGGCCCCCAGCCCGCGATTGCTAAAATGCAGTAGGAGTTGCGCTTTCCTCCCCCCCGCATGACCGAACGTGAAATCAGGATTCAGGCGCTTGAAGACGCCCTCGCTACCCGTATCGTCGTCCTCGACGGCGCCATGGGGAGCATCCTGCATGCGCGCCTGACCGTCGAGGACTACGGCGGACCACACCTCGAAAATTGCACTGACATCATCTCGCTCAACCGCCCCGATGTCGTCGCCGAAATCCACCGCGCTTATCTCGAGGCGGGCGCCGATATCATCGAGACCAACTCCTTCAACGCGACTCGCGTCTCGCTTGCCGAGTTCGGCCTCCAGGACCGCGTGCACGAGATCAACGTCGCGGCCGCGCGCGTCGCCCGCCAGGCGGTGGACGAGTTCTCGAAGCCCGGCCGCCCGCGCTGGGTAGGCGGCTCCATGGGCCCGACCACGCGCTCGATCACGGTCACGCGCAACGTCACCTTTGACGAGCTGCGCGAGAGCTACTACGGGCAGGCCCGCGGCCTCATCGAAGGCGGCGCCGATTTGCTTCTGATCGAGACCTGCCAGGATACTCGCAACGTGAAAGCCGCGCTGCTGGCCATCGAGCGCCTCGAGCGCGAGCTCGGCTTCGCCATTCCCAAGGTCGTCTCCGGCACCATCGAGCCCATGGGCACAATGCTCGCCGGCCAGACCGCGGACGCCTTCTACGCCTCGATCGGGAACAAGAATCTGCTCGCGGTCGGGCTGAACTGCGCCACCGGACCGGAGTTCATGACCGACCATCTCCGCACCCTCCACGAGATGTCCCCCACCCGGATCTCGTGCTACCCGAACGCGGGCATTCCGAACGAGGAGCTGAAATACCTGGAAACGCCCGAGTCTCTGGCGGCCCAGCTCGAGAAATTCGTGGTCCACGGCTGGCTCAATCTCGTCGGCGGCTGCTGCGGCACCACTCCCGCGCACATCCGCGTGATCGCCCAAATGGCCGAGGGCCGGGCGCCGCGCCCGCCCCGCCCGAGACCGCACAAGTCGTACTACAGCGGCATCGAGCTGGTCGAGGCCGAGGACTCGAACCGGCCGCTCATCGTGGGTGAGCGCACCAACGTCATCGGCTCGCGCCTGTTCAAAAACATGGTCGGCGCCGAGAAATGGGAGGAGGCGACCGAGATCGCGCGGCGCCAGGTGCGCAACGGCGCGCACATCGTGGATGTCTGCCTGCAATCGACCGACCGCGACGAGTTGTCGGACATTGCGCCGTTCTACGAGAAGCTCATCCGAAAAGTAAAGGCGCCGGTCATGATCGACACCACCGACCCGCGCGCCGTCGAGCTGGCGCTCACGTACTGCCAGGGAAAGAGCATTATCAATTCGGTCAATCTCGAGGACGGCGAAGAGAAGTTCGAGAAGATGTGCCCGGTCGCGCGCGCTTACAACGCGGCGCTGGTGGTGGGCTGCATCGATGAGGACAAGCAGCAGGCGCAAGCCTTCACGCGCGAGCGCAAGCTGGCCGTCGCCGAGCGCTCGGTGAAGCTGCTGGCCGGCAAGTACGGCATCGCTCCCGAAGACGTCATCATCGACCCGCTCGTCTTCCCCTGCGCCACGGGCGACGAGAATTACATCGGCGGCGCGGTCGAGACCATCGAAGCCATCCGCTTAATCCGGGAGCGCGTCCCTTACGCAAAGACCGTGCTCGGCATCTCGAATATCAGCTTCGGGCTCCCCCCCGCCGCGCGCGAGATCGTCAACTCGGTATTCCTTTATTACTGCACGAAGGCGGGATTGGACCTCGCCATCGTGAACGCCGAGAAACTCGAGCGCTTCGCGTCGATCCCCGCCGGCGAACGCGAGCTGGCCGAGAATCTTCTCTTCAACACCCCGCCGAAGCAGTATCCCGCGGACCATCCCGGCGCCGCTCTGTTCGCGAGCGCGCCCGCGGACTGGCGCGAGCAGTCGCGCGACCAGAAGGTCGCGATCAACCAGTTTCACATCGCCGCCATCGCCGACCGTTTCCGCGGCGTGGCCGCGAAGGTGAAGCCGCCGAAGGAACAGCTTCCGCTCGACCAGCGCCTCGCGAACTACATCATCGAGGGCACCAAAGACGGGCTGATCGAGGACCTCGACCGCAAGCTCGCCGAGGGGCTGGCGCCGCTCGGGGTCATCAATGGCCCGCTGATGGACGGGATGAGCGAGGTCGGGCGGCTGTTCAACAATAATGAGCTGATCGTCGCCGAGGTGCTGCAGTCGGCCGAGGCGATGAAGTCCGCGGTCAACCACCTCGAGCAGTTCATGGAAAAGTCGGAGACCGCAGACCGGGGCAAGGTGATCCTCGCCACGGTAAAGGGCGACGTCCACGACATCGGCAAGAACCTGGTCGAGATCATCCTGAGCAACAACGGCTACCGCGTGATCAACCTTGGCATTAAAGTTCCGCCTGAGGAGCTGATCAAGGCATATCGCGAGCACCAGGCCGACGCGATCGGCCTGTCGGGCCTGCTTGTGAAAAGCGCACAGCAGATGGTGGTGACGGCCAACGACCTGCGCGACGCCGGCGTCCGCGTTCCGCTCCTGGTGGGCGGCGCGGCGCTTTCGGAGAAATACACGACCGGTAAGATCGGGCCTGCCTACCAGGCGCCCACGCTCTACGCCAAGGACGCCATGACCGGCCTCGCGCACATGAACGCACTCATGGCCCCGGCAACCCGGGACGAGTTGCTGCGCAAGTACACGTTCCTGGAGGAGCAGGCCTTCGGCGCGGCGGATGGAATCGCGAAAGTGCCCGTGGGCGACCAGCGCAGTTCCAAAGTGCGTACGGACATTCCGGTCCCGCCCGTACCCTACCTCGACCGGCGCGTGCGAGCCGTACCCCAGCTCGCCGAGATCTGGAGCTACATCAACCCGTACATGCTCTATGGCCGTCATCTCGGGTTTAAGGGCAACTTCGAGAAACTGCTGGCCGCGCGCGATGCCAAGGCTCTCGAGCTCTACCACCGCCTCGAAGAGATCAAACGATGTGCGCTGACCTTCTTCAAGGTTCGCGCCGTATGGCAGTTCTTCGAAGCCGAGCGCGACGGCAACGCCATCCACCTGTTCGCGCCGGGCGCCAAGGAGCCGCTGCACACCTTCCGCTTCGGCCGCCAGCCGCGGCCGGACGGTCTTTGCCTCAGCGACTATGTGCTCGACCGGGTGAACGGCGCGCGCGACCACGTCGCGCTGTTCGTCGTCACCGCCGGCGAGGGCGTCCGCGAGCGCGCCGAGGA
>JACOTZ010000256.1 GCA_016178155.1 Acidobacteriota bacterium
CGGCACCTTCTGGCCACCGCCGGCCATAACCGGCTGCTGCTCAAGGCCGGGTTCATCACGCCTCTGGCAAAGCCGCCGCGGCTGCGGTGCGGCGCCCGCCTGCTCGAAGGCACGCGCTCCGACACTGCCGGCCTGTTCTGGCAATTCGATGTCACGGGCCTCAACCCGCGCTCGAGTTACCAGCTTCACCTCGCGGACGCCGGTGGCCGCCCGCTCTGCCATCCCTGGCCCCTCAGCACTCTCCCTCACCCCGGCGCGCGCGAATCGAGGCTGCGACTGCTCGTCTACACCTGCGCCGGAGGCCACGAGGGACTTCGCATCCCGGGCACCAACGATCCATATTTCGTTCCGCTCGCCCAGCGCCGCCGCCTGCTCGAGATCGGGCTGGCCCAGCGCCCCGATGCGGTGATCGCCATCGGCGACCATATCTATTGGGACCTGCGCTCGCCGCAGGGATCGCGCCATCTCGGCGGGTCAGCTTTTGCGCGCGACCTGATCGCCGGCTTCGACCGCACCATTCCGGTTCTCGGCACGCCCAATGAGGACAAGCTCAAGAAGGTGGTTACGCCCCAGATAGCCGACCTGTACGGCACGCTCTTCCGCTCCGTCCCCGTTTTCTTTGTGCAGGACGATCACGACCATTTCGAAAATGACGAAGCGACGCCCGCCATGGTCACCTTTCCCCCTGACCATTTCTCGCTCGGGCTGGCACGCGCGACCCAGCGGCTCTACTACCCCGAGTTCCTCCCGGACCAAAACCGCCCTACCGGTCTCCCCGGCGCCTCGGCCGACGGTCGCGCGCCGGGCGTATCGGAGTCCTACGGCACGTTGCGCTGGGGCGACCTGGTCGAGATCCTGATCTACGACTGCCGCCGCAATCTGTCGCTCACCGGGCCCACTGCCGGCTTCGTGCCTGAGGTCACGGAAGCCTGGCTCACCGCGCGCATGACATCGAAAGACGTGCGTCACCTCGTGAATCTGCCGTCGACGCCTGTAGGCTGGAGCGCCGGAAAGTGGGGAGAGTGGTATCCGGACCTGCTGCTTGAGAAAGGGAAAATCGGGACCGCGAAGCCGAAGTATTTCTGGCAGGAAGGCTGGAAATCGCAGCACGACCGCCTGCTCGCCGCCGCCTCCGCCATGGAGCGCATCCCGCTCTTCCTCAGCGGCGACCTTCACGCCCTCGCTCACGGCCGCATCCGCGCCAGCGGCTCGCTCAATCTCCGGCGCAATCCGATTACCACCATCCTTGTGGGACCCATCAGCACTGGCCCGCGCGGCTGGCCCTCTTCGGCGCGCGGAACTCCGCCCCTGGTCCCCACCGCCATCGACAATGACCAGAAGCTCGCCCCGATCGAGAAGAACGGCTTTTCGATTATTGATTTCACGCCGGACCACATCGATCTCAAGATGTACCGCTGGAAACTCGACGAGCCCTCGTCCCGCCTGGACGACCTGCAGCCCTTCTATAACGCGCGCATCACTCGAACTGTCTGATCTCTACCGCGAGCCGCGTTCGCGCGCGACCCGTTGGTGCGACAATGCGGGTGAGAGATGACTTACAAGCGCATCGTTCTCGTTGCCTCCAAAACCGGCTATCAGACGCGCGCTTTCGATGAAGCCGCCAAGCGCTTCGGGGTCGAGTTGGTGATGGCGACCGACCGCTGTGACCGGCTGGACGACCCGTGGGGCGATCGCGCGATCGCGCTGAAATTCGCGCGGCCGGAGAACGCGGCCAACGCCATCGTCGCGCAGGCAGGCCCGGTGGACGGCATCGTCGCGGTAGGCGATCGCCCGGCGCATATCGCGGCACTTGCGGCGGAAGCTCTCGGCATCCCGTTCAGCCCTCCCCAGGCGGTGGCCGCGTGCCGCAACAAGTTCGCCGCGCGCGAGCGATTTCGCGCGGCCGGCCTGCCGGTGCCGTCATACCGGCTGCTTCCGGTGGCGCAAGATCCGCGAGCAACCGCGCGTGCCTCGGCGTATCCCTGTGTGCTCAAGCCGCTTGGGCTCTCGGCCAGCCGTGGCGTGATCCGCGCCGATTCGGAGCCCGAATTCATCGCTGCCTTCGAGCGCATCCGGGCACTGCTTGCTACCCCGGATATCGTGCGGATGAACGAAGAGCAGAACCGGTACGTCCAGGTGGAGAGCTACATCCGGGGCCGGGAGTTCGCGGTGGAGGCGATGCTCACGTGCGGCCGCCTCGACCTGCTCGCCATCTTCGACAAGCCCGACCCGCTCGAAGGGCCCTTCTTTGAAGAGACGCTTTACGTGACGCCATCGCGCGCGCCAGCAGAGATCCAGGCCGAGCTGGTCGCGGCGACAGAACGTGCCGTGCGCGCCCTCGGGCTCACCCACGGTCCGATGCACGCGGAGCTGCGCTGGAACGACGGCGGCGCCTGGCCGCTCGAGATCGCGGCGCGGCCGATCGGCGGGTTGTGCGCCAGGGCCTTGCGTTTCGACGGCGGCCTCGGCCTGGAGGAACTGACCCTGCTCCACGCGCTCGGTGAGGATACCGGCCGGATGCGGCGCGAAGCCTGCGCCTCGGGCGTCATGATGATCCCGATACCAAAGAACGGCGTCTATCACGGCGTCTCAGGCGTGGCGTCCGCGCTCGAGGTGGAGAGCATCGAGCAGGTCGAGATCACCGCTAAGGAAGGACAGCAGCTTGTGCGCCTGCCCGAAGGGAGCAGCTATCTCGGGTTTCTGTTCGCGCGTTCGGGGACGCCGCAAGCCGCCGAGGACGCGCTGCGCAGGGCACACGGCCGCCTCGAGTTTTACATCGCCACCGAGCTCGAATTGGTTGCGAGCGGGCGGCGGAACGCCACCGCCCGCGGCGGCGCTATTTCTTATCGGGAGGAGGGGTTTCCGACGGAGTCTTAGCCGGCTCCGGAGCGGCGGTCTCGCTCGGCTGGTCGGTCTGGGTGCGGCTGCGTTTACCGGCGCCGTGATGTTCAGCCGTGCCGGACGCCGAGCTGGTTGCCTTCGGTGCCTTGCCGCGGCCGGACATCTGCTGCGCGATCTCTAGGTGCGACCGCAGCGTGGGCAGCGTCTTGGCGGCGAATTCCCGGACGTGAGTGTCGATCGCCTCGTTGGACATCTTCTCGAAATCCTTGATGGCCTTGCGGTGGTGTTTCGTCAGCCAACTGGCGTAGGCGCGATCGAACTGGTTGCCGGAGAGCCGCTCGAGCTTCGCCAGATCCTTCTGGTGCTTCTCGTCCAGCGCGTCCGGCAGCGAGAGCGCTTTCTGCTGCGCCAGCGACTTAAGCTCGTTGTTGGCCTTCTCGTGGCCCTCACGAATCTTCTGCGCGTCGCTCTTGACTTCCTCGCTCGAGGCTTTGGTCGAGGCCAGTTCCGCCGCCTTGACCTCGATCATGCCGCTCTGGGCGGCGTTCATCACGAACCTCTTGTCGCCCGGCGCAAGCATGTCCTCGGAGGCTTCGACGCGGCTGCGCGCGCCGGTCTGCTGCGATGTGCTGGTCTGCTGTTCTCGGCTGGTCTTCTGCTCCTGCTGGTCACTTGTCTGCTGTTCCTTTGTCTCCTTTTCCTTGCGGGGAGACTTATCGTCCGGCGCCGCGGCGCTAACGGTGAGAGCCACGCCGGCGGCCAGAAATACATGCGTGAACACAAATCGAATTCTCATTGAGTTGGAAAGCTCCTGCGCGAGTGCGGGCAATCTCGCGGCCAATGGTACTCCGGCCATCCCAGGTTCAGTACAGCTTGAACTTAGCGTGTTGTCTGTTCAGAGTTTGGATGCCGTATTGTGCAATTATTACCGGGACAAGGTACGCCGGCCTTGTAACTTTGTGCAGACTAACCGCTAGCTCGGGTACTTACGTTCCCGCCCGCTAGCCGGGTTATGAGTGGCGCCGTTCTTGCGGCCACAAGGACTCCCAGACCCCGAAGCCTTGCCCAGTTAGTGGTCTGCCGCGCACAGGCCGAGGCGCACCAGCAGGGCATCGGGATTCGGATCGCGTCCCATGAACCCCCGGTAAAGCTCCGCCGGATCATCCGAGTCGCCGCGCGCCAGGATCTTGTCGCGAAATTCGAGGCCGACCTCGCGGCTGAAGATCCCGATTTCGCGGAAGCGCGTAAATGCGTCGGCATCAAGCACCTCGGCCCACTTATACGAGTAGTAACCGGCGCCGTAGCCGACGGGGCTCGCGAACAGATGCGTAAAACCTGCCACCATGGCATAATCGGGCGGAAGCGGAGCGGGCGAGAACGACTGGAGCAGTTCGCGGGCGTAGCCGATGAGGCCGCCTTCGCGCTCAGGCGAGTATTCGATGTGCAGCTTGAGATCGAGGACCGCGAACCCGAGTTGCCGCATCTGCGCATTCGCGCCGCGGAACGTCTTGGCCCGCCTCATCTTCCGATACAGATCGTCCGGGATCGGAGCGCCCGACTGGTGGTGCCGCGCGAACAGGTCGAGAGCCTCGCGCTCCCAGCACCAGTTTTCCATGATCTGCGAAGGCAGCTCGACAAAATCCCAGGCGACGTTCGTGCCCGCGAGTGTCCGCACCTCAACCCGGCTCAGGCAGTGGTGCAGCAGGTGCCCGAATTCGTGGAACACGGTTTCCACCTCGCGGTGCGTGAGCAGGGCGGGTTTCTCGCCGACCGGCGGCGTTAGGTTTCCGCAGATCAGACCCAGATGAGGTCTGAAGCCGGCGTCGGCCGGCCCTCCGGTGATGAGCGAATCCATCCACGCGCCGCCGCGCTTGTTCTCTCGCGGATAGGAATCCGCATAAAAGGATCCGAGATGAGTGCCGTCGCTGTCGTGGATCGAATAGGAAGCAACTTTGGCGTCCCAGGCACTGGCGCCTTTTTCCTCGATGACCCGGATGCCATAGAGCCGCTGCGCGATCTCGAACATTCCGGCCAGCACCCGCTCCAGCGGGAAGTAGGGCCGCAGGTCTTCTTCATTGAAGTCGTAGAGGGCGGCGCGCTGCTTTTCCGCGTAGTAGGCGACGCCCCAGGGATCGAGCGCCGGCGCGTCCGGCCCCTCGATCGCGCGGCGGAAGGCCGCCAGTTCCCCGTTCTCCTCATGGAAGCGCTTTTCCGTTTTCTGCTTGAGGTCGACAACGAACGCGGCGGCCCGCGTGCCCGTGTGGGCCATGCGATCGACGAGGACGAAATCGGCGAAATTTTGGAAACCGAGCAGACTCGCTTTCTCGCGCCGCAGCGCCAGGATGCGCGCCATGATCCCGCGGTTGTCGAACTCCCCGCCGGCGGCGCGCGTCGCGTGCGCGTGGTACATCTGCCGGCGCAGCCCGGCATCATCAAGATAGGTCATCAGCGCCAGATAGCTCGGCGCCTGCAGGGTGAAGCGCCAGGCGTCGAGTCCCTTGGATTTTGCGCTTTCCCGTGCCGCTTCGACCGCCGAGGGAGGCAGGCCGCCAAGCTTTGCCGGGTCGGTCACTACGAGCTCGTAGGCGTTTGTCGCATCCAGAACATTCTGCGAGAACTTTGTCGTAAGCTGCGTCAGCTCGATATCGATTTCGCGCAGTCGGGCTTTGCCGGCGTCATCCAACTCGGCCCCGTGCCGGCGAAACAGGTCGATGGTTTTCGTGAGCAGGCGCCGGCGCGTGCCGGTGAGAGACTTGGCCTCGGCGGTGTCCGCGTATTCCTGGAGCACTCGCCAGAGTCCGGAGTCGAGCGGAATGCTCGAGTAGAATTCACTGGCCGGACCCTGGACCGCGTTGTAGGCGGCGCGCAATTCCGGGGACGTGGCTACTGACTCAAGGTGCCGCACCACGCCCATGGCATAGTCGAGTTTCTCGGTAATCTGCTCGAGCGCGAGCAGTGTATTTTCGAATGTGCGCGCGCCCGTGCTCGCCGCCAGGCGCGCCTGCGCCTCGCGGGCCTCCTCGAGCAGGCGATGGATGGCCGGTTCCACGTGCTCGGCCCGGATTTGATCGAAAGGAACGTGGAAACGGATCTCGAGCAGCGGATTGACCTCGGCCATACCTGAATTTTCGCGTACCGGCCGGCGGAAGTTGCTGTGGGGCGCGTCCGTGGGTGCGCGACATAAAAGTGATACATTTCGGGCAGTTGCTTACCAGGCGAGGAAATCTGAGCGTAGGGAGTACGCTCGGCTGAGCCGCGACCGTCAGGGAGCGGAGGAATGCCCGGAAACTTCCATGAGGTACTTCATCAGTTTTGCGTGCTATGGCGTGCACCTGC